>JABTUS010000008.1 GCA_015075305.1 Opitutaceae bacterium | reverse complement strand
TCCGCGCCACCCGGATATCGACCTTGTTCTCACGATGGTAGTCGAAGAACAGGGTCTCCGCGCATCGTTTGCCTTCATCGTAGCATGAGCGACGGCCGATCGGATTGACATTGCCCCAATAGGCTTCCGGCTGCGGATGGACGTGGGGATCACCATAGACCTCGCTTGTGCTCGCCTGAAAGACACGCGCCTTCAACCGCTTGGCCAGGCCGAGGCAGTTGATCGCGCCCATGACCGAGGTCTTGGTGGTCTTGATGGGATTGTACTGGTAGTGCGGCGGTGACGCCGGACACGCCAGATTGTAGATCTGGTCGACCTCGACCTTGAAGGGATCGATCACATCGTGGCGCACCAGTTCGAAAAACGGATTTGCCAGCAAGTGGGTGATGTTCCCCTTCCGCCCCGTGAAGAAATTGTCGAGGCAGATGACCTCATGCCCGTCACGGAGCAGACGATCGCAAAGATGAGAGCCCAGGAATCCGGCGCCGCCGGTGACCAAGATGCGCATGCCGCAGCAGGGTTAAGGGAACAGCGCCAGATTTCGAGAAAAACCTCTCCGTGAACAACTGACACCCATCGAAGCCCTTCCGCCCTGTCGACCCACGAGTCGGCGCGCGCGAAACCGCTCAAGCTAGACGTTCGCCGGCAGGCGTGCGAGCGCCCTCGGGAAAAGGATGTTGTTCTCCTTGTGCACGTGCAGGTGGAGATCCTCCTCAAAACGCGCGAGCCCCGCCAGCAGCGCGCGGTGCGTGTTGCACGACTCGGAATCCGGAGTGAAATTGTCCGTCAGGGTGCGCAGACGTTCAAGCGCCGCCCCGGTTTCCTGATGCTCCGCCTCCATCTCCGAGATCGGATCGGCGATCGAACCGCGCCTGCTGGGCAACTCGCCATTCTGGTCAAGCGCACGAACCAGCGGGAAAAGCACCTCCTCCTCCTTGGCCATGTGCTCGAACATTTCACGCGCCATGTCATGAACGGTCTGCGCCACCTCGGTCAGCCGCGCGTCACGGCCCGAGTGCTTCATGGCGACGCGCTGCGCCTGCTCCACGAGAACCGGGAGTTCCTCCTTGGTGAACGAATGATGCGTGCCCTCGATGTGATCCGCGAGCGCGCTCAGCGACATCGCCGCCGCATCGGTCGCCGTCGTGGCTGCGGCGGGCACCGCCTCCAGCACCGCAATGAACGTGTTCACATCCAGCCCGCGCTTGGCGCACGCCGCTGCAAGGGTGATCCTGCCGCCGCAGCAAAAGTCGATGCCAACGCGCTCAAAAACTCCGGACAGCAGCGGCCGGGCGGCCACTATGTGACCTACCATGCTCTCGGGCGTGATTTTCGAGGAATTCCTGTCTTGCGGTGATGTACTCATGATGGATGGGAAGACTCCCACTATAATCGCTTTTCGGATTTCCGCCTTGAGCTAGGTCAATTCGAAACGCGATTGTGGGAATCTTCGCCAGTGCTGCATCCCGTCGGATGGCGCACCGATTGCAGCCTCCCGCCGACGCGGAGGCTCCGAAGGAGAGCACCTCTTACTGCGCGGCGGGAATGACCGGCAGAACAATGTGCGAGGGATGCGAACGATCGTGCACCAGTGTGTTGGTGGCGATCACCACGCGGCGATTGTCCGCAAGCGGCTCCCCAGTGTTGGGATTCACGTCAAAGCGCGGGAAATTGCTGCTCGAAATGTCCACGCGGATGCGGTGGCCCTTCTTGAAGACGTTCGATGTCGGATAGATCCTGAGAGTGAAGGGATAGACTTTGCCGGGCTCCATCAGCTTCTCCTCCTTCAGCGAGTCGCGAAAGCGCGCGCGCACGATGCCGTCGCCAATGTTGAGATCAAAACCGTGCGGGAAGTCACCACTCGGTGGATACACATCGATCAGCTTCGCCGTGAAATCCGTGTCCACAGCGGACGACGACGCCCAGAACTTCACCTCGATCTCCCCGGTGACCTCAACGTCGGCCTCGAGCGGAGCGGTGCGGAAAACCAGGACGTCGTTGCGCGCCGAGATAGGAAGCGGATTCGGCCAGTTCCAGAACTGCGGCCCGCCCCGCTGGTCCCACGCGCCCTGCTGCATGATGTCGTCGCCCGAGGAGATCGGACCTCCGAGCGTCGGCACGGGGTCCCGCGGATCAAACTGGAAGCTCGTGCCTCCAGCCTTTGACGCCGGCTTCGTGGTGGAGAGCTCCCCTCCCGGTTGAAAATAGTAGGGCGTGTAGCGCGTGCGGGCCAGCGGCCATTCCCTTTCGTTGCGCCAGTAGCCGCCGTGGTTAAGCAGCCCCGACGCAGTCTTCCGGCCATCACCCGTGCCCATGACAAAAATCCGCACGTTTGTGGCAAACGGCGCCGAACGACCGACCGAGTTTTCGATACCCTTCAGCCAGTGATCATACCACTCGAGCCTCCAGGCCAGCGGATCGGGAATCGCGGCATCCGCGCCGAAGCTGGCCTGCCCATGCGCCGACTTTCCCTGATCGCCGTGGATCCACGGTCCCATGATGAGATAGACCGGCCCCTTGATCGCCTGACTCAGCGCAGTGAAGTTGGCGGTCGTGTTCCCACCCCAGGAATCGTACCAGCCGCCCACCAGGTAGACGGGCATGTCCTTGTAGCGCTTCGGATCCGCGAGGATGTTGTTCTGCGCCCAGAACGAATCGTCGGCGCCATGCCTCATCGCCTGGACGAGCCAGTCCTCGTACTCCGGTGCAAGCTGAAGCGGCGTCGTGCCCGGCCGGATGGGCAGGTGCTTGAGGTAGTTGAATCGCTGCCCGGAGAGCTCCATGAGCTCGGCGGCCGTGCCTGGATCGCGGCCCGCACGGCTGCCCTTGGTGACCTTGGTCATGATCCAGTTCCAGAAGCGCATCTCGAACGCGCCGGCATTGCGCAGGCTCTGACGGCCGATGTTCGACATCGCATCCACCGGAATGACGGTCGTGAGCTGCGGCACCTTCTCCAGAGCCATCGCATGCTGCGTGCCGCCGACATACGACGTTCCAAACATGCCGATCTTTCCGTCCGACCAGGATTGCCGGGCGATCCACGCGGCGCAATCCCAGCCGTCCCTGCCGTCGTCCGTCAGCATGTGCCACTCCCCTTCCGACGCAAAGCGCCCCCGCGTGTCCTGGGCGACAAACACATAACCGCGCGACGCGTAGTAGGGCCCGATTTCATTGAGCGGTGTCCAGGCGGTTTCCGACTTGTCGTACGGCGTGCGGGTGAGAACGACGGGGAACCTGCCGTCAGCTGGAATTCCGCCCCTGGCGGGCAGGTAGAGATCAGTGGCGAGCCTCACGCCATCGCGCATCGGGACCATCACATCCTTTCTCACGATGACTTCAAACTCGGGAGGACGGGCAAGACCGGCACTTGCGGCGAGCGCGACGAACACTGCGCACGCGGAGAACAGCTTTCTGGAGGTTTTCATGAGTGGTCGGGGTTGCGATTCACTGGATTCTTCAACTTTTGCGATTGGTGCTTCATCCCAATGCGAGCCACGGAATTCACGGGGCTGAAACGCACGGCAACCGTCGTTTCACCGTGACTCCCGGGCGGCCTTTCAGAGATGCCGGTCAAAAAAATCAAGCACGGCCGTCGTTTCATAAACATGGCCGCCTTCATGGACATTGAACTGAAAACGGTCCGCGAGACCGAGCTTCTCATAAAAGCTTCTCGTCCGCTCAACCTCGGGCCCGGCTTCAGCAAAATTGATGACCGTGTCCGCCCTGCCCAGCTGGAGCATGCAGGGCCTGGGGCAGATGAGCGCCATCGCCTGGAAACCACCCAGACCGCCGACGGTTTCGCGCTCGGGTGGGCGCGCAGTGCCTTCCGCCGAGCGTTTCAAAGTCATCGCATAGTCCTTCAAATAGCCGGAGGGCACGGCGACCTTGATGAAGGGATTCAACGCCGAGGCATACATCGTGTAGAAGCCACCCCAGGACAAACCCGTCATGCCCACGCGGTCGGTGTCGATCTCTTCGCGCGTCCTCATCAGCGTGCGCGTGCTTTCAATGATCTTGTACAATTCGAGCCCGACAATGCTCGTGCCCACCAGCTTAAGTTTGCGATCGAGTTCCTCACGCGCGACGCCCGGAATGACCGGGTCGCCGCAATAGCTGCAGTGCATCGCCAGCGCCGGGGCCCAGACAATGTAGCCGCGCTTCACCGCCTCGAATCCAAAATGCGTGTAGTTGGCCCGCGTATCGAGGTCACAGATCGCCTCCGGAGTTCCACCACCGCCATGCTGCGCAATGAGCAGCGGCGCCTTGGGGAGTCGCTTCTTCGGCACCATGTAGATGCCATAGGTGTCGACGCCGTCGACCACCTCGATCCAGACGCGATAAATGACGCTGTGGCGATCCTCACCAACCCGCTCGAATCGCCTGATGTTTCCCGGCTTCGCCCCAGGAGGCGGCGTGCCGAACTGGGCCTGGAGGAAGGCGCGGTAGGGAGCCAGGGACGCCTCGTAGGCCTTTGCATTCGAAAAGTCGGGCTTCACGCGCTCCATCGCCTCCTTCGCCTTTTCCTCCAGGAGCTTGTCGGCATACGATTTGACCTGCAGCTGCTGCTCCTCGCGAATCGGGAAGGAGCGCGAGAAGGGCTCGCGGTACTGCTCGGGAAGCTGCGGCTCCGCGGCGACGGCCGCTGCACAGGCAAGGAGCAACAAGGCGCTCACGCGCAACGGGGTCGAATTAGATTTCATGACTTTGAGGCTGTGTGGGTTCATAAGTAAAATGGACCGCGGGTGGCGGGGCTCGCACCCGTGGAAATCGTGATCATTGCGTTCGGTGCCGGCACGGCAGCATAGCCCGACCCTCCATCAATAGGCCACAAGCCGCACTGGGCCGAACAGTCCGGCTTCGATGACATCGAGCTCCTTCCACGGTTTTCGCTGTGAAACACTGATGTTGGTTCTCGTCAGGCTCGGCAGTTCACCCCTGGCCTCTCCAACCAGGCGATTGTGCCAGGTTCCAATCACCTCGATGACAATCTCGTTTTCGCCATCCTTCAGTGCGTGCGTGCAATCAACGCTGAACGGGTGCGTCCAGACCACTCCCTGCGACACACCGTTGATCCAGACCTCTCCAATCGCCCACAGTCGGCCGAGCTCGAGTTCAACGCGTGACGCACCCTCCCGCCATCCATCCGGAAGCATCACCGTGCGGCGATACTTTCCGGAGCCCGAGAAATAATGCAGCGCAGGATCCTTCTGTCTCGTCCAGGGCTCAGCGCGTGAAAGTTCAATTCGTCCTGGAGACCCCAGGGGAGACGAGAATTCAACACTCCATCCCTCGTCGAGCCACAGCGTCCTTCCAGTCGCAGGTGCTGCGACCGCAGCGGCGACGTCCCTGACACCCGGGGTGCCCTTCGCCCTGAAAATCACAAATCCTGAGCCACGCGCAGCGAAGGAAAGCGAAATGTCCATGCGATCGCGATCCCCGGAAACCGCATGCAGGCGCCGCACCGCACCATTGATCGGATCCCAGAATTCCGCGATGCGTCCGGCGACTCTGAACGAGACCGTCGCGCTCACCGGACCATCGGTCTTGTTGCGCACAAAATAGATGTCGTCCGAGCCATCCCGACGATGCGTGAAGTCGAGCGTATCGGGCGCAATGAAATCGGGTGAAAGGCCAAGTTCACTGAGCACCTGATGTTCCGGAACCCCCCAATGGACACTGCCCCTGCCCAGTTTCCGCCCGGTCCTTTGCCGTCCATCCAGTTCGCCCCAGACCTCCGCCGACAGCTCCCGCACCCGGCGATCGCTCTCCGGATAGTTCTGCAGACCCGTCGCCCGCGTCGGACGCGGTCCGATGATGACTGCTCCTGCCCGGACCAATTCATTGAGCTTCTCCAGCACCGGGGGGTGGATCGCGTCGGACTCCGGAAGAACAAGCACCGCGTAACTGGTGCCATCCGGAAGGGTGATCCGCCCGTCGCGAACGCTGAGCCGATGCAGGATTACGTCGGCATTCGTGACGTCATAGTCATAGCCCGGGCCCAGGGACCGGCGATTTCTTCTCGGGCCGACAAAATTCATCCCGCCATCGCCATAGTAGTACAGGACGTCGGCGACAAACCTCCCGCGCTGCAGCAGGAAGGAGCTTCGCGCAAGGTAGTCGAGAAATGGCTTCGCCTTCGGCCACCAGGTGACGCTCCGGCTGAGGTGGGTGCCCGCACCATAAACGAGCCCGGCAGTCCAAAATCCGGCGCTGGTGAGTCCGTGTGCCAGACAAAGTGATTGCCTCCTCGGTGACACACGGTCAGCGCTCGCCTTCAAATCCTGCGGCCCTTCCGCCCAGTGATGAAACGACGTGAAGGACTCCATGTGCACGCGCCGCTTGCCGTAAATATGAGCGGCCGACGCCGGCTCCTTGATGACATTCAGCGCATCGTTGTCCGGCCAGAACGGCCAGAACTCCCCCTGCACATTGTCGACGGTTCCATCGGCGAGCAGGGCGTCGACCGGCGGCGTGTGAATCGGTGGTCCCGGACCGCCGGCCTCCGACTTGACCTTCAGGCCGGCCGCGCGTGCAACCTCCACGGCGGTGCGATAGTACGCGTCGACGACAACCTCTCCGAGTGTCTTCTGATAATCAAAAAGGAACCGCTCCGTCTTCTCCTCGCTGCCGATGCGCGCGCCAAAGATCGCGGGCAGCCACGGTTCGAGTGCGTATCCGCGCCGTCGTTTGAATTCGCCGGCGAACACCGGTGACCAGACGCGACCCACCACCTCATAGCTCGCGAGGTAGAGATTCTCCAGACCGCGCTTGGAAAGGTCCGGCCCCAGGCCCTTCTTCAGCTGCTCGATCACATGATTCATGTGAATGCGTGTGGCCTCGGAGCTCAGGTGGTCGCTGGCAAGGCCCGTCGATGCCGGACTCGGCACCTTCAGCTTTTCACCGGTGACCATGCACACATAACGAAGGATCGTCCAATCGCCCGAAGGCGCATCCCAGTGCAGCCGTCCCTCCCGGTCCACCTTCGCTGTCACATTCAGCAACTCACTCTGATCACGGATGTCGAACGACGGCATCCCCGCCGTCGCAAATATGCCACCGGGGCCGCCGCGCACTCCATCATGGACATTGCCCGCCCTCCATGTCGTATAGGACAGGGGCGTGGGCGCACGCACAAGCAGCGCTCCATCGCGCGACTGATCAGCCTGGTGCGAACTCGCAAGGTTGCGATCCGAGCGGTCCAATACGCCGAACTCGCCGAGCGTCCAGCGCTCCCTTGATGCATCCTGGCCGCTGAGCAGGCGCAACCGCACGTGGGATCCTCGCGTACCCGGCGGCAGTTGAAAACGCTGGGGACCTTCCCCGGGCTCGAGCTGGCCGCGGAGCACCTCGGTGAAGTCCGCCTCATGCGTGCCTGTCGATGAAACCGCCACGGAAAACTCGCGCACCGGAGTCATGGTCGACGCCAATGCGGACGGCGGCTGGGGCCGTCCCTGGTCGAACACTATCGAGGCGAGGTCATGCACCCCGACCGGATCCAGGCGAAAGACAAATTCATGTGCGGCCAGTCTGCGCGGTTCGCGAACCGCCAGCACCGCGACGTCCTCCCAGAACGCAGGCCGCCCATCCGACCCAAGAGGAGCAATTCGCTCATGCTCCGGAAAGGGCAGCACCTCGTTGAGCTTCCGTCCGCCCTTGATCACTGTTTCGGTTGCGTAGAGGGCCATCACCGCATGCTTCGGATCAATCCACGGACCGCCCATGTCCCAACTGCTGATGACCGACATGTCGACCTGCATGCCCAATGCCTTTGCCCGATCAGCCGCAACCTGCAGTTGAGCGACCCAATCGGGACTAAGGAAGGCGGGCCCCGGTGTGGGAATGACTGCCGGATCGCCGCGCGCACCCATTTCAAACAAGAGAACGCCCCCAATCCCGGCCTCCTTCATCGCCTTCAGCTCCTCCACCGCAGTGGGCAGATGCACATGGCCGTTGAGCCAAAGCCAGTAAGTGTGTGGTCTCGCTTCCGGCGGCGGGGTGCGAAAACCTTCCTCTAGCTTCGGCACTCCGAATGCCGCTGGTGCGGCACTCGCACACGCCATGACGAGTGCAACGGAGAGTCCGAGCCCGCGCCTCAGGCGGGAAATCAAGTCAGATGCGTGGCGGAGGTCCATGGTGGCTGGATTCTAGTGTTCTGTTGCTGAAATGACTAGACTTAAAAGTCGTTATCGTTCAACCTGCAAGCATGAGCAGGAAACCGACGATTCTGACGGTCACGGCAGACCAACGTGGCGTTTTGGAGCGCTGGGTGGGCGCGCACGGTACGCCCCAGCAGGTGGTGAAGCGCTGCCGGATCATTTTGCGCAAGGCCGAAGGGCTGGACGATGCCACGATTGCGGAGGAGCTGGAGGTGAACCGGCACACCTGCCGGCTGTGGCGCCAGCGCTTTGTGTCCGCAGGTCCGCAAGGATTGTGGGACGTGGCGAATGGCCGCGGGCGCAAGCCGCGCCGAGGGCTGGCGAAAAGGATCGTCGAAGCGACGCTGCACACGAAGCCGCCGGGGCGGACGCACTGGAGCGCGCGAACCCTGGCGAAGGCGCAGGGCGTGCATGCGAGCACAGTCGCGCGTATCTGGCAGGAGCATGGGTTGCAGCCGCACCGACAGGAGACGTTCAAACTCTCCCGCGATCCACAGTTTGTGCCCAAACTGCTCGATGTGGTGGGCGTTTACCTCAACCCACCGCAAAACGCGGTGGTGCTCTGCGTGGACGAGAAAAGCCAGATTCAGGCGCTGGATCGCACGCAACCAGGCCTGCCGCTGAAGCGCGGTCGCTGCGGCACCTGGACGCACGACTACGTGCGCCATGGCACGACCACGCTGTTTGCCGCATTGAACGTGGCCGCCGGCAAGATCAGCGGCCACTGCTTCCCGCGCCACCGGCACATCGAGTTCCTGAAGTTCCTGCGACAAATCGACGCGGAATATGCCGAGGCGGACGAGCTCCATCTTATCGTCGACAATTACGGCACCCACAAACACGAGCGGGTGCAGCGCTGGCTCGCCCGGCGTCCACGCTTCAAACTGCACTTCATTCCCACCAGTTCGAGCTGGCTCAATCTGGTGGAGCGCTGGTTTGCCGAACTCACCGGCAAGGCGGTGCGTCGCGGCAGCTTCTCCAGTGTTCCCGATCTGATCAACTCGATCACCCGCTTCATCGAGCAATGGAACCAGGAGCCCACGCCATTTGTTTGGACCGCCAAGGCGGAGGACATCCTTGCCAGGATCGAACGCTGTCGTCGCCGGCTCGAGGCCATCCAGCCCGGTTGCACCCGGCGAAAGCCGCGCAAGAAGGCCGCATGATATATGTATAGTCATTTCCGCGACAGAACACTAGCGCGCCATGAGCGCTTTTCGAATACGCTCCACCTGGGCGTCCATCTGTTCCTGGCCCAGTTCCTTCATCATGGCACCGATCGACAGATTCGCATCGTTGGACCAAAAGAGCCCCGTGTCTTCGCGCGCATTCCAGAGAAATCCGACGCGATCTCCAAAGCGCTTCTGGAAGACACGGCCGTCGTCAACCTCCGGATTCCAATGAATGGCGGCCGAAACGAGATCAAAGCGGTGAACAAGCACCCCCGGCCGGGTCAGCTGGGCGTCGACAAGTCCGATGGGATTGAAGACGGTGACATTGTCGCGCGGAGTCGAATTGACGATCCAGTAGCGATTGCGCTGCGCGTACCAAGCCAGTGGAATGTTCTGCGGCGAGGCACTCGGAATCGCGACCAGTTCGGCACCCGAGGCGCCCAAGGCATTCCATCCGTCCTCAAAGGACATGTCCCAGCATATCTGAATGCCGAGCCGCCCAAAATCCGTCTTGAACACCGGCGCACCATCACCGGGGGTGACGCCATGTTCGAACACACCCGACTTGTCCGCGAGCGGATGCAGCTTGCGATAAACGCCGGCGACATTGCCCTTGCGATCAAACAAAACCGCGGCATTCCGATAGACCTCGCGGCCGCCGCTTGTCTCCGCCAGTTGCATCGGAAGGATCAGCCAGGTCCTTGCCCGCGCAGCCAGCGCTGCAACCTGCAGGACCTCCTTGTCATCCAGCCTCAACGCGCGATCGGCGGCAGTTCGCGCCGTCTCACCGCCCCGCTGAAGAGCGTTCTCGGGAAGAACAAAGAGATCGAGCCCCGCGCCAGGGTAGCGATGGTCCGCCTCCTTTTCAGCCTCGGAAACAAAGCGATCGAAGATGACGACCCGGTCCTCTGCATTCATCTTTCGCCCGAGGAAAGTACAGACGGTCGCCACAACCACCTTGCGCGGGGGCGACTTCAGCAACTCCGCCTGCCGCGCGGCGAGTGTGGGTTCATCCGCGACGGCAATCGATCCCGTGGCTGCCGCAATCACCATCCCGGCCAGCATGAGCAGGAACCTGTACCCGAGGTTTCGGAATCCCGCCCGAGTTTCGCTGTTCACCGCCTGGACAACGGGAGGCTCCGCCGTCCTTCGCCCGTGGTGCTGAATGTCCTGCAATGGATTCATGGCGGCAGGCCGGTCAGCGCCGGGCGCTTTGGTTGATGATGACCGTCTCAATGCCAAGGGCCTCGCCGAGGCGCCGCAGCGACTGAGCCCGATGCCCGACGCCAAGGGCAAAGTGATGGGTCGGCCCCTCCGCGACCCAGCGCTTGAGGAAGGTTCTCACGTCAGGAAGGAAAAAGCCGCGCGTATTGGTGTTGCCCGTTGCGGGAATAGGGCCGCGCACGCTCTCACCCTCCGCAACAATGAACTTGAACCGGCCCTGCGCATTCACCCCCACGCTGAGCATCGTGATCGGCCCCTCCTTGATTTTGAACTCCACGCTCGCGCCGTGTCCGGGCTTGCCATGGTACTTGATCAGGCTTCGCAGCACCGGCCTGCCATCCGCGATGTTGATGTGATGCGGTCCGTCGTGTCCGACCAGCACGAATCCCTCCTGGAAGTCGATCGGATGAAACTCGGCGAAGCTTCCCCCGATTCCCAGACGATCCATGATCAGCATCGCGATGCAGGTTTTGAGGTCCGATTCCCCGCACATGGGAAATCCCGCCGCGGTCAGCAGTGAGTTGCCCACGATCAGGTTGGTGACGATCTTCCGCAGATTGCTGCCCGGCTCGCCTTCGTAGTAGTAGGCCAGGCCGTCGAGCTGGTGGTGCGCGATGAACTTGTCCAGCGTTACGGCGATTTTCGCCGCGGTCGCGAGATCCTCCTCCGTCAATTTGCGGGTGAGTGGATCCGCTTTCGGATCCGGCGTGTCAAACAGGTTCAGGATCTCCCGGCACTTCGCCTGGGTTTCAGCGTCGGTCACCTCACGCTCAAATCGAAGCAGGTCGTCGGCCTCCGTCTGCACCAGGTGGCAGCCGAACGCTGCCGTGAGCGCCGTCTGGTCGGTCTGCATGTCTAACATGTGCTCGATCGGATGGCCAAAATGGCCGATGCGCGCACGCTTGAGATCGTGCAGCACCATCGCGATGTCGCACCACTCGACAATCTCCGCCTCGGCGGCGGGATCGTCATGAAGCGTGCCGAGGATCACCTCGGGCGGGCGTTTTCCCATGCGGATGGCGACCCCGGTGAACTCCGGCACGGAGCAGAAGTCATCGTTGGCAAGCTGCATGTGCGTCGTGGCGCGCGGATAGTCCAGGGCGCCCAGCGGCTGCAGGGCGACAAGCACAACCGGGATGTCCAGCGATCGAATGACGATGGCGAACGTAGCCGATGTTGCGTAGGTCACCATGTCGCAGAAAACAAGGTCAAGATCGGCAGCCTTGAGCTTCGGCACGAGCGCATACGCCGCCTGCGCGCGGTCGATCAGACCGAAATTGGTGACGCTCACACCGGTGGCGGCCACCTTTTCGACCAGCACATCGATCTTCCCCTTCAACTCATCCTGAAGGCCTGGAAATTGGTTCCAGTAGGCATGGTATCCCACGCCGAAGATCCCCACGCGCGCCGTGCGCGGTTTGCGGCGCGCGATGCGGTGCCGGGAAGGGGCGGTTTCAGGAAGATGCGGGGAAGCTAGCGCTTGCATGTGAAGGATTGGCTGAGATGCGGCCGGTGCGGATGATCACCCAGGCGAGCGGATAGACCACCGCGGAGGCGAGAAATATGGGACCGAACGAATAGTGATCGACGACGGGACCGATCACGAGATTGGAGAGCATGCCGGCGATACCGCCGCACATTCCGGTAAGGCCGACGGTGGTGGCGATCTCGTTTTGTGCGACGGTTTCGCCGATCAGCGTCATGAAGTTCGCGATCCAGATCCCATGCGCAAAAAGCAGGACCGCCATCAGGGTGATGGCCAGCGCCGGGGTGCCGGCCAGGGCGGCGGCGAACGAGGCGGGCGTCAGGAGCGCAGCGACCAGCATGAGCCGCATCCTTGCGCGCCTCCGGTCCCAGCCACGGCGTATCAGGGAATCGGATACGAAACCCGCCGAGATGTTGGAGATTTCCAGGGCGACGAACGGGATCCAGAGCAGCGCGCCTATTTCGCCAAGGGACATGCCCCTCTCGCGGTTGAGGTACTGCGGGATCCAGAACATGTAGAAATAGAAGACCGGATCAAAGCAGAACCGCGCAACCAGAAGCCGGCGCACCTCGGGCCTCGCCAGGAGATCCCGCCAGCGCGCACCGGACCGCTCCCCCGGTTCACGCCGCACCTGCGGCACACCCGCAAAGGCGCACCGCCAGGCGATCCACCAGATGAATCCAAGGACCGCGGTTGCCGCAAACGCTCCCCGCCAGCCCATGGTCGCGGCGGCCCAGACCGTGAGCGGGGGCGCCACAATGGCGCCAAGCGCGGATCCGCTGTTGGCAAAGCCGACACCGAAGCCCCGGCGTTCCGCCGGCATCCATTCGACCGCACCCTTGGTTGTACCGGGGAAACAGGGCCCCTCACCCACCCCGAGGAAGAATCTCGCGACACCCAGGCTCCAGGGGCCCGTCACGAACGCATGCGCCGCGCTCGCCAGGGACCAGAACCCGACGGAAAAGGACAGTCCGCGCCGTGTTCCCAGCCGGTCCATGATCCATCCCCCAAGCGCGGCCATGACGGTGTAGCTGAGCACGAACGCGAAGACGATCCGTGAATAGACAGTGTTGGAAAGCCCGAACTCCGCGGTGATTTTCGGCGCCAGGATGCTCAGAACCTGCCGGTCGAGGAAGCACAGCGCCGCTGCAAAAAACAGCAGCGTGCACAGGACCATCGCCCGGCGCGGGCTGATGCCCGGCTCAGAGTGCGCATTCATGGGGGGACTCCCGAAGGACGGAGTTCCACATCACAGATCCAGGGAGAACGACACCCTCCAGCTTCCAGGCGCGCGTGGCGTCACACGCCACAGGCGGCTGCCATCGGCGGAGTATCGAAGCACCTGAATATCGCGGTTGTTCAGGACATTGTATCCATTCAGCTGAACACGCCAGTTGGTGCGTTTGCCAAAGATGTCCGTCCGCCCGGAGTATCCGACCAATGTGTCGAACTCCAGGATCTCGGGACCGTGCAGGACCCCGCCATAGACCGGGCGTCCTGCGTCGTTCAGGCCAGTGACCTGGCGCTGCACACGATTCTGGCTCTGCCAGCGCATGCCGCCACCGACGAAGAATCCGCGCAGCTTTCCAGAGCTGAAGGCATAGCGTGTGAAGAAATTCGCCTTATAGGGACGGTTGTTGAAGCCGAACGCACCGGCATTGCGAAGGTCGTCCACGGCGAGCACCATGCTCTGCAGACGCTGCGAGACATCAACCGGCGCGTTGTTCTGATCCACCAGACCAGCGGGATTGCCGAACTTCTGAAGAAAGGCTTTTTCCTTGTCGAACCACGGCTCGAACTCCGAGAAGATGTTGCTTCGATCCAGTTTCGTATAGGAGGCGGAAGCGGTCAGCGTCCAGTTGCGTGACGGATTGAACTTGATGTCGGCCTCGTAGCCGGTGGTCACGTCATCCGACATGCCATCAACGATCGCCCCGCCGTAGGTGCCCGCGCTGCCTCGCGACTTGATGTAGATGAATCTCGACATGGCGTCCGCCTGGGTGATGTACGGCTGTCCGGTGGCGGGATTGATCGAGGTCATGAAGGCGCTGACGATCCGATCATAATCCTGCACCACGGAACTGGCCCGGTTGACGGGATTTCCCGGATTCTCCCCCTTGAAATAGGTCAGGCGGATCGCGAGCTTGTCCTCCATGAACCTAAGCATGACACCCATGTCATTGCCCTTGCCCTGAACCGGATTGGGAACGTCAAAGTTGTTCTCGATGGTCCGGCGGCTCGTGTTGGCGGGTGCTACATTCGTGGCCTGATTGGCAAAGAGCGAGAACAGGGGATTCACGTGCCAGACGATGCCCGCCGTATAGGTTTTGAACGTATCCTCGTTGATCTTGATGTAGTCGTCCGTCAGGTAGCTCTCACCCGCAAAGCGCTTCCCGGAGGTCACCCGTGGATCCGTCGCCGCCAGGCGATCGGAAATTCTATTCAGTGTCGCATAATCATCGCGCCGGTATCCGGCCGAAACAAAGACATGCTTGTTGAACAATGCGCTCTGCGTGGCCAGCACATAGGTATCGGCCGTCGACTTGTTTCCAGAGATGCTGTTGTCGACAAAGCTCTTGATGTAGTCGATGCCGTTCACTCTCACGAGTTTGTTGTCCTCGAAGGTGCCGGCATACCAGGAACGGTAGTCCTGACCCGGCGTAATGTAGGTGCGGTAATCAACGCGATTGTTGGCATTGCGAACATCCACATTGGCGATCGGCGCCTTTGTCTGGGCGTTGACGAGGACCTGGTTGCCCTGGAGCTGCGTGAATATGTTTTCACTGGTCTCGAACATCGCGAGAATCTTGTGGTCGCCAAACTTGTTGAGATTCAGGTTGTACAGCGCTGAGACCCGCAGCGCCTCGTTGTCGTCTGAATTGAATGTGCGAAGGGGCGCGCCGTCGATGTAGTAGCGGCCGACATTGGGATTGGCCTTCACGCCGCCCGCCCCATTGGGAATATAGAGATTCGGATCGGCTGAAATCTGCGTATCCAGGCGCTTGGCGGTGCCTGATGCGGTCTCCTTCTGATAGCTGACATCGAGGAAGAGATTGTCGCCGATCGGCTGTTCAAGCCGCACGAAAAGGCGCTCGATGTCGCTCAGGCTGGTCGTGTCGGGTCCATAACCGACCTGATAGGGTGCAACAAGATTCGACTGGTACGGTCCGTTCCGATCGGCCTCCTCCTGACTGGCTGGCAGGAGCGTGGGAAACGTGTCTCGAAACACCGTTGGATTCCAGCCGGGCACGACGCCCACGAGGGAGTTGAACTGAGCAGCCGTCTCGTAGAAACTCGTGCTCGTGTACAGATTCATCCCCCCAAGAGTGGGATTGATCGTGTTGGCGAAAACATCGCCCGTGTTGGTCACGACATACTGGCGGTTTCCGGCGATGCGCTCAAGGCCCCGTGCCGCCGCCGCCGCCGTGCTGAGCGCCACCGTGCCACGATTGTCAACGAGACGAACCGAGTCCGGCAGCGTCTCCCAAAAGGATGTGTTGTCCGACATGTTCTGCGGAACCGACCATTTGCCAGACAGGTCGGCATTCTCATAGGACGCCACAATGTTGGTGCCCATTTTCCGAAAGGGAACGATCCGGATTGAGCCCGTGACACGGTTGTCCTCGCGATCATCCCAATAGCGCCAGCTGTCCTGCCGGGCATGCATGCCCATAACGCGCAGGGCGACGCGGTTGGGAATGACAACGACATTCATGTCGGTTGAGGCACGGTAATTCTCCCACCGGCCGGCATGGGTCTGGAAACGATAGTGATTGCCCCGTAGCTCCGCCTGAAGCGTCGACGTGTTGATGGAGCCAGCCGAATTCGCCACGCCAAAAAGCACACTGTTGGGTCCGGATGCGAAATCGAAGCGACCCGTGTTGTATGAATCGACTGGCATCCTCGAACGGAAAAAGTCGGTCAGGCTGGATCCCGACAACCCGCGATTGTTGATGCGCGTGCTCTGGAGCCCTGCATCAAGATAGAACATCGTCGGATCAGGACGATTCTGATCATAATCAATGTTGGAATTGACCCCGTACTCCAGCACCTGCGCGAGACTCGTCGCTCCGAGGTCCTGAAGGAATTCCTCGGTGAACACGGAGATGGTGGACGCAGAGTCCATCAGCCGCGTATTGAAACGACTCGCAGCAAGCGAGTCACCAGCTGCATATCCCTTGTCACGACTTGTGGATACATCGAAAGGACTGAGCACAATCGTGTCTCTCTCCTGAGGTCTTGTCCCGTCGGATTGCGGGGCAGACGTCGATTGGCCGGATAGCACGCTCGCCGACAAGGCCAACGCTATGCAGACAGGCGTCACTCGGGCAAAAACGAGCCGAACGCGCCCACAGGTATTCTTGTGGAATGATATCATGGGGATGTTTGGTGGGGAGGATTGAGAAGAACGCAGCCGAGCACTGAGCCAGTCACTGTTCTTTCTGTGTGAACAGCGATTAGCTAATCTGAACACCAAACGCGTATCAAGAGAATTTTGTCAGAAAAAACCTATTGTCTATTCAACACCGCTGAACACTCTTGAGAAATGGGCTTAATCCAATCCGTTGACAAAGCGTTGCGCATACTTCAAGCGCTGGACGCACACGGCGGGTGGATGGGTGTCAGGGAACTTGCGCGAACCATCGGCCTGTCGCCGCCAACAACGCATAATCTTCTAAAGACCCTGCTCGCGCGAAACTTCGTGGAGACAAGCCGCGAGACCAAACAGTACCGTCTCGGACTCGCGGCGGTCATCATGGGCGCAGCAGCGGATCCGCTGAACAGCATGCGCGATTTCTGCCGTCCCTACATTGAGTCACTCGCAAGCGAGTTTGCGGAAACAGTGGTCGTTCTGACCTGGCGAAGCGATCACGCCTTCGTGGTGGATTGGATCCAGGCGGATCATCCCCTTTCCGTCACGCACGACCACGGCATGGTCGAGCATCCGATCGTCTTCGCCACAGGCCGCGTGCTACTCGCCTATCAGCCTCGATCGGTGCAACTCAGCTATTCTGCCAAGGAGGACCTGGCAAAATTTCTGCCCAATTCGCCGGCCAACGCCCGGGAGATGACCGAGTTGCTCGATCAGATCGGCCGCGACGGTTTCGCTATCACCAGCAATGTTTCCAACAGCGGCATCGCGGCCGTCGCCACCCCGATATTTGAGGCCAACGGCCAGGCCATTCTGGCCATCGGCTTCAGCGCGCCAATCTCACGCAGCACGGATGTCCAGATATCCTTCGTCCTATCCCGCCTGAAGGAGATCAGCCGGGAAATGTCGCAGAAACTCGGGGGAGCGGGACAGACCCGCGGCAGTCCGGGGGAAACCGTTCTCAGCGCTTCCTGAAAACCTCGCCCTGCAGTTCGCGAATGCGCGCCTGCACCTCGCGCAGCGCCCGTCTGCCAACGGACGTCGCCTGATAGTGCGTCACCGCCGGCCCCGTGCCCGCCCTGGCTTGCTCGACCGTCTTCAGCCAGCCCAGCCGGCACAGCCTTGTGAGCATGGGATAGAGCGTGCCGGGACTCACGCGATACCCGTGCTCGCGCAGCTCCTCGATCATCCAGTTCGCAACAAAGGGAGCCTCGCACGCGTGATGAAGGATGTGAACCTTCCAAAGCGGGCGCAGAATTTCGCGCTCGACGGCGGATGATCCCGTTTCCTTACTCATCAGTTACGGTGGCCGTAAACGACGGCCGTTAAAACTTTCCCACGAAACGGCATGACGATGAAATTCCCCTGTAACCCTGCGCGATGCGCCGCGTCTTTGTCAATTCCCGGAAATCCCGGCATGCCTCTCGCACCCTCAAGCACACCCCGGCCCGGCCCCCCCTGATCTCCAGACGTCACACATGAACATCCTCGATGCGGCGCTTCGCCGTCCCCTAACCGTCGTGGTCCTGGTGGTAGCGGTCGCGCTCGCGGCGGGTCTGGCCATCCAGCGGATGTCGCGCGACATCTTTCCACCGCTCGGCGTGCCGACCATCTATGTCGCCCAGCCCTACGGGGGCATGGATCCCGCGCAGATGGAGGGCTACCTGACCTACCGGTACGAATACCACTTTCTCTACATCGCAGGGATCTCCCATGTGGAGTCCAAATCCATCCAGGGAGCCTCCATCATGAAGCTCCAGTTCCACCCCGGCACGGACATGTCGCAGGCGCTCTCGGAAACCATCGCCTACGTCAACCGTTCGCGCGCGTTCATGCCCGAAGGCACGCCGGCGCCCTTCGTCACGCGGTTCGACGCCGGAAGCGTCGCGGTCGGCTATCTGGTGTTCTCCTCCGACAACCCCAACCGCACGCTCGGGGAAATGCAGGACCAGGCGCTGAACCGCGTGCGGCCGACATTCGCCACCCTACCCGGAGTTTCCGCGCCGCCCCCCTTCGGAGGGAGCTCCCGGGGCATCATCATCAATGTCAACCCCGAGCGCATGCGCGCCTACGGGCTCTCACCCGACGAAATCGTCCAGGCGGTCGCCGAGGCGAATCCGATCAGTCCGTCGGGCAACATGAATCTCGGCGACAAGTATCCGATCGTGGAAATGAACTCGATCGTCAAAGACCCCAGGGATCTCGAGTCAGTCCCTCTCCGCCGCGTCGGTGACAAGGCTGTCTTTCTGCGGGACGTGGGAACGGTCCAGGACGGTGCGGACGTGACGACCAGCTACGCGCTCGCGAACGGACTGCGCACCGTGTACCTCCCGGTCACCAAACGCGCCGACGCCTCGACCCTCGATGTCGTCGAACTCGTGAAGAAAAACATTCCCGAGTTTCAAAAGATCCTGCCGGACGACATCAAGGTCCGCTACGTCTTCGATCAATCGCCCGTCGTCAACCGCTCGATCCGCGATGTCATGAAGGAGGGAGGCTTGGGCGCCATCCTCACGGGGGTGATGGTGCTGCTCTTTCTGCGCGACTGGCGGAGCGTGTTCATTGTCCTCATCAATATCCCTCTTTCGCTGCTGAGCGCCGTTTTCGCCCTCTGGGTCACCGGGCAGTCGATTCACCTCATGACACTGGGCGGTCTTGCGCTCGCCATCGGCATCCTGGTCGATGAGTCGACCGTCGCCGTTGAGAACATTCACACGCACATGGCCGGAGGCGTTTCCCCATCGCAGGCGGCTTACACGGGGACGAAGGAGACTGCCCTGCCCCGCCTGCTGGCCATGCTCTGCATACTCTCCGTTTTCATTCCTGCATTCTTCATGGTGGGCGCTGCAAAGGCGCTCTTCGTGCCCATGGCGCTCGCCGTGGGCTTCTCGATGATCGCATCCTACCTCCTCTCAAGCACGCTGGTTCCCATCCTCTCAATCTGGCTGCTGCGTCGTCACGTTTCGCAGATTCACGAGGCATCCTATTTCGAAAAGCTGAAATCCGCGTACGCGAAACTGCTTCGCGCGATCGTCGCCGTCCGCTGGCCTCTGGCGGCAGCATACATTGTCGCCTGCGCTGCCGTGGTCTGGTTCGTCGGCGGCGGACTGGGTACCGAAATTTTCCCCCGCACCGACAACGGCCAGTTTGCCGTGCGGCTCCGCGCCCCGAGCGGCACGAGGGTTGACGTCACGGAATCGATCGCACGGAAGGTTCTCGACACAATCAATCGCGAGGCCGGCGGAGAGGACAAGGTCGAGGTCTCCATAGGCATGGTTGGCGTGCACAACTCCAGCTTTCCCGTGAACCTCATTCACCTCTGGAACGGCGGTCCCGAGGAGGGATGGCTCGCTGTTCAGTTCAAGCCTGAAACCCGGATACCCATGGAGGCGTTCATCGAGAGGCTTCGCGGCGTCTTCGCCCGGGAGTTTCCTGACGTCCGTTTCTCCTTCGAGCCGCAGGACATCGTTTCCCGCGTCATGAGCTTCGGTTCACCAACGCCCGTTGAGATCGCCATCAGCGGCTCGTCACTGGCGGTCAGCAAGTCCTACGCCGATCGCATCATCGCGCAACTGGCCAGGATTCCCTACCTGCGGGACGTGCAGATCGCCCAGACGCTCGACTACCCGACCGTCACCGTAAACGTCGACCGCGAGCGGGCCGGGCTGCTCGGTGTGAAGATGGCCGATGTGACCCGCTCGCTGGTCGCCGCGACCACTTCGAGTCGCTTCACGAAGCCGGTCTACTGGGCCGATCCGGCAACCGGCATCAGCTACAATGTTCAGGTGCAGATTCCCGAGGCGCGCACCACAACCGTCGAGGACATCGGCAACGTCCCCGTCAAATCATCGGGCGGCGATCCGGTCCTTCTGCGCAATCTTGCCGCGATCGGAAGCGGCACATCGCCGGGAATCTATGAGCGCTACAATGTCGCGCGGCTCGTGAGCATCACCGCGAATCTTCATGGGACCGATCTCGGCACGGCCATGAAGGCGATCCGCAGGGCGGTTGCCGACGCGGGCCCCGCGCCCGAGGCGCGCACGAAGGTTGATTATCGAGGACAGACCATTCCGCTCACGCAGCTCCTCGACGGATTTCGCTCCGGCCTCGTGATCGCGATCGTGGTGATCTTCCTCCTGCTCATCGCGAACTTCCAGTCGGTGCGCCTCGCGCTGGCCGTCGTTTCAACCGTGCCTGCCGTTCTCGCAGGGGTCGTGCTCGCCCTCCGCCTGACGGGCACCACGTTGAACATCCAATCCTCAATGGGCGCGATCATGGCCGTCGGTGTCGCCGTTGCGAATTCCATCCTGCTGGTCACCTTCTCGGAAAAGGCCAGGATCTCCACCGCCGACCCGATCTCAGGTGCGGTCACCGGAGGCAGCAGCCGCCTTCGCCCGATCCTGATGACCGGCTGCGCCATGATTGCAGGCATGCTGCCGCTCGCCCTGGGAGCGGGCGAAGGAGGCGACCAGACCGCACCCCTGGGCCGAGCCGTGGTTGGCGGACTGGCGCTCGCCACTGTCGCGACGCTCTTCGTTCTTCCCGCCTTCTTTGCCATTCTCGCCGGCAGAAAAGTCCGAGCGGTCTCGCTGCATCCCGACGACTCCGGACAGGAGCGTGCTCCATCAACATCCACCCTTTGAGCAACTTTCTTCGCAATCCCATGAGCTTACTTCGTGCATCCAGCATCATGCTGGCCCTGGCCGGCGCAGCGACGTGCCCTGCGCAAAACTCACCCGACGTCCAAGTGGTTTCTCCCCACCGGGGCGGAATATACCGGTATGTGACGCTTCCCGGTACCATGCGCGCCAACCATCAGGTGACGCTGCATGCCAAAGTGGCCGGCTACCTGAAGTCGATCGCGGTCGACACCGGTGATGTCGTCAAGGCCGGTCAGGTGCTCGCTGAACTGGAAATGCCGGAGCTTCTGGCCGAACTTTCCCGCCAGCAATCCGAGCTCAAGGTGGCGCAATTTGAAGTGGAGCGCATCCACAAGGCGCGCAACAAGGCCCCGGATCTCATCACTCCCCAGGCTGCGGACGCCGCGGAAGCGAGGCTCTCGACCGCGCAGGCGGGAATCGAGCAATTCGAGACAATGCTCGGCTACGCGAAAATCGTGGCGCCGTTCGACGGCATCGTTACCCAGCGCAACATTGACCCGGGCGCACTGGTGCCCGCGGCCACAGGCGGCGGCAACGCACAGGCTGCGGCCATCCTCACCTTGATGGACTACTCAACCATCCGCATCCACGTTCCCGTGCCGGAGATCGAAGCCGCGCGCATCCGCACAGGGCAGCCCGTGGTCGTCACGACGGAATCCCTGCCGGGAATGGTGTTCAAGGGCGAAGTGAGCCGCCACTCCGGCGCCCTGGACGAACGCACCCGCACGCTTTTCGTGGAGGCGGATCTCGCAAACACGGACCTGACCCTGCGTCCCGGGATGTACGCAAACGTGAAGATCGGTGTCGAACACCACAGGGATTCACTTCTGGTGCCTGCGCCCGCCCTCGTGCGCGAAAAGGCTGCGGGCTTCCTCTTTCTGTTCGAGGACGGGAAGGCGAAACGCGTGCCGGTGAAGTACGGTTTCAACGACGGCAGCGACGTGGAGATTCTGGACGAGCTCCCCGCCAATGCCCGCGTCATTCTCCCTGGAAAGGCGACGCTGGTGAATGGTCAGTCAGTCAACGTGGCGGGGGGCAAATGAACGGATCAACCGCACCACTCCGGCGGAAATCATGGACTTGGCGCGTCCCGGCTCTGCTCATGCTTCTGCCAGGCGCGTTTCTCCGCGCATCCGAGCCGCAGACGATCGATCTGGCGACCGCGCTCCGTCTTGCGGGGGCAAACAATCTGGATGTCGAGATTGCGCGCGAAAAGGTCAGCGAGGCGCGCGCCGCCAGCGATTCCGCACGCGCCCGCTTCATCCCTTGGATCAGCCCGTCAATCGTTGTTCGCAGGCACGAGGAAAATGTGCAGGACGCAGGCGGACGCATTCTGGACGCGGACAAGCAGTCCCTCGCCGCCGGCATCGCCATCAATGCACAGCTCGATCTGGGCGAAACCTATTTCCAGAACCTGGTCGCAAAACAGGTCGTGAAGTCGAGCGAAGCGGCCCTGGCCGGGCGCCAGCGCGAGACGACCTTTCGCGCCGCGTCGGCCTATTTTGAACTGGCTCGCGCGCGCGCCGCCGTGATCGCAGCCCAGGAAGCCGCGCGCGTCGCGCGAGAACACGCGGCGCAGCTCGGCGTCGCAGCCGAAGCCGGTATCGCCTTCAAGGGGGACGCCGCCCGGGCTGGCGCAGCCCGCGAACGCTCCGAACTCGCGCTGCTGCGCGCGCGAACCGACCAGCGCGTGGCGGCCGCCCGCCTGGCGGAGATCCTGCGACTGGATCCTTCGGTCGACCTCGTGTCCGACGACGGTGCACTCGTCCCGATGTCGCTCGAATCACCCGCCGGCGACCTCGGCGAACGCATCGCACGCGCACTCGCCCGGCGGCCTGAAATCGATGAGTCGGCATCCCGGCTGGCGGGCGCGCGATTGAACCGCCGGGCCGCCACCCAGGGTCCGCTGATTCCCACGCTCGGCGCACAGGCCTCGTTGGGCGGACTGGGCGGCGGGCCTTCCGGTTCGACGCTGACGCGGGATTTCGACATGAGCAGCGACCTCAGCTTCGGGGTCAGCTGGCGCATCGGACCCGGCGGACTGCTGGATCGAAATCGCCAGCGGGAGATGCTCTCCCGCGAACGGCAGGTGGAGCTGGATCAGGAGAAGGTGCGGGATGCCATCCGCCGCCAGGTGGTGGAGAGCCACGCCCGCCTGCAGTCGCTCTCGAGACAGATTGAACTCGCAGGAAACGCGTTGAATGCTGCGGATCAAACCGCGCGCCTGTCGCGGGAAAGACGCGCAACGGGAGTCGGTGCGCCTTTCGAGGATCTCGAGGCCGAGGACGAACTCGCGCGGGCCCAGCGCGACTACCTGGGCACGATCGCCGACTACAATCTCGCCCAATACGCGCTGCGCTTCGCCACCGGTGATTGAGCGGACGGCCGAGGCCGCGCACTCGCGAGACCTTCAAGCATCGGAAATCGCGCGCGGCAGACTCCTGCAATTGATCCAGGCTCCCTCGCTTCCACCCCGTCATGAATCAGCCCTGGGCGTCGCAATCCGTCCAATCCCGTTGATGTTCAATCAGGCTGTAACGATCCTGATGACAGGCACTGAAGTTTCACGGGCGCGAGTTGGCGGATTGGAGGCGATTCTCGCATGTCAGGCGGACGATCATCTCATGTGCAAGGCACAGGAGTCGACCCGGGGAGGTGCTTCCATGCAGGCGTCCTTCAACAAGGTGCATTGACTGCTGGACGAGTTCACTCCACGGAATGCCGATCGTGGTTAGGCGCAGGTGTTCGGCGATGGGTGCATTGTCGAAGCCCACAAGTGGTGGGAGCGGAAGCCGTCTCATGCGGCATGCGAGGATAAGAGCCTCAGCCAGCCGGTCATTGCAGGCAAAAATTCCCGCGGGCGCCTCGCGCAGGATATCCCATGCCCGGGCGAGCCCTGCCTCACGATACCATGAAGCGGCATGGTGCACGCGGGAGGAACGCACGTGTGCCTGGAATCCCTCAATGCGTCGTTCGCTTCTTGAATCGCCGAGCGGACCTCCCAGCACGGCGAAGCCGCCCGATCTTCCCGTGCGCGCCTTGAGGAGCTCCGCGGCGCAGGCGCCGCCGGAATAGTCATCCGTTGTGATGGCATCGATGAATCCGCCGGCGGAACCAGTGGAGGCAGATCGTTGAGGACCAGCGCGAAACGATGATCCAATGCCGCGGCCCGGGCCGCGGCCCGGCACTCCCATATGACGGGAATGAACCCCCTTCTGAGTCGTGGCGCCGCATCATGGTCTGGCCAGTGACATGACCAGGCGATCCCCCGCGATTGCAGCGCCGACTTCAACAGGTCGAGGAGATGGTGGCCAAAGCTGCCCTTTCTGCGCGCTCGCGAATGAAAAATGAACTGCACTCCCCTCAGGACGGTCTGAAGGCCGGGCAAAAATGTTCCGCTTGCCGGTACGCGGCGAATGAGACCTTCGTCGTGCAATTCCGAGAGGAGGCGGTGCGCGGTCTGGTAGCTGACGTCAAAACGCTGTGCCAGCGCACGGGCGGACAGGAAGCGTCCGCCAGGCTGGACAACGCCATGGCGGAGGCGGGCGGACAGGGCGGCCTTGAGCTCAATGACGCGAGCGGACCTTGGGCGGGCCATGTCAACAGGAGATTATCATACCAGTTGCTGATTCCAATGGTACTGTAATGATTGATGGAAAGGGATGACGCATGGAGCATCGCGGGATGTCAACCGCGGCATTGGACGGAAAGGTTCCTGAGGTGACTGGTGGTGCGACGGGTCCTCGCCTGCCGGCAGCGCGCGCTGTGTTTGAAGCACGCGCGAGGGCCACCGTTCTGACGGGGTGTGATGAAAACTCCGGGCGATCCGCGCAGGCACTGCCTGGGGAGGCCGCGGCGATATTCACGGGCGATGCCGTGGATTCGAGGCACGCGCCATCAGCCATCGCGCTGGCGAGGGAAAACCTCCACCTGCCGTCGGGCGGGAACGAACCCCTGTGCTGAAGATGTCTCCATCCGAAAAGTATCTCGCCAGGGCGCGCCTGATGGTCGATTCCGCCGCCGCCCAGCACGCCGCAATCATGAGCGCCGCGGACATTTTCTCCCGCAGCATTCTTGCGGGGCGCATGGTTCATGTCTTCGGCTCGGGTCATTCGCGCATGATGGTTGAGGAAATGTGGCCCCGGTATGGTTCATTTCCTGGTTTCAATCCCATCGTGGAGCTGTCGCTTTCCTTTCACAATCTGGTCGTGGGGTGCAACGGCCAGCGCCAGGCCATGTTTCTCGAGAATGTGAGCGGTCTGGCGGGCCGGATTCTGCGCAACTTTGCGCTCTCGAAGGAGGACGCCGCGCTCGTGATTTCATCAAGCGGCTGCAATGTCGTGCCCATCGAGATGGCACAGGAATTTGGCCGAGTCGGCATCCCTGTTGTCGCAATCGTGAGTCGCGCCCACTCCGATGCCAGCGATTCACGCCGGCGCGATGGTCTCAAGCTCACGGACTTTGCGACACTCGTTCTTGACACCGGTGCGCCTGTTGGAGACGCGATGGTGAGCATCAACGGACTCGACACGCCCGTCGCCCCCGGCTCCACCGTGGGCGGATGCCTGCTCATCAACGCGATCAAGGCCGAGGTCGCCGCACGGCTCGTCGAAGCGGGGCACCCCCCAAAGGTGCTGTCCGCGTCAAATGTCGTGGGCGCGGACCGTGCGGCGGAGCTTTTTGAAACCGCCTACGACGAGCACGCCCACCGGCTGTCCAGGTTGTATGCCAGCGTCGGCGGGCGGGAGCCCTCCGGGTTGTCCGGCTGACCAAATCAACCCTACTCAATCATCATGAAACGATCATCAACTCTCTTCATATGCGCGGTTCTGGCCGCTCTTTGCCTGCAGCCTGTTCAAGGCCGGGACTCCACCTGGCAGCCTTTGTTCAATGGCAGTGACTTCAGCGGATGGCATGTGATTGGCAAGGGGGAGTGGCTGGTCAGGAATGGCGCCATTCACGGGCGCATGAAACGGAGCGAACCCGCGTACGGGCACCTCGTCACGGATCGTGAATACGCTGACTTTGTCGTGCGACTGAAATTCAGGGCTCTCCAGGGAAACAGCGGACTCTATTTTCGAATTGATGAAACGGGATTCAGCGGTGTTTCCGGCATTCAAGCGGAGATAGACGCCAGGGTCGACGTCGGCGGACTGTATGAGACCAACGGGCGAAAATGGATCGTGCAGCCCTCGGCTGATCAGGTCGCCGCCTGGTTTCATCCCTTGGAGTGGAACGAGCTGGAGGTGAGTGCGCAGGGAGGGCATGTTGTCGTGCGAATCAACGGAAAGGTGTCAGCGGAGGTCGTGAATGACACGGGCCGGCGGACAGGACGGCTGGCCCTTCAGATTCACGGAGGGAAGGACTGCGATGTATGGTTCAAGGACATTGCAATCAGAACGCTCAAGCAAGATTCCCAGCCATGAAAACTTCCAAAACGATGCAATTCTCGCGCAGGCGCTTTCTGGGAGGAACGGCGGCGGCGCTCGCTGCGGCCGCCACATCGAAGGCATTTGGCCGGGTGGAAGGAGCACCCGGATCGCCACGCAGAATCAAGCTGGGTGTCATCGGAAATGGTGGTCGCGGAGCATGGATAGCGAAGCTCTTTCAGGACCATGGCGGCTATGAAATCTGGGCGGTCGCCGACTACTTTAAGGAGGTGGCGGACAAGTGTGGCGATGCTCTTGGTGTGGAGCGTTCCCGCCGTTTCTCGACCCTGTCGGGCTATCGTCGCCTGTTGGAGAGCGGTGTGGAGGCCGTGGCGGTTGAAACCCCTCCCTATTTCATGCCCGAACAGGTGACTGAGTCGGTTGAGGCCGGGCTTCACGTCTACATGGCGAAGCCCGTGGCCGTCGATGTTCCTGGCGCCCTGAAAGTCGCGGAGGCGGGCAGGAGAGCGAGCGCCAGGGCACAGTGTTTTCTGGTGGACTACCAGATCCCAACCGACCCCGTGAACATTGAAGTGGCGCGCCGCATCCGCGACGGAGGCCTGGGCCGGATTGCGCGGGTGCTGACCAACGGCCAAACGCGAGCGCAGAAGGATCCTCCCCGGACAGCCACGATGGAAAGCCGCCTGCGTGATCTCATCTGGGTGAATGATGTCGCCATGGGATGTGACTACATTGGAAACTATGACATACATGCGATAGATGCGGCACTCTGGGTCCTGGGGAGTATGCCGGTCGCGGCAATGGGTGCATCGGGAATCTATCGCCCTGATGCCCATGGGGATTCACGCGACATGATCGCACTGACTTATGAGTACGCGGAAGGGTTCATTCATCAGCACACGGGCTCGGCGCTCTCAAACAACAGACCCGGAGACATCAGTGCCACATTTGAGGGGACGGTTGCGAACGCGTTTGTGAGCTACAAGGGCAATGCCTTCCTTCGCGGAGGGCCGCGGCATTTTGGGGGAGGAGCTGTTGAAAATCTTTATGCGATGGGCGCAACGCGAAACATCGATCGCTTCCACAAGGAGATCAGTTCCGGGGTGCACTCAAACGACACCTGCCAGCGCGCGGTGGACGGCGTGCTGGCCTGCGTCCTTGGTTATGAAGCGGGAGCGCGGCACGGAAAACTGACGATGGATGCGCTGCTTCGGGAGAATCGCCGACTGGAGGTTGACCTTCGAGGATTGAAGGCCTGAGGGACCGGAGGCCCGGCATGGGTATTTCCGCCTCATCGGTTCAAATGCTGAAACACGCGGGAGCATCCCGATCCCACGAGCCCGATTCGTGCGCATGGTCCGATCTGGCATGAAAAGGCTGCGCGTTGCCGCGCTAAACTTCGACCACATGCACATGGGCGACCTGCTCCGCCTTTGTCATGAGCAGCCCGGATTGGAAATTGCGGGAATCTGCGATGCCGATATGCAAAGGATGCAGTCTGCAATCGCGAATTTCTCCATTCCACCGGACAGGGTTTTCACCGATCCCATTCGATGCATGGAGGTCACGAAGCCCGATCTTGTGATTCTGTGCCCGGCGACATCGCTGCATGCGGAGTATGTTGAAATGGTCGCCCCATACGGTGCGCACATGCTGGTTGAAAAACCGTTTGCGGCGTCCCTGGCCGAAGCCGACCGGATGATCGCGGCGGCGCGGAGGACCGGGCGGCTCCTGGCGATCAACTGGCCGCTTCGCTGGTATCCGGCTCATGTCACCGCATGCCGGCTGCTGCGCGAGGGACGCGTCGGAGATCTGCAGGAAGTGCACTACTACGATGGCAACAGAGGTCCGCTCTGGCACGCCGCCGACAAGGTGGAAAACAAGCCGACAAGCGCCATGAAGCGAAAAAGCTGGTTCTACTCAAGGGAGCGCGGCGGTGGATCGCTTCTCGACTACCTGGGCTATGGCGCGACCTTGGGAACCTGGTTTCACGGTGGACGAAGGCCGCTTGAAGTGACCGCAGTCACCTCAACATCGCCAGGCCTCGAGGTTGACGAGCATAGCATCACGGTGGCTCGCTATGCGTGCGGGCTGTCCAAGTTTGAAACCCGCTGGGGGACTTTCACCGACCCGTGGAGAGCGCAGCCCCAGCCCAAGTGCGGATTCGTGCTCAAGGGTGCCGCCGGCACGATCAGCTCCTATGACTTTGAATCAACCGTCAGGCTGCAGACGCATTCCTGTCCGGCTGGCGAGGACGTCCCTGTTGATCGCCTGCGTGCGCCAGAACGAAATCCGGTTGAGTATCTGGCGCATTGCATCAGGAATGGATTTCCGATTGACGGACCGCTTTCTCCGGGCATTTCTCGAATCGGCCAGCAGATTGTCGATTCAGCCGTGCGGAGTTCTCTACTGAAGAAAACCGTGAAGCTGCCTGCCTGAGGATGCATGGGAAATGAAAAGGCTCCGCTCCACGCCCGGTGGTTCCGGCTCATCCGATAGGACGCTGCAACGGTCCGGATTCAGGGAAGTTGATGCGCCTGATCTTCCGTACCGGCCTTCGATTCCCCGGCGATACCGGCCAGAGATTGGTCTGATTGGCTGCGGCGGGATCTCAAAGGTGCATCTGCAAGCGTATCAGATGGACGGATACGAAGTGACGGCGCTGGCCAGCCGTCGGAAGGGGGCGGCGGAGGAGCGGCGGGATGCGTTTTTCCCAAAGGCTGAGGTCTATTCCGATCACAAAGAGCTGCTCGCGCGGGATGACATCGAGGTTGTTGACGTCGCCACCCATCCATTCGGACGGGACGAGATCATTGCAGACGCGCTTCGCGCCGGAAAACATGTGCTCAGCCAGAAACCATTCGTGCTCGATCTTGCCGTTGGCAGGCGTCTCGTTGCGCTGGCGCAAAGCCGTCGACGCCTCCTTGCGGTGAATCAGAACGGACGCTGGGCGCCATACCATGCATATCTCCTTGCCGCGGTGCGGGCGGGTCTGCTGGGCGGGATTCAAACCGCTGACTTCGCAATCAACTGGGATCACACCTGGACCAAGGGTGGCGTGTTCGAGAAGATTCATCACCTTGTACTGTTCGATTTCGGCGTGCACTGGTTTGACCTTGTCGCCAGCCTGTTTTCGGATCGGAAAGTGCGGAGTGTAACGGCTCATGTGGCGCGTTCGCCCGGGCAGACGATGCGCCCCCCCATGCTGGCGCATTGCGCGGTCGAATTCGAATCAGGACTCGCGACGCTGGCGTTCAACGCGCATTCGAAGCATGGCCCGAGGGAAGCATTCAACGTTTGCGGAACAGCAGGGACCCTTCGGGGTGAGGGTGCCGGCGTGATTCAAGTCGACTTGCTCGACATGTACTGGGCGGGCTGCCATGCGCGTCCAAGACTGCAGGGGGCATGGATGCCGGATGGTTTCCGTGGCGCAATGGGCGAGCTCCTGTGTGCAATTGAAGAAAAACGTGAGCCGGAAAACAGCGCGGCGAACAATCTGCGAACCCTTGAGTTGTGCTTTGCGGCAATGAAAAGCGCCGACACCGGCCGTTCGATCAGGCCGGGGACGGCCTCAAGGGCGTCGGGATACTGAGCCGGAACAGAGGTGCGGCAATGGATCCATTGCTCTCGCATTGCTCTTGGGTTACGGTGATCGTCACCGCCCCCTCAAACTTCCATTCGCGCCAAAAGGAAGATCCGTCAGAGCAGCGTTCCCTGGCCGGATGAATCGCCTGCAAGTGCTTTCAATCCAATCACGGAGTAGCCCTTGGAGGTGAGCACGCGCCCCTGCGGTGTACGCTGAAGGTAGCCTTCCTGAATCAGGAAAGGTTCGTGCACCTCCTCCAGGGTTTCCGCCTCCTCGCCCACCGCGACAGCGATGGTGCCGAGCCCCACGGGACCGCCGCGATAGTTCTCCGCCATCACGCGAAGCACGCGTTTGTCCATCTCGTCGAGCCCGCGGGCGTCAATCTCGAGCAGTTCGAGCGCCGATGAGGCCACAGCCTGGGTTATCCGTCCGCCGGCGCGCTCCTGCGCGTAGTCGCGGCAGAAATGAATGAGATTGTTGGCTATGCGCGGCGTGCCGCGGCAACGTCGCGCGATTTCACCCGCTCCCGCCTCGTCGACGTCCACCTTGAGCAGTCCGCAGCTCCTGCGCACAATTCCGACAAGTGTCGGCACATCATAGTACTCGAGCCGGGTCTGCAGGGTGAAGCGCGAACGCAGCGGAGCCGTCAGCAGGCCCGCCCGCGTTGTGGCGCCGACCAGCGTGAAGCGCGGGATGGAAAGGCGGACGCTGCGCGCATTCGGCCCCTGGTCGATCATGATATCGAGCCGGAAGTCCTCCATCGCCGAATACAGGTACTCCTCCACCGTCTTCGGAATGCGGTGTATCTCGTCGATGAACAGCAGGTCTCCTTCCTCCAGATTTGTCAGCAGTCCCGCAAGGTCGCCCGCCTTCTCGACCACGGGCCCGGATGTCACCCGCACGTTCTTGCCCAGTTCGTGGCCGAGGATGAATGCCAGGGTGGTTTTCCCCAGGCCGGGCGGCCCGCTCAGGAGGATGTGATTCAACGCCTCGCCCCGGCGCTTCGCCGCGCCGACCATCACCTGCAGGCGCTCGACGCTTTTCGGCTGCCCCGTGAAATCGGCAAATGTGAGCGGGCGGAGCGCCGCCTCCGCCTGGGTCACGGGCTGGGACAGCGTGTTCGTGAGATAACCGAGTCCGGTTGCGGGCGCCGCCGGCGGCGCGCCGGGGGATGCCTTGGGTTTTGCGTTCATGCCGGGATCATTTCCATTCCACATCCGCTCCAAGCCGGCGCAGGTTCTCCACGAACCGCGGGTGCGCACGCTGGATCACGTCCGCATTCTTGACAACGCTGCGTCCCGGCACGCTGGCGGCCACCATGAAGAGTGCAATCGCCGCCCGGATGACGTAGGGCGAATCGACAACGGCCGCGCGCATGGGCTTGTTGCCGAACACCACGATCCGGTGGGGATCGCTGACAATCACGTGGGCGCCGAATTTCGCCAGTTCGGGGATCCAGGAAAATCCGTTCTCGTACACCTTGTTCCAGAAATGGACAACCCCCTCCGAACGGGTGCTCAGCGCGATCATCACGGGAAGCAGGTCGACGGAAAAATAGGGCCATGGCGCCGCCTCGATCTTCGTCAGGAGATTGCTCGTGAACGGCGTTTCGATCCTGAGCTCCTGATTGCGCCCGACAACCGCCGCCAGGCCATCATGCTCCACCTTCACCCCGAGTTTTCGAAAGGTTCGCAGGATGAGATCGAAGTGATGTGGCAGCGACTTCTCAACGCGCACCTCACCGCCGGTGATCGCACCCAGCGCGAGAAACGTCACCACCTCATGGTAGTCGGTTCCGATCTCAATCGTCGCACCATGCAGCTTTTCGACGCCGGAAATCTTCAGCATCGAGGTGCCGATTCCCTCGATGCGCGCGCCCATCTTCACCAGCGCGGAACACAGTTCCTGCACGTGGGGCTCGCTCGCCGCGTTGATCAGCGTGGAGTCGCCGTCGGCAACCGCCGCTGCCATCGCAAAATTCTCGGTGACGGTCACCGACATGTAGTCGCACCAGTGGCGTCCGCCGTGGAAGCCGTTCGGAAGCCCGATCACGAGCGGGTCCCCCGCGTCGACTATCGCGCCGAGTGTCTGGAAAACGTCGAGATGCGGATCGATTTCCCGGACCCCCAGCGAGCATCCCTTGGAGTTCGACGGCACGGTGATCCGGCGCAGGCGGTGCAGGAGCGCGGGATACAGCAACACGGTCGACCGCATCGCCTGCGGGAGTTCGGCGTTGGCCAGCGCCTCGGTGAATCCGGAGTGGTCTATCTCCATGACCCCGTGCTCGCGATCCCATTTGATTCGCGAACCGTGCGCCCGGAAAAAACCGACAAGCTTCTCCAGATCCGTGATGTCTGGGACATTCCTCAGGGTCACCGGCTCGGCGGTCAGCAGGGAGGCGCAGAAGATCGGAAGAACCGAGTTCTTGTTGCCGGAAGGCGTGATGGTACCGGACAGCGGCTTGCCGCCATTGACAATGAGATCTGCCATGCGAGGCGTGAAACGAGAACGGGAATCAGCGGCGACTCAATCGCCGAAACAACAAAAAAGGCGCCCGCAGCCGCGGACGCCTTCGATTCACCCGGCCATCACAGCCGGTTTCAATGCTGAAAAATCAGGGGTTTGAAGATCCGCTGTCGTCACGATTTCCGCCTGAACGGAAATCCTGACCGCCATAGTCTCCTCGATTGCGACCCCGGCCGCCGCGGTGACGCCGGCGCCTGCCGCCATCCCCACCGCCGGATTGTTCTCCAGCGCCGTAGCTGCGGGATTCACCACCCTGGCCATCCCGCGGACCGCGTTGATCGAAGCGCCGGCCACCGCCCTGACGGCGGCGGGAACCACCCCGATCATCGAAGCGCGCCGGCTCGCGTCCAGACGAGGAACCGCGTTCTCCCTGGGCCGCGGGCGCTTCAGCGGGTTTTCCGCCAAAAAGGCCCTTGAACCAACCCACAAATCCGCCGGCCTTCTTTTCGGCTTGCGGTGCGGGAGATGCCGAAGGCTGCGGAGAGAAAGTTTTCGGCTGCGTATTGCCGCGATCCGAACCCGGGCCTCGATTGCCTCGATTTTCGCGTGGAGGACGTCCGTCGCGGGGAAACCGCGAGTCCCGGCCTTCTCTACGACCATCGCGTCGGTTGCCGTGTCCACCATTGCGGTATTCTTCACCCCTCGGACGATCATCGGCTCGCTCCGAGCGAAAGGACGGACGCTCTTCGCGACGTCCCGACGACTCGTTTCGATCGTTCTCCTTCAGGGATGTGTGGTCCCAGCTTGTCGACGGACGGCGCGGTTCCGCCGGAGGCAGAATGGTGATGCCGGTCTTCTCTGTTTCCGTGGATGCGACTCGCTCCGCCGCGGAGGCATCTTCCGCGCCAACGGGTTCAGCGAGCGGAGTCGCCCTGATCACGGTTCCATCTGAGGTCGAGGAAGCCGCCACGGGCGCGACAGCTTCCGCTGAGGTTTCAACAGAATCCCGCGTCTCGAAGGCCGGAATCGGAGGCGCGGCCTCCTGAGCTGGCGGTACTTCGGGAGCGAACGGGTTCTGGTACTCGCGTTCGGCGACAATCACCTGAACAGCAGTCGGTTTGTAATCGCCACGAGGAGCGGCGTTTGCGGCAGTGGGCGCGAGGGTTGTCGAACGCTTGCCGCGCGCGAGACCGGACCCGCGGCTCGAACCGAATGTACTCGGCTCGGTGGCGGCGGAGGGCGCGCTGGAGGTCACAGGCGAAGGCGCGGCAGATTCAGCCTGCGCAGGCGTCGCACTGGACGTGGATGTATCGGACATGACTTGTTTTTATTTGGTTGGGTTGAAGCGCAGTAACCGCGAATTCGCAGAGATGCGCAGACGGCGCCATGGGCGGAGCAAATGCGCTCAACGCAGGCAGCACGTTCCCCAATTTCGGCTAATGCAAATCCGCTCGCAACCAAAAATCCCAGAATCCCTGCCAGTTCGGGATCGGATACAGAATCAGCACAGCCCTGCAAATTCACTTCGTTTGACGAGGGTGTTCACTGGCTGAGACAGAAACCTTGCGCACCGTGCCTATTCGGCTGAATCTCGGCCCCCCATGACACCCGACCGACTGGAAGCGATCTTCACCATGCAGGCTGCTCTCAATCAACGGATTGGAGTCAACCTTCCGCCACCTACCGAGGAGGAAAAGGCGAAATGGATCCTCAATTATACGCGCGCCATGCAGCAGGAGCTCGCCGAACTCGTCGACTCTGTTCCTTGGAAATGGTGGGCAAAATACCAGAAATTCGACGAGCAGAATGCGCGCGTCGAGGTAGTCGATCTTTTCCATTTTTTGGTGTCTCTGGCGCAAACGCTTGGCATGAGTGCAGAGGACGTCTATCAAGCGTACCTCAAGAAAAACGCCGTGAATCACCAGCGCCAGGAAACGGGGTACGCGGCAAAAGACTCGGGCGATTCCCGCCACATTTGAACCTCACCCAAGTGACTCGCGGGCGGATGCCTTTCCCTTTACATCAGTGGAACTTCCTCCGGCGCCACACAATACTTCGGCGGCTGTTGGTCGCCGTCGGTATTCTGGCAATCCTCTATGTGGCCTTGGGTTTTTTCGCCGCACCCCCGCTGCTTCGATCCCAGGGCGAAAAGCGCCTTTCAAAGACGCTTGACCGACCAGTCAGGATCCAGGCAATCCGGACAAACCCGCTGACCTTTTCAGTGGAGGTCACCGGGCTGCACGTGGGAGATGGCAAAGGCGGAACGTTACTCGAATGGAGGCGCTTGTTCGTCAACTTCGACCCCTTTAAGCGCGTGTTTGGCACATGGACTTTCAAGGTGATCGAATTGGACGGGTTTCACGCATCGGTTGTCCGCGACGCCAGCGGACACATGAACTTCGCCGATCTGCTCGCGAAGCAAACCGGCGCCGCCCCCAAGGCGGATGCCGCAAGCCAGGACGCACCACCGTCCATCTCCATCGGGCAACTTTCCATCAACGGCGCAGGCGTGCATTTTGAAGACCATGGACTCGCCGCGCCATTCCAGACCGAAATCGGTCCCGTCAGTTTTGCGCTGACGTACTTTCGGACAACGAGCGACGCCAGTGCTCCCTATTCGTTCACGGCAACGACTGAGTCCGGCGAGTCAGTGAAGTGGACGGGATCAGTCGAGCCCCGCCTGCTGAAATCGTCCGGAGAACTTGCCCTGTCCAATATCAAACTTCCCAAATACGCACCCTACATCGAGGGCCGGGCAGGCTTCAGGGTTCAATCAGGTGATCTCTCCGTCAAGGCGCAGTACAACGCCGCGATGGACGGCAAGTCACCGGTGGTTCGTGTCTCCAACGGATCGGTGACCGTGCAAGCGCTTGAACTCGCGCCGATTCACTCCCCGGAGGGGCGGGTCAGCGTAAAGGAAGCCGCATTGACTGGCATCGAGGCCGACACCGCGAGCCGGAAACTCGTCATCGCGGGCATCCGGCTCAAGGGAGGAAACCTCACCGCCAATCGAACCGAGAATGGAATCGATCTCACGGGCATGTTCTCACCGCACGCTCCAGAGACCGGCCATCGATTGCCAGGTGCACCTCCAACCCCCATGGAGGCATCCTCCTCCACTCCTGTTCCATCGGAAACAACAGGTCCTTGGTCGGTCACACTCAACGACGCCGCTGTTGAAGCCTTCGATATCGCCCTCGTCGACCGCACGCTGGAAAGGCCCGCGAAATTCCAGGTGCTCAATCTGTCTTCGCACCTTGCTCCGCTGATGCTCCACGACTTGGGTGCGCCATCGGCACTCGCCGCCAAATTCAAACTCGGCGATGACGGCGAATGTTCGATCGACGGATCGCTGGCGCTGAATCCGCTGAAAGGAACTCTGACTGTCTCCGCAAATCACGTTCCCCTGGCGCTCGTCAATCCGTACCTGGACGCATCCCTGCCCTTGAAAATCCAAAAGGGCGTGGCTGCGCTTTCCGGCGAAGTTTCGCTTTCGGGCAACGCCATCTCTTTCAGGGGCAAATCGGACCTGAACAACCTCGACCTGCGGGATGCTGCCACCTCGAGTCCGCTCCTCGGCTTGTCGGCGCTGTCGCTTGAGGGCATGGATGTTTCCTCCCTTCCGTTGAAGGCCGACATCGCCCAGGTTCTGCTAAAGGATTTCCAGGCCCATGTTTCAATCGACCGGGAGGGTAAACTCAATCTGAGCACCCTCGCCTCCGGAAGTCAGTCGACAGCGCCCTCAGCGACTCAGACCACGTCAGTGCCCCCATCGGCAACTCCCAACGCGGGACCGCCATTGCCGCCGATTTCAATTGGCCAACTATCCCTCGAACAGGCGCGCCTCGCCTTTCATGACAAATCTGTCGCGCCCGCCGCTGAGTCGGAAATCTCAGGACTGAGCGGCACGATCAAAGGTCTCTCGTCCACTTCCCCCGGTCAGGGTGAGATCAAACTCAAGGGTGTCGTCAACGGCACGGCGCCCGTCGAGATCACTGGCAGGCTCAATCCTCTCGGCACTCCCGCGAGCGCCGATGTCAAACTCGACATCAAGGACATCGAACTCTCCCCGTTCGCCCCCTACGTCGCAAAATTCGCCGGCTACGCGCTCGAGCGGGGCGCCCTCAGTCTCGCCATCGATTTCAAACTCGCCGACCGGACCATCAACAGTTCGGACGTCGCCACTCTCGATCAATTCACCCTTGGGGAAAAGAACGAAAGCCCGGACGCCGTGAAGCTCCCCATCACGCTTGCGATCGCGCTCCTCAAGGACTCAAGCGGACAAATTGTCATCGACGTCCCGGTGGAAGGCCGTCTCGACGACCCGAATTTCCGGATCGGACGCGTCGTCTGGCGCGTGATCGGCAACCTTCTCGCAAAGGCCGCGACTTCGCCCTTCGCTCTGCTCGGCAGCATGTTTGGCGGTGGCGGCGAGGAGCTTGCGTTCCAGGCCTTTGCCCCCGGTGCGACAGCACCTCGCGACACCGAGTCCGGCAAGCTGGCCACCGTGATCAAGGCCATGGCAAACCGTCCTGGGCTGCGTCTGGACCTCGCCGGCGGTTTCGATCCGACGACTGATCGCGCTGAATTGCAGCGTGCCAGGCTGAATGAACAGATAGACGCCGTGGCTCTGCAGTCCCGGTCCAGCATCACAGTGCCTGAAGCACCTTCAGCTTCTGGAGAGACTCCGCCATCTCAGGATGAGCGTGAAGAAGCCGTGCGCAGCCTCTTTGCCGCAGCGTTTCCGGAGCTCATTCCTCCCGTTCCGGAGCCCGCAGTTGTCATCACGCAACCCGTTGAACCGGTCACGCATCATACCACCCTGCTTCAACGCGTGCGCCGGCTCTTCTCCGCGAAGGAGTCAACCCCCTCCTCCCCTCCACCGTCGGCGCCCGCGCCGGAAGCACAATCTCCAACAAGCGGATCAGGTGGGGACACCACGCCCGCAATTTCCACGGAGGAAATGACATCCCGACTCGCAGCCAGGGTCGCGATCGATGACGACGAACTGCGCAAACTCGCGAACACGCGCGCTCAGCAAATCCGCAGCCGGATCCTGCTTTCCGGAGAGGTCTCGCCCGACCGCGTATTCATCGTCGCTCCAAACGGCAACGGATCTCGCGTGGAATTGAAGCTGAAGTGAACGCCCCGCTGTTTTCAATTCCCACCTTCCGTTTTTGTATTCTGTTTTGCGCAAAAGTCCCTTTATCCACCGTCCATGGCAAAGCCCGAAGAGCCCAGAATCATTTTCTCCATGCTCGGCGTTTCGAAGAAGATCGAACGCAAGGAGATCCTTCGTGACATCTCGCTGTCCTTCTTCTTCGGGGCGAAAATCGGCGTGCTCGGACTCAACGGCTCCGGCAAATCCTCTCTCCTCAGGATCCTCGCGGGCCTGGATCGCGACATCGACGGCCATGTCCATTTCGAGCCCGGTTATCCCGTTGGGTTTCTCGAGCAGGAGCCCTCGCTCACTCCCGGAATGACCGTGCGCGCGTGCGTCGAGGAGGGAGTCAAGCACCTCAACGACCTCGTCGCCGCCTACGATGCCACATGGGACGAATTGAATGACGCAGCGGACGACGCCGCACGCGACAGCATCGCCACCAGGCAGGCCGGACTTCACGAAAAGATCGACCACCTGGGCGCCTGGGATGTCGCACCCAAGGTCGAAATGGCAATGGACGCCCTGCGCTGTCCGCCGCCGGATCAAATCGTTGATGAGCTTTCCGGTGGCGAACGCCGGCGCGTCGCGCTCGCCCGTCTTCTCCTTCAGCAACCGGCGATTCTCCTGCTGGACGAGCCCACAAATCACCTCGACGCCGAGAGTGTGCACTGGCTCGAGCAGCATCTCGCGCGTTACGAAGGCACCGTCATCGCGGTGACCCACGACCGGTACTTCCTCGACAACGTCGCTCAGTGGATCCTCGAACTCGATCGTGGGCACGGCATTCCGTGGAAGGGAAATTATTCCCAGTGGCTCGAACAGAAGCAGCGCAAGGCGGCGGTTGAGCAGCGCACGGAGGATCGCCGTCAAAAGGCGATGGCGCGGGAACTCGAGTGGATTCGCAAGTCCGCCAAGGCGCGTGTGGCGAAATCACAGGCGCGCATCACCGCGTACGAAAACATGCTCAAGGAAAACGTCGCGGAAAAGGAGCGCGAGTTCGAACTGGTCATCCCTCCAGGCCCGCGCCTGGGCTCCCTCGTGGTCGAGGCGCAGGGAATCGCCAAGGCCTACGGCGACCGACTGCTTTTCGAGAACCTCACCTTCACGCTCCCACCCGGGGGGATTGTTGGTGTCGTCGGCCCCAACGGCGCGGGCAAGACCACGCTGTTTCGTTTGATCGTCGGCGCGGAAAAGCCCGACCGCGGCACGCTTCGCGTCGGTGAAACCGTGAAGATCGCCCACGTCGATCAGTCGCGCGACTCCCTTCCCAACGACCGGACAATCTACGAAGCGATCAGTGGAGGCGAGGAGATCCTCAACCTTGGAGGCCGGAGCGTGAACGCCCGGGCGTACTGCGCGCAGTTCGGATTCACCGGCGCCGACCAGCAGAAGAAAGTCGGAGTGCTCTCCGGGGGGGAACGCAACCGGGTGCACCTCGCGCGCCTGCTCAAGGAAGGCGCGAATCTCATCCTCCTGGACGAGCCCACCAACGATCTCGATGTGAATTCCATTCGCGCGCTCGAGGAGGGACTGGAGACATTCGCCGGATGCGCGGTCGTCGTCTCACACGATCGCTGGTTTCTCGATCGTGTAGCAACCCACATCCTCGCCTTCGAGGGCGAGAGCGTCGTGCATGCCTTCGCGGGAAACTTTTCAAGCTACCTCGAGGACTACCGGCGCCGCAAGGGGCACGACTCCGATACTCCGCGACGGATCAAGTACCGCCGGCTGTCCCGGACCTGAGCGGGAATGCCGGCGCGCGCCCGGACTATTTCGGAGGCACGCGTGGCAGATGGGCCTCATGCACTTCGTGCGCTTCGACCTGAAACTGCCGGGCAGCCTCCTCCGACATGCCGTGAGTGAAGCGAAGATTAAAGCGCTGCTCGAGAAACTCCTCGAACGTCACCCACCTGCCCCGCCATTTCACCCGCTTCGTCCACGCGCATACCGTCACCATGGTCGCAAGCTGCCGCAGGCGCCGCACCAGCAGCACCGCCGCCACGAACGTGAGCACTATGGCCAGACCAATCATGCAGAGGATGAGGAACTGGAACCGGTACGCACTTTCCTCGAGCCGGTCGCCTTCGGCCTTCAGCTCCCTCACCTCGCGAATCTCCAGACCCACGAGGAGCCGGCGGATGGACTCCGTTGTGGCGAATCCGGTGTCGGACTCCATGATGTTGAGCGCCGCCGCCATGGCACCGCTTTCCCGCAGGGAAATCGTCTTCTCAATTTCCATCCGCCGCTCCGCGATCAACGGCAGAACGCGCTCCACGGACCCAAGCCGTTCCGGCTGCTTCGCGTATTGGCGCCTGAGATCCGCAAGCAGCGGATCAATCTTCCCCAGCGCCTGCCGGTAGGGCTGCAGGTACTTTTCGTCGCCCGTCAGCAAATAGCCCCGCTGCCCGGTTTCCACATCCGCCAGCGCGGTCAGGGTCTGCTGGATCGCAACTATCCGCCCATGACTGTCGGCTGTGAGCGCGTTCGCCTCAACCACGCGCCGCGTCGAAACGACCCCGAGCAGCGCCGTGCCCACCGTCAGGATCAATGCAACCGCAAGCGACACCAGAACAGCGGGTTGGGAAACGATGAGCGGCCGGAGGGGAGTCATGACCTTGATGGCGAGGAATCTGAGATCACAGAAAATTCAATTGCTGCCTTCGTTTTGGACAGCATGGGCCCGCCGGCGTGCCATTGCGATTTTCCAATTTGTGAACCACTTGTTGCGACGATCCCATGAAAGTCGGCATCCTCCCCCTGATCACTTCCCTTTGCGCCATGCTCACAACCACCGCCTCGCCCGTTGCCGCGGCCAGTCCGGCTGCATCGCCCACCTCGACCGAATTCGCCTATCTTGGCGGAGGCTGCTTCTGGTGCACGGAGGCGGCGTATGAGATGCTCCCGGGCGTGAAGTCAGTTGTCAGCGGTTATGCTGGAGGACACACGAGAAAGCCGACCTACGAGGAAGTGTGCTCCGGGACCACCGGACACGCGGAGGTCGTGCGCGTCGAATTCGACCCCGCCGTGGTCACCTATCGTGAAATCGTCGACTACTTCTGGAACATTCACGATCCCACAACTCTCAATCGCCAGGGGGCCGACAGAGGCACCCAGTACCGGTCAATTATTCTGACAACCGACGAGAACCAGAAGGAAGTCGCCCAGGCATCGCTCGAAGCGGCGCAGCCGTCCTGGGGTGGTCGAATCGTCACCGAGGTTGTTCCCCTTGAAGTCTTCCATCCCGCGGAGAGCTACCATCAGAACTACTACCGCAATCACCCCAACGAGGGATACTGCCGCGTGGTGATCAAGCCCAAGATCGACAAACTCAAGAAGTCACCGGCGGTGCTCGGAAAAAAATAACCCGCCGCGCCCCTTCGTTTTCCAGTGCCCCACTCTCCGCTGGAGGGGCACCCTCCGTCGTGACTTGGGTTCGCGCGTCGCGAAACGTCGCCGGAAAGTTAAACGCGAAGGCGCGAGGACGCGAAGGAGGACGGAGGACGGGAGAACGATCGTAGCACCTGATCAGCTCCGCCCCACAAGCGAGGCAGGAGTGGATCGTGCACTCCGCACGCTCACAGATGTTGCGCTCCACGGAAGAATTTGATTCGCAGCGGAGTCATTTCCCCGCCAGTTTCACCCCACCGATGCCCCAGACGTCAGCTCATCTCCCCGGCCCGTACCGCCGATCCGCGGCTTCGTTCAGTCAGCCCAACAAGACGCCAGTGGCAAAGTCTCGATCCCTCACACCACCCGCCATCGCACGTCTCGCGCCGACATCGTTCGCGGCTCACCTTTGACTTCTGCAAAGGAACATCATGCCAAAACCAATCACCCATCTGCGGAACAAGGCGAAGCTCGGCGACCGGGGTTTTCCCCGCGCGACCCTAGCCTATTACGGGCCTGACGACAAGCGGGCCACAAAGGCGGTGCTGGGGATCTTTCTGCACAACGACGACGAAGGCACGATTCACCGCTACTTCAGCGAGGACAGGGATGTGAGATTCAAGATCGACGTTCAGGAAGACGTGCTCGCACGTTTGCGGGAACACGAGGTTCGCACGCTCATCATGCGTGAGAAGATCTTTGGCTGTCCGCACGAGGAAGGGATCGACTACCCTCTGGGCGAAGACTGCCCGAAGTGTCCGTTCTGGAAAGGACGGGATCGTTTCGCATGAAGAACATGTGGCTCAACGAGGTGCCAGAGCCTCCGCCCACTTCCGTGGATCTCCGTGCGTTCGCACCTCTGGCACCCAATGGCGTCGTGGGTCATGGTTGAGGTTCTGCAGAAGGCTTGCGCCCAATCCTCCGCCGGCTTCTGATTCATCCCATGAGCAACAAAGAAGTCGTCGCCGGTCTGCTCGCACGTTTGCCCGAAGGTGTTTCACTTCGTCAAATCGCCCGGGAGGTCGAGTTCGTCGCGGGTGTGAGAGAAGGGCTTGACCAACTCGACCGAGGGGAAGGCATCGAAATCGAACACGTGGAGAAGCTGATTGAGTCATGGACTACAAGGTAGTCCTCGCTCCTCGATCAATTGAAGATCTCAAAGACATTGTTCTCCATGTTGCGCAGATCGTCCCGAAGCCGCGAAACGCCTCGGTCTGGCATTGATCGAGAAGACGAAGGCTTTGAGCATCTTTCCGTTTTCCGGCCGTGTCGTCCCCGAATTTGATGATCGGTTGATTCGCGAGCTCATTTTGAAGCCGTACCGAATCGTCTATCGAGTCGACGAGCATTCGAAGGTCATCGGGGTGGTTCGCTATTGGCACGGCTCGCGAAATGAACTCGGATTCGATGACATCAGATCGTGAGAGCGCAAACCAGGCACCGCAGCCGGCATCGCTGACGCGGTGGAAATCGGCGAAACTGATGGCGCGATTCACTCGGTTCGCCGCCTTGAGGGAGCCAGCGTTTGTCTCGCGCAGGACGCCCTCCTGCTGGTCCCTCAGTTGAGCATCCCGCCCCCACTTCCACTCCATGCATCGCCGCCGCTTCCTGTCCTCCCTCGCGACCGCCACCGCGGCGGTCGCCGTCCCGCCATGCCTTCGCTCAGCCGCAGCGACGGCGTCGGACAGTTTCTACAGCATCGGGCGCCGCGGCGGACGCAACTGGTTCATCGCACCCGACGGCGCGCAGGTATTCTCCCTCGCGCTCAACCACATTGATCCGTCACCGCTGCGGTATCCGGAGAATGGAGACATCTGGGCGCGCCGCTACGGAAACTCAATGGAGCGCTGGCTGAAGGAAGCCGTCGCGCCCGACCTGCGCGCGTGGGGCTTCAACGGCGTGGGCTGGACGCAGGAGGTCGTCACGCGCGGGCTGCGCAACCACCGCCACTCGCGCGCATTCACCTACGAGGAATACCAGTGGCTCGGACTGCCGTACTGCCACATGCTCCCGTTCGCCGATTTCCACCAGTGGGAGGCGGAGACGATTTATCCGGATTTCGCCAGCCCCGAGTTCGCCCAGTGGTGCGACTACGTGGCGCGCGAGTACTGCGCGCGCATGAAGGACGATCCCAAGCTGATCGGGTACTTCTATGTCGACTGCCCGACGTGGATCCACACGCGCCCGCCAAGCGCATGGAAGGGGCCGATGTTCGATCCGGAGAAACTCGGGACGAAGGCTGGTCGCGACGCGCTCTTCGAACTCGCGTCGCGCTACTACCGCATCACTCACGACGCGATCCGGCGCTACGATCCGCATCACCTGATTCTCGGCGACCGCTACGAGGCGGGGCAGCCCATCTCGGCCGAGGTCGTGCGCGCCGCGCTGCCGTATGTCGATGTGCTGTCGTTCCAGCATTTTTCGACGGCGGAAAACATCCGGCGGAATCTCACGAAGTGGCACGCCGAGACGGGCAAACCGGTGCTGCTGGCCGACCACGCGGCGGTCGACCGGCGCGCCGGCGAGGAACAGCACCTGCACGGCGCCGGCTATGCCGGGATGCTTCGCACGCTTCGCGATGTTCCGGGCTGCGTGGGCTACCACCTCTGCGGCGGCTACCTGCGCAACAAGGCGCGCAACCGCGGCCTGCGCGACGCCGCGGAGCGGCCCGACGACGAAGCCATCGCCGCGATCACCGCCGCCAACCGCGAGGCGGCCGGGTGGATGCGCCGCGGATGATAGCGAGCGTTTGCCTGCGGTTGCGCCTTCAAATCGCGGCGAGCAGGCCGCCATCCACGTAGATGATCTGGCCATTGACAAAATCCGATGCGCGCGACGCAAGGTACACCGCCGTTCCGACAAGTTCCTCGGGCTGCGCCCATCGCCCCGCCGGAGTGCGCCTGCGCAGCCACTCGCTGAATTCCGGATTGTCGAGCAGGGGCTTCGTCAGCTCGGTTTCAAAATACCCGGGCCCGATGGCGTTGCTCTGAATGTTGTACTTCGCCCACTCGGCCGCCATCGCGCGCGTCAGCATCTTCAACCCGCCCTTCGCCGCCGCATAGTTGCCGATCGAGGGCCGGCTCACCTCGCTCATCAGCGAGCAGATGTTGATGATCTTGCCGCCGCCGCGCCTGATCATCGCCGGCGCCACGCGGCGGCTCACGAGAAACGCGCTCGTCAGATTCACGTCAATGACCTCGCGCCACTGGGCCTCCGTCATCTCCTCGAGGCGGGCGCGACGCTGGATCCCCGCATTGTTCACGAGGATGTCGACCGGCCCGACCTTCGCCTCGATGCGGCCGATGCCCTCGGCGATCGCCACGCTGTCGGTGACATCGAACGCCGAGCTCGCAGCCCTCAGGCCTTCCCTTTCCAAAGTCATCGAGGCAGCCGACAGCTTTCCCTCGTCACGACCGTTCAGCACGACCACTGCGCCGGCGCGCGCAAGACCTCGAGCCAGGGTGAATCCGATTCCCTGACTGGAACCGGTGACCAGCACCGTCCGGCCTTTCAAATCGAAGAGCGGGGATTCCTGGCTCATGATTTCATCAAAGTTCCAGCATTCTCACGCGACCAGAGATCACAAAAAGGCTCGCCGTGGCAAGCGGTGCGAGCATGGCAGCGGTGACAAGAATCGGTCCATAGGAGAAGGTATGATCCGGGGACATAGGTAACAAACTGTCCGGGGACATGGGTTACACTTTCAGGCTATGGCCTGGAACGAAGAAACCCTCATGGAACAGAAGCATCGGTTTGTCAGTCTCGCGGCCACGGGCCGCTTCACGTTTACCGAATTGTGCGCGGACTTTCGTCAGTCGGAAGACCGGCTATTGGTGGAAGCCCGTTACCGTCCGGGAAGGCACCGCGGATTGCGCGAGCGCAGCCGCCGTCCGCAAGGATGCTCGCACCAGACCGCTGGGCAGATCCAGGGGCTGATCGTGCGGTTGCGCCGCAGGCACCGGACGTGGGCCGAAGAAGCTGCGCAAACTGTTGCGCCGCGACCACGGCATCCGGCGGCCGCCGGCATGCAGCACCATAGCAGCGATCCTGCGGCGTCACGGTTGAGTCAGCGTCCGCGACGCAAGCCGGCCTCTACACGCCGCGCTGTGCACTGACGACACCGACGCATCCGAACCATGTCTGGACGGTGGACTTCAAAGGTTGGTTCACTCTGGGCAACAGGCAGCGCTGCGATCCCTGACGGTGTGTGATCTGTTCAGCCGCTACTATCTGGCCTGCCGAGCCCAACCCAATCAGCAGTTTGCCGGAACACTGCGGACCTTCCGCAAGATCATGCGCTTGCATGGCTGCCCGAGATCATCCGGTGACAACGGCACGCCCTTCGCCTCTCTTGCCTTTGGGCTCTCCGCCCTGAGCGTGTGGTGGATCAACCGGGCATCGTCGTCGAGTTCATCCAACCGGCTTCACCGCAACAAAACGGTTCTCACGAACGCGCTCACCGCGATCTGAAGGCCGAGGCCACGCAACCGCCGTCCCCAACCCTGGTCCGCCCAGCAGCGGCGATTTGATCGCTGGCAGCACTGCGAAACCATGTCCGGCCACATGAAGCGCTGGGCGCCTCTGCCCAGCTCAAATCTACCGTCGCAGTCCCCGCCGCCTGCGCGAGAACGACACCGCGGTGCGCTACCCGAAGGACTGGCTGGTGCGGCGCGTTTCATGCAACAGGCAAGCTGTGGCATGACGGACACGACTACGCTCTTGGTGAAATCTTCGCTCATTGCCGGGTGGCGTTGCGCAAGGATTCCACTGGCCGCACCGAGAGCTGCACTTTGCCAACGTACATCTCCTCGCTACCTCGTCTTTGATCCGGCAGCGCGCGATTCCGGCCTGCGGCCTACATCGCGCTGCCGGATCAAAACCTCTCGCCAAATCACACACAAAACTAAACAAAAAGTGTAACCTATGTCCCCGGACAAAGTGTAACCCATGTCCGAATCAAACCGAATGAGCGCTTCCCCAAGCCAAAGGGGTCAAACCTCACCTTTCGCATTCTTGGAGCACTGCCAACCTGTCCTTTCCCTGGGGACCAGCGCCTTGCCGGCAGCATGGACTTGTTGCAATCGAGAGGAATGACCCTTTTTTGGCTTGGAAGGTCATGCCACTCAGGGACAGTACCTCGTCAGCGCGGCCACTCTGGCGACGCATGAGCGGATCGCGCGCCCGGCATGTTCACGAACGCTCGGTTCACGGATGAATTTGAATCGCAGCGGAGTCATAACTGCTCCAGATTCACACAGTCGATGCCCCGGACGTCAGCTCAACTCCCCTGCCTCTGCCGCCGCTCTGTGGCTTCGTTCAACTGAAGAATCATGGTCATAAATATTGTCCTGATATTTCTCGTCTTCGGGGCCACGAGGAAGAAGTTCAATCCGTATGCCGCTGCTGCGATTCTCGGAGCTGTCAAAGGCGTGCTCTATTTTATCGGAAGCCAGAGCGTTCTTTCCGCGATCACTGGGTTCGCCATCTTCGGCGGTCTTGCCGCGGGTCTCGTATATTTTCTAGCGCGAATCGATAAGAAGGAACTTACCGAAGAGCCGTATCCCACGTATGGTTCCAGGAAGGCTGCATTCAAGTGGGAGAATATTCCGCTGTTCGCGATTGTCTTGCTTCTGATTTTTGGTGAATTATTGGCTCTCCTGTTGTTCGGATGAAGGAATCTAATCAAGCGGCGCCTCCGGCGGGGTGAAGCCGCGGCGCAGGGTGTTTTCGCTGATCACCCTGGGAAAGAGAAAATTCTCCAGATATCCGCGGCCTCCAGCCTTCGTGCCACCGCCGCTCATGCGGAATCCGCCGAAAGGGTGTCGCTCGACCAAAGCGCCGGTGATCGTCCGGTTCAAATAGAGATTGCCGCATAAAAGCTCCTCCCGGGCGCGGACCAGGGCACTGGGGCTTCGGGAGAAGATACCGCCGGTGAGCGCGTACTCGGTGGCGTTGGCAAGCGCGAAGGCCTGATCCAGCGAACGAGCGCGCATGACTCCAAGCACCGGCCCGAACAGCTCCTCGCGGGCGAGCAGGTGGCCGGGCTCCACATCCGCAAATATGATCGGCGGCACATAGTGCCCGCCGCTCGCCCTGGCTCCATCCGGCAGGTCGCTCTGATGGACCATGCGGCTTTCTCGCCTCGCCTCAGCCACCCGCGCGAAAATGCGGTCCCTGGATTCCGCGTCGATGAGCGGCCCAACCAGCGTCCCCGGCTGCGCGGGGTCACCCACCCGCAGGCTGGCGGCTGCGGCGACCAAGCGCTGAAGGAAGGCGTCATGAATCGCCTCATGCACGATGAGACGGGACAGTGCGGAGCATTTCTGCCCGCTGAATCCAAAGGCCGAATACAGCACCGCTGGAACCGCCTCATCGAGATCGGCGTCCGCATCGATGATCAATGCATTCTTTCCTCCCATCTCGCACACCACCTTCTTCAGATTCGCCTGACCGGGCACCGTCCGCCCCGCGGTCTCCCAGATCCTGAGCCCAACCGCCCGCGAACCGGTGAACGCGATGAAATCGACCCGTGGGTGCGCAACCAGGTGGGCGCCGACCTCCTCACCCCTGCCCGTCACCAGATTGACCACGCCGGGTGGCACGCCGGCTTCAAGGAGCAGGTCCATGAAAACCGCCCCGATGATCGAGGTCTGCTCCGCCGGCTTCATGATCACCGCATTGCCGGCCACCAGTGGGGCGACGGTGAGCCCGCAAAGAATGGCGAGCGGAAAATTCCACGGCGCGATCGCCACACCCACACCCCGCGGGGTGTGCACAAGGACGTTGGACTCTCCAGGAATCATCTGCGTGACAGTCGGTGCCGCAAGCCGCCGCATCTCCAGGGCATAGAATCTGCAGAAGTCCACGGCCTCGCTCACATCCGCATCCGCCTCCATCCAGGGTTTGCCCGCCTCCCTGATCTCGAGGGCGCAGAGCGCGAATCTGCGGCTCGCCATGAGATCAGCCAGACGCTCAATGATACTGGCGCGGGTCTCGACCGGAGTCGAACGCCATGCGGGAAACGCCGCTGCAGCGGCATCGACCGCCCGGCCTGCATCCTCCACCGTTGCCAGCGCCCAATGCCCCAGCACCTCGGCTGGCCGGGCCGGATTGGTCGCGGGTGCATACCGCCGTCCGGACGGCTCGCAGCGCCGACCACCGATCACAAGCGGCCAGCGTTTGCCGAAGTAACCGGCTGACGCGCCGCCTGCTGAAGCCCGGAGCGCGTCCCGCATGGCCGTCCGATTTTCGCCGAGACTGAAGTCGGTGTTGGCCGCATTGCGAAAGGCGCCACGCACAGGCCCGCCTGCAGCCGCATTCGCATCCGCACTCTCAGGCGCCGGAGGCCCGGCCGCTATCGATTCAACCGGACTCTTCAGCAGATCCTCGTGGCTCTGCTCCCCGCGATTGCTTGCGCGAAGAAATCCCTCGTTCGACGTGTTTTCAAGCAGCCGGCGCACGAGGTAAGCCATGCCGGGAAGGAGTTCGCCAACCGGGCAGTATTCACGAACCCGATACCCGCTTTCCCGAAGAGCCGCCTTCAATTCGTCCGCCATGCCGTAAAGCGCCTGGAATTCGAATGCGCGCGGATCAACGCCCAGCCTCTCCGCCTGGACGATGGCGTGGGCGCAGGACCGCACGTTGTGCGACGCAAAGGCGGACGAAACCAGGTCGCTGTTCTCCAGCAGGAGCACCGTCAGTGCCTCGAATGAAGCGTCGCTCTCGGACTTTCGCAGCCACACCGGCGCCGGCCAGTCCTTCTGGGCCGAGGTAACGACCTCGAAATCCCAGTAGGCCCCCTTGACAAGCCGCACTGTGATCGGACGCATCCGGCTCCTCGACCATGCGATGAGTTCGCGAAGGTCACGATCGGAGTCGCGCAGGTAGGCCTGTATGGCGATGCCCACGGCCGGCGTTGCCGCGAATTCCTCCTCTTCAAGAATGGAGCGAAACAGCGCAAGCGTGAGATCCTTCGTGCGGTGGCTCTCCATGTCGAAATTGATCAATGCCCCCGCCGCCGCGGCCCGACGCAGCAGGGGACGCAACCGCTGCTTGAGCCCAGGGACCGAACACTCCGGATCAATTGGATTCACGTCCGCCGAAAGCGCCGAAATCTTCAGCGAGAGATTCAGCCGGGGCAGCGGCCGGCCTCCTTGTCCGAGGTCGCTCGCACAGGGCTCCGGACTTCCCCGAAGGGCCTCGCTCACGACGTCGATGATCTCGAGATTGCGCTTCAGAAACGTGTCCGCCTCCTCCTCGCTCACGACAGTCTCTCCAAGAAGGTCGATCGTCGTGGCAATGCCCTCACGGCTGTTGGCGAGAAGCCTCCGGACCAATTCCTGCGCCGTCTCCCCCGCCACGAACTGCCGCGCCATGTCCGTGACTTGGGCCTTCACGGGGCCCGCGACAAGCGCGGGTGCAAATGAGGCCGCACCGAGGCCCGCCTTCAGGGCGGGATGCAGCTCCACCGCCTTGTCTCCCAGGTATTCGCGAAGATGCCGCACGATCTCCCCGCTCGACGCGAGCGATGGCAGGACATCAACGAACCTGAAGAGCTGGGCCTTGAATGCCGGATCGCGCATCGACCAATCCATGATCCGCGCGTAGGCGCCCTTCCTTGAAAAGATTCCGGGGGCGGGATGATCCGCCATGAGCTTAAAAAGCTTCCGACCGATGGCGTGGATGCGGGATTCGAGCAGTAGATCGGGCTTGGGCATGATGGGCGTGCCGGGGTTGGACAACGGAGCTACCGAACCGGAGTCGACCGCACAAGAGGACACGCGGTCCCTTGCCCGTTTGTTACTTCCGACCCGTTGTCGCCCGGCGCAGCCCAGTCGCCTGAACCCCCTGCATTCCCGCCGCAGCACGGGCCGAAACACCGCCAGTTCCGGTGTCAACAGTACGCATCAACGAATGCACAACGCCCGCCATCCTGCACTGCGCCATTGCCGACGCCGCGCATTCGTGCTTTCCAGCAGGGCACTCCAACCGCCATGCCACTCATCGACAAGCCTCTGGAAGAACTGCGCAGTTACCAGGGACGCAATCCGCGTCCCTCCGACTTTGACGAATACTGGGATGCAGCCCTGCGCGAACTCGACGCCACTCCTCCCCGCCCGGAGTTTTCAAGAAGTCCGACGCTGAAGGCACGGGGGGCGGAATGCTTCGATCTCACATTCACCGGCGTCGGAGGTGGGAGGATCTACGCCAAGTATCTCCGGCCCGCGGGCGCAAAGGCGGCGCCTGCCGTGCTTCAGTTTCACGGGTACAGCCAGAACAGCGGTGACTGGACGCCCAAACTTGCGTATGTATCGCAGGGTCTGTGCGTGGCCGCCATGGACTGTCGCGGCCAGGGTGGACGGTCCGAGGATCGAGGCGGTGTGACGGGAAACACACTTCGGGGGCACATCATCCGCGGTCTGGACGACGCGGATCCGCGGCGCCTGCTGTTTCGCCAGGTATTTCTTGATGCCGCGCAGCTTGCACGCGTCGTCATGGGACTGCCGGAAGTCGATCCTTCGCGCGTCGGCGCCATGGGTCCGTCGCAGGGTGGAGGACTGACCCTTGCCTGCGCGGCGCTCGAACCGCGCATCAGGCGCGCGGTTCCCGTGTTTCCCTTTCTATCCGACTACCAGCGCACCTGGGAGATGGATCTTGCCAAGGATGCCTATCAGGAGCTTCGCGACTATTTCCGACTGTTTGATCCCTGTCATGAACGCGAGCACGAAGTCTTCAGCCGACTAGGCTACATTGACGTGCAGCACCTCGCGCCCCGCATCCGTGCGGATGTGCTCATGCACGTTGGACTCATGGACCCCATCTGCCCGCCAAGCACGCAGTTTGCAGCCTACAACAAGTTGGGCGGTTCGAAACAAATGGCGATTTACCCGGATTTTGCTCATGAACACCTTCCTGGCGAGGCCGATCGGACGCTGAACTTCATGCTGGGACTCTGATGGCAGTCCTCCAGGCGGATCACAAGGCGGCAGCCATGGTTCCCGGCGCCACCCGATTACAAAGCCGGGTGATTTCCCTCCCGTCGACCTTCGGCCTTGTCAAACGAAGGGGCTGACCGCTCACTTGCACGCCAAAGCATGTCAGGTCCAACCGCCGCCGTTCCCACACACGTCGCCATCATCATGGATGGCAATGGCCGATGGGCCAAGAAGCGCGGCCTGCCGCGGATTGAAGGCCATCGCCGCGGGGTCGAAGCTGTTCGGACGATCCTGGAGGCCACGCGCGAACTGGGGATCCGCTACCTGACGCTTTACGCATTTTCCGCCGAGAACTGGCATCGCCCCGCGGATGAAGTTGGTGCGCTGATGGGCCTGCTTGAAATCTTCCTCAAGCGGGAAACGGCCACGCTGGTGAAGAACAGGGTTCGCCTGCTGACGATCGGCCGCACGGAGGACCTGCCGGATGCAGTGAGGGGACAGCTCGAGGCAGCCAAGGAACAAACCTCCGCCTTTGCGGAGCATACACTCATCCTCGCCCTCAACTACGGTTCCCGCACGGAAATCGTCGACGCGGCCCGCGCCTATGCTGCCGCCGTGGCCGCCGGCAGGGAGAAACTCAATGACAGCTCCTGGGAAACCTTCAGTCGCTACCTCCAGACCGCGGGCATACCGGATCCCGATCTCCTGATACGCACGTCGGGGGAGGTTCGCCTCAGCAACTTTCTCATGATGCAGTGCGCCTATGCCGAACTCGTTTTCTCCCCCGTTCTCTGGCCGGATTTCGGCAGGGAGGATCTGCAGGCGGCACTCGCGGACTTCTCGCGTCGCGAGCGCCGGTTTGGCAGGACGAGTGAACAGCACGCGCCCGCGGGTGTTCGCTAAACCCTGCCTCCGCCCGGGCGGCCCGCCTCATCCCAACCAGCACCCCGCATGCTGAAACGCACTCTCAGCACCCTCGCGCTCTGGGTGATAGTCCTCGCCGCCCTCCACTATTTTGGAGCTGTCGGGGGTGTATGGCTGATCACGATCGCCAGCCTGCTGACACTGCGTGAATTCTACGCCATGGTCGCCCGCACCGGCATCAGGCCGTTCGATCGATCGGGCATGGCCCTCGGCGCCGCCATCACCCTCGGCCCGCTCTACCTCGACGCCTGGGCGGGCCCCGCGGAGCTGCTCGCACTCGCCGTAGTGGTTTTTTCAATACGCATGCTTGGCGAGCCCGAGGCGCAGCACCGCATGGACGCCCTCGCCTGGTCGGTTCTCGGCGTCATCTACGTGCCGTTCATGCTGCACTTCCTCACCCGCATCATCCTCATCGAAACCCCGCACCCCAACGCGGGACTGGTGATGACACTCTGGCTTGTCGCCGTCTCCAAGTTTTGCGACACGGGCGCGCTGCTGACCGGCATGGCCTTTGGGCGACACCGGATGGCGCCTCAGATCAGCCCCAAAAAAACCTGGGAGGGATTCGCGGGCGGCCTGCTCACTGCGGCGCTGATCGGCGCGTTCATTGCGCACGTTGCGCGCGACTTCCTCCCCGCCGGCTTCTCCCCCTGGCTGGCCGCGGTGATCGCGCTGCCCATCGCAGGCGTCGCCGTGGTCTCCGATCTGGTCGAATCCATCATGAAACGCCGTGCGGCGGTCAAGGATTCGGGTGCAACGATTCCCGGTATTGGCGGGGTGTTCGATCTGACCGACAGCCTGATCCTCGCCGCTCCACTGGGCTACGCGGTTTTTCACGGATTCACCCGCTAGCGGGGACTCGCGCCGTACTCCTTGACCGTCTTCGCATGATGCCATCCCGTCCCCGCCGTCGCGTCGTCCTGCTGGGCGCCACCGGTTCCATTGGAGAAAGCGCGTTGCGTGTCATTGCCGCGCATCCGGACAGGCTCGAGCTCGTCGGCATCGCCTCCCGCGCCAATGCTCCCCGCCTGGCCGCAATCGCCGCCGCCCACCGTGTGCGGCACGTGGCCATCGCTGATGAGTCCGTCGCAATGGGCGCCAGGAGGAATTCGCTCTTCCAAGGTGCGCACGATCTCCACACTGGCGAACAGGGTCTCATCGAACTGGCCTCGCTGCCGGAGGCCGACGTGGTCCTTGTCGCGGTCGTTGGAACCGCCGGACTCGCTCCCGCACTGGCTGCTCTTGCCGCTGGCAAGGACCTCGCACTCGCTTCAAAGGAAATTCTGGTTCTTGCCGGACGGTTTGTGATGGACGCCGCCCGGAAATCCGGCGCGCGGCTGCTCCCGGTTGACAGTGAACATGCTGCGGTCGCCCAGTGCCTGGCCGGACACGGCAGGTCGGCGGTCGCCCGGGTCATTCTGACGGCCAGCGGCGGCGCCTTTCGCAATCTCCCGCTGGAAAATCTGGCACGGGTCACCCGGGAGGACGCGCTCAAGCATCCGAACTGGTCAATGGGGCCCAAGATCACCGTCGATTCAGCCACACTCGCAAACAAGGGGCTCGAACTGATCGAGGCCCAGTGGCTCTTTGATTTGAAGCCGCAGCAGTGTTCGGCCGTCATTCATGACCAGAGCATCGTGCACTGCCTGGTTGAATTCGTCGACGGAGTCATGCTCGCGCAGCTCAGCCCGCCATCGATGACCTTCCCGATTCAGCGCGCGCTGCTCCCCGATCTTACGGAGGCGGGCGTCGACCGTCCGCTTGATCTGCAGCAATGCCTCTCGCTGGATTTCAAACCCGTCGATGAAACCCGCTTCCCCCTCTATCGCCTCGCACGCCAGACGATGGCTGCCGGAGGGGTCGCGCCGGCGATCTTCAATGCGGCCAACGAAGTCGCCGTCGAGGCGTTCCTGGCGCGCAAACTCGGCTTTCTTGCGATTTCCGAGGTTGTCGATCATACTCTCCAGACCGTGAGTTCCTTCGAACCGTCGGATCTGTCGTCCGTTCTCGCTGTCGATGCCGTGGCCCGCCGGGTCGCGACGGATCGCTGTCAAGACGCCGCCGGGCCCCGGCTCATTCACCCTTCTGGAACCTGAATCCATAAGATCGATCGAAATCCAAATTCCCTCCAAACACCATAAATGGACCTCCTCACCATCCTCCTTTCCAACCTTTGGGCGGTTTTTCTGATCGTTCTTTTCTTCGGCGGATCCATCTTCGTCCATGAGCTGGGGCATTTCCTCGCCGCGCGCCGCAGGGGCATGCACATCGAGCGGTTCTCCATCGGCTTCGGCCCGAAAATGTTTGGCTGGAAAGGCAGGGATGGCGTCGATTACCGCGTCTCCTGGCTCCCGCTGGGAGGATACGTGGCTCTTCCACAACTGGCTGACCTCAAGGGCCTCGAGGGAGCTGCCTCACCCGGGGCGGACGCGCTGCCACCCGCCGGCTACGCGGACAAGATGATCGTCGCCGCAGCCGGGGCGTTCTTCAACATCCTCTTTGCCTTCTGCCTTGCCATCATCCTCTGGATGATCGGACAGCCGGTGAGCAGCGATCAGGCGACCACCCGGATCGGCTATGTCGCGGCACAGATTGAACTGCCCGACCACACGCCCGTCACCAGCCCGGCGCGGGAGGCCGGCCTTCAGGTGGGCGATGTCGTCAGGGCCATCGACGGTCGCAGGCTCGAGGACTGGCAGGACCTCCTGCAAACGCTCGTGACCGGAACGCAGCGTGCGGCCGATGGGCGGCGCAAGGCCGTCTTCACCGTCGAACGCAATGGGAAACTCCTCGATCTCACGGTCTATCCCCTGCTCGCCGGCGACGAAAAGATGAGAAAGGTCGGCATCGCCCCCGCCTACGACCTCGTCGTACATTCGGTGGACGCCGGCTCCGAAGCCTCGCGCATCGGCCTGCGCCCGAAGGATCGTATCCTTTCCCTGGATACAACTCCCACCCTGAGTCTTCAGGCCTACGGGGAGTACCTCGGCAGCCACAGGGACCGGACGGTGGCGGTCAGCATTCTGCGGGACGGACAGCCGCTCGCCCTCACGCTGCCGGCCCGGGGCGCGGAAAAGGCGAAGGACCCGGCTGACATCGGCCTCACTTTTGCCTTCGAAAGCAGGCTTGTGTACGAAACGCCCTTCAAGCAGTTCGCCTCCCACCTGGACAAGACCTGGCAGACGCTCGCAAGCCTCGTGAATCCCCGCAGCGACATCGGGATCTCAAAGCTGAGCGGCCCCGTCGGAATAATCCGCGTCTTCCACATGGCCGCGCAGGCGGACATCCGGCTGGTCCTTTGGTTCACGATCCTCGTGAACATCAACCTGGCGGTGTTCAACCTCCTGCCGATTCCCGTTCTCGACGGCGGGCACATGCTTTTTGCGACCATCGCGAAGCTTCGCGGACGCTCCCTTCCCGCAAACTTCATCGCAACCACGCAGAGCGTCTTTGTCGTGCTGCTGTTCAGCATGATCATCTACGTCAGCTTCTTTGACGTTCGCCGCTGGGCGCGCGATGCCCATCCCGCGGCCCCGCCCGCGGCAAGCCCCTCACCGGCTCCATCGCCTGCGCCGGACAGGTGACGCAATCGTCGTTGGACATTTCCGGGCCCAGCGTGGAAAGTGCCGGCATGCCGCTGTCCTATTGCACCTCCCGATTCCGGACGATCCGCCGCGCGACCATGCCCGTGCAGGTCGGCTCAGTCGGCGTCGGTGGCGACAACCCGATCCGCATCCAGTCGATGACGACCAGCGACACGCAGGACATCGCCGCGACAGTCAGGCAGGCGATCGCCCTCGCGGAGGTGGGTTGCGAAATCGTGCGCGTCACCGCCCCGAACGTGCAGGCGGCGCGGTGCCTTCGCGACATCCGCGCGCAGTTTTCAGCCGCGGGCTTTGCCGATGTTCCACTCGTCGCGGACATTCATTTCCTTCCCCAGGCCGCGATGGAGGCCGTGGAGCACGTCGAGAAGGTGCGGGTCAACCCCGGAAACTACGCGGACAAGAAGCGTTTTGCCGTGCGGGAGTACACGGACGCCGACTACAATCAGGAACTCGAGCGCCTCCACGAGGCCTTTTCGCCGCTCGTGCTGCGCGCGAAGGAGCTCGGCCGATCCCTGCGGATCGGCACCAATCATGGCTCGCTGTCGGACCGGATCATGAACCGCTACGGAGACACGCCGCTCGGCATGGTCGAGAGCGCGCTGGAGTTCCTCCGCATCGCGGAGTCCCACGGCTTCAGGCAGATGATCCTGTCGATGAAGGCCTCCAACCCCAAGGTCATGATCCAGGCGTATCGACTCCTCGTCGCGCGCATGCAGCAGGAGAACATGGCCTACCCGCTGCACCTCGGCGTGACTGAGGCGGGCGACGGCGAGGATGGGAGAATCAAGAGTTCGATCGGCATCGGCTCCCTGCTGCTGGACGGACTGGGCGACACGATCCGGGTCTCGCTGACCGAGGACAGCGTCTACGAAATTCCCGTTGCTCGCGCGATCGCCGCAAAGGCGATGTCGTTGTGGGGCACGCCCCAAGGCGCCGGTCCCGGACTCTCCACATCGCAGGCATCGCAAAATAGTCCGCCATCCGTCGACGACGGCATTGATCCCTTCAGTTACACGCGCGCCCCAGCCTCCGCGATCAGCCTCGCGCCCGGCTGCGAAGTCGGCGGAGAGAATCCTCCGCGCGTGGTCGTGCGCGCCCCGCTGGGGCAGTTCCTGACGGGAGGACTGGACACCGGCTTCACGCGGATCCGGGCCGACACACCGGTCGAGGGACTTCTGATGCCCGTGGGGACGCATGCCGATCTTTCAGCGCTCGCGGCCGCGGCAGCCAGGCCGCCGGTCCCCGCGGCCTTTCTCGCACTCGAGCTTGATTCTGGCATCGACGCCGCGGATCTCGAGCCCGTGCTCGCGTCCACCCGGACTCCCATCGTCCTTGTCCGGGAGTTTGGCGGGAATGACATCCCCGCATTGCAGGCCTTCGCGGAGCTCGCGGCGCGCCACGGCTGCACGCTGGCTCCGGCCATGGCGGCCGGCGACGCTCCGGCCGTCCTTGCCGCAATGCGGGCATCCGGTTGTATCCGATTTTTGGTGACACATTCGCGGTTCGCGCCCGCGGCGGCGCCGGCCCAGGGCCCGGGCCACGCGGTCGGCGCCTACCGCGCCCTCGCCGCGGCGGTGCGCGCTGAGGGGTGCCGGCAGCCGGTCTGGATCCGCAATACGTCCGATGCGGCGGTCGCCGGGGACGCCAGCTTTCTCTCCCGACTGATCGAGGCATCCCTTCTCACGGGCTCGCTCCTCTGCGACGGAATCGGGGACTGCGTGAGCATTGAGACGGAGGGTGACCCCGTTCGTGCGGCCAGGCTGACCTACAACGTCCTGCAAGGGGCGGGCGCGCGGATTTCGAAAACCGAATTTGTCGCCTGCCCTTCCTGCGGCCGCACGCTGTTCGATCTTCAAACCACGACGCAGCGCATTCGTGCGAAGACGGGACACCTCAAGGGCGTCAAGATTGCCATCATGGGCTGCATCGTGAACGGCCCCGGCGAAATGGCCGACGCGGACTTTGGCTACGTGGGGGGTGCTCCGGGCAGGATCAACCTCTACGTCGGCAGGAAGTGCGTGCAGTACAACCTTCCCCAGGACCAAGCTGACGCGCGCCTGATCGAGCTTCTCAGGGAGCATGGAAGATGGATCGAACCGGCCGCGGCGGAGACCGCGGAAACCGTGTAGCAACGGCGCAACTTCATCGTCCTGGAGGGGAAACAGGCCCGTGTAGCAGGATTTCGACTACGTGGGGCGGACAGCCTTCGACGGGCGGGGCAGCGGGCGATTTCTTGGCAACCAAAAAAAACCGGAAAACTTATCCGCATTTTTCTGGTGAATAACTTGGGAGAAAGTTGCTCTTGAAAGGCTCTTTTTGTTCAACGTTATAGCGAACTTCCCTTTTGCTTCCACCCGCATGGCTCGCAACGATCACATCGACATCCTTTCAATGATCCTCGGCACATGACATTTCAACGATCTGCATACCATTAATTTACACCATCCTGATTGACGGGCCGCTGCACCCGGCCGCACGCGAATTGTTATCGCCCGACTCAACGTTTCCCTCTCTTCTCCCTCTCTCAAGCGCCCGATTACCAAAGGGTGTGAATAATCTCCCCTCCTGACTCTTCCATGTCCTCAGTTTCAACGTCTCCCTCCCTTTGGGAATCCGCCAAGAATGACATTCGCGGGCTTTTTCCGGAAGACGTCTACAAGCTGTGGTTCGAGCCAATAAGCTGCATTGAATCCAGCGATGATTCACTGACTCTTGGCGTCCCAACGGATTTTGCGGCCTTTTGGATCCAGGACAATTACCTGGACCTCATCACTCAACGCCTGCGCCTGACAGCGGGCCGGATGATCACGGTGAGATTGAGGAAATCCGAGGGTGCCCCGACGCTTCCACATTCCGCCGGTCTGGGGGACGCACAACCCGCACCCAAGGCGCGAAACCACGGCCACCGCCGGTCGCCTCGTTTCGACGAACGAAACAACCACGGATCCTCCTGCGGCACCCTCAATCAGCGAAACACCTTTGAGACGTTTGTCGTCGGAAACAACAACCAGATGGCCCACGCGGCGTCGCTCGCCGTGGCCCAGGCACCTGCGCAGGCCTACAACCCGCTGTTTCTCTACGGCGACACGGGTCTCGGCAAGACCCACCTGATGCACGCCATCGGGCATACGATCCTGAAGAACAATCCCGAAGCCCGGGTCGCCTATCTCTCAACCGAAAAGTTCACCAACGAATTCATCCAGGGCCTTCAGGAAAACGCCCTGACCAGGTTCCGTCAGCGCTATCGCAGCGTGGACATCCTCCTGATCGATGATGTCCAGTTCCTCGCGGAAAAGGAGCGCATACAGGAGGAGTTTTTCCACACATTCAACGAGCTCTTCGAATCGGGAAAGCAGATCGTCCTTTCCAGCGACCGGCGGGCTTCGGAAATCGCCAAGCTCGAAGCCCGGCTGGTGTCGCGATTTGAATGGGGCCTTCCCGCGGACATCCAGGCTCCCGACTACGAAACCCGGTTCGCCATCCTTCGCACCAAGGCCGCGGCACTGCGCTTCGACGCTCCCGCGGAAGTGCTCAGTTTCATCGCGCAGCACATTTCAAGGAACATCCGCCGCCTTGAGGGAGCCTTGATCAAGGTCGCCAGCTATTCCGGGCTCACGGGGCGCCCCATAACGCTCGCCACGACGGAGGAACTGCTGAAGGACGTGCTCATGGAGCAGGCCCAGCACCAGCTCACGGTGGAGGTGATCCAGAAGAAGGTCACGGAACACTATCAGCTTCGAATGGGCGACATGACGAGCAAACGCCGGCCCAACAACATCGCGATTCCCCGCCAGATCGCCATGTACCTTGCACGCACGCTCACCAAGCTTTCCCTGCAGGAAATCGGCGACGCCTTCGGGGGTCGAGATCACGGCACCGTCATCCACGCCTGCAAGGCCGTGGACATCATGATGGAGCAGGACTCCTCCGTGCGCGGCAGCGTGGAGTTCCTCAAGGCCCAGCTCTCCCGCTGACCGCGGCTGCAGTCCCTCTCCCCCTGCCTTTCACGGCTTGTGGAATCGCAGACCGCGTGTATAGCCTGTCTGCCGCACGTTCAAAACGCATGGGCGCGTGAATCGCGTGCTGCCGTCAACTCACATCCTTCACAAGCACTCTCCCTCCCAATCATCCCATCATGACGCTTACGCCTGAACAAAAGGAAACGGTCGCCACCTGGATTGCCGCAGGTGACAACCTGTCTGCCGTCCAAAAAAAGCTCCGCGAGCAGTTCTCGGTCACAATGACCTACATGGATGTGCGTTTTCTGGTGGACGACCTGAACCTGAATCTCAAGGACCCGCCGTCGAAGGCGGAATCCACGGATGTTTCCAAGGTCCCGCCCCCTTCGAACGCGGAAAAGACAAGGTCACGCCCGGCGGCAAATCCGGCGGGCGGCGATGACGACCAGACTGTCATGGATGAGCCTTCGGCCGGTGCGGATGCGATGGAGGATGCCGAGGGCGACACCATGGACGAAGCCGATGCTCCGCCATCAGACGGCGCAAGCGGCGTGATCGTTGACGTGGACAAGGTCACCCTGAACCCCGGTGCACTGGCCAGCGGCTCGGTGACTTTCAGCGACGGAGTCACCGCAAAATGGATTGTCGACAACTATGGACGCCCGGGATTCACGGAGGTCAGCAAGCCCGGCTATCGTCCCAAACCCGAGGAAGCCCAGGCGTTCATGCAGGAACTCAGCGTGCAGCTCCAGAAGCGCGGATTCTGAAAGCCGTGCGCGGCGCCGCCCGTAATTGTTGAGCCCGGGCGAATCGAGGCTATTGCCCGAGCCACCTGGCAAGCCACGCATGAACCTCTGAATACCAGTAGCGACTGTTCTCGCCACGGAGAATCCAGTGATTCTCCTCCGGAAAAACGATCAGCTTGCTCGGTATTCGCAGTCGCTGGTGAAAACTCCATGACTCGATCGTGTTGTTGAACGGCACGCGATAGTCGCGCTCGCCGACGCTCAGCAGCATGGGAGTCACCCAGCCGGCGCCCTTGTCATGATTCCCCGCCAGGCGCACCGGGTTCTGCTCGCGCCAGACGCTCCCCTGCTCCCAAACCGGGCCGCCCATCGCAACCTCCCGGTGAAAGATGCCGTCGCTCGTCGCCCACTGGCTCTCAAGATTCGCGAGTCCCGCGTGCGCAACCAGCGCCTTGTACCGGGTCGTTGTCGCCTGAAGCCAGTGAGCGAGATGCCCGCCATAACTGGCGCCACCGGCCACCTGCCGCGAACCATCGATGAAGGCATATCGTCGAATGGCCTCGTCCGCGGCCTGATTGATTTCATCGGCGGGCCCACGCAGCGGATCCCCTTGAATGGCCTGGCCGAAGGCCTCCGAATACCCGCGCGATCCGGAATAGTTGGTAAGCAGCAGGACATACCCCGGCGCAGCCAGAAGGTGATAGTTCCACCGTGTTCCCCAGGCATCCTTGAACTGCGGTGCCGGCCCCCCGTGAAGCAGCACAAACAGCGGATATTTCCTCCCCGGATCAAAGGCTGCCGGTTTGACAATCATGCTGTGAATTTCGCGCCCCTTCGAACTCTTGAATCGAAACGACTCCAGCGCCGAAAGGTCGAGTTGCGCCAGCCTCGAATCGTTGAATCGCGTCAGTGGCGTCCAGGTTCTTCTCCCCGGATCAATGACGCCGACCTCGGCCGGCGCAAGGGCGCTTTCCCGATTCGCTACGATGACACCGCGCCTGATCGCAATCCCTGAAAACACCCCCGTCCCCTCGATTTCAATGGGGGAAACTTTGCCGCCGGCTGCACCGACTGAATACAGCTTGATCTGCTCCGCGTCCTCAGCCGTGAAATAAATCGCGCGGCTGTCCGCGCTCGTCGAAAATCCGCCAACGGACAAGTCCAAAGCCGCAGTGAGCACCTTGCGCTGCGACGCATCGAAGGGCCAGGGAAAGCTCGCAATGCGACTGTGGTGATAAACGCGCCCATCACCACCGGGAGTGAACTCCGCCAGCATCGCGCGCCCATCCGGCCGGAAGGAAGGCGTGCCGTAGCTGTCGGCGCCGGGTGTCAGCTTCCGCGGTTCCCCGCCATCGGCGTCGACAGCGAACAAATGCGTTGGCACCGTCTGATAGGCCGCCTTGTCCCGATCCGTTCTCGCGGCAAAAACGATCTGCCTGCCGTCCGGTGTCCAGACCGCGGCGATCTCCTCGCCCGATTCAGTCTCCCTGCCGGCAAACCCAGCCTCCGCCACCAATTGTGTGCCTGCAAGCAGGTCCCGGGGAACCGCACCGGCCTTTGCCGCCTGCACAAAAAGATGCGCCTGCTTCCGGTCGAGCCACTTGTCCCAGTACCGAATCGGAAAGCCTTCGTAAACATGGGCGTTCCATTTCCGCGCCTTCTCCCGCTTCGCCTCCTTCTGATTTGCAGCATCATCGATGGTCCCCGGATAAACCTCGCTCGTGAACAGCAGCCTTGAACCATCCGGACTCCAGCGTGGCATCCGGGCACCCGTCGAGAGCGAGGTCACCCGTTCAGCCTCTCCTCCGGAAAGATCGAGAACATAAATCTGCTGCGCCTCATCCGCGTCGCGCTTCGCTGAGAACGCCAGCCGCCGGCCGTCGGGACTCCAACTGGCGCCGGATTCGCCGCCCTTTGTCCGGGTCAAGGGGCGCGGCTCCTGCGAGCCGTCCGAGGGCACAATCCAGAGATCGCTCGTCTGGTCCTTGGAGTCATAGGCGGGCTCCACCATCTGAAAGACCACCCACCGGCCATCCGGACTGAGCACGGGACTCCCAACCCGCTTCATCAACCAGACGTCCTCGTGCGTGATGGCACGCCGGGCCGCGTTCAAGGGCGTTGCGGCGGACGTCACCGCCAGGGTCAGCGCAAGCAGGGCGAATTGATTGGGGGGCATCCTTGAAGACTGATTCGCTTCTTCAGCGGGTGCCAGATCTCATTTTGAGTCCGGCACCACCGGCCCTGCTCAAGGCGTGGTTCTTGCCTCGAAGGCTCCATCAACACGTTTTGCCACCATCCGTTTGAGCTCCAGGCGCATCAAGCCGACAGAAACTACCGGCAGCGGCAGTCCTGACAGGGAGCAAAGGGCATCGATCGATAGAATCGATCCGCCCTTGAAGCAGGAGAGCAGCAGGTGTTCTTCCCGGGAAAGATCCTGTGGAGGTGCCAGACACTCATGGCGACTCGCATTGGGCATGATTGCAGTCGGTCTGAGCCCGTCGAGATAACTCAACTCCGAGAGCAGATCATCAACGCTGGTCAGGAGCGCGGCGCCATCGCGGATCAATTGATGACAGCCCGCGCTGGACGCCTGATCGATTCGTCCCGGCACGGCGAACACCAGACGGCCTTGATCGCCCGCAAACTTCGCAGTGATCATGGATCCGCCGTCGATGTCGCTCTCAACAACGATCAATGCCACGCTCATCCCTGAAACGATGCGATTTCGCATGGCGAATGTCTGACGATCCGCCCGGCGCGCAAAGGGAAACTCCGTGAGAAGCGCGCCATCCTGGGCGATGCGTCGAAACAGCGGGAGGTTCTCGGGGGGGTAGACGCTGTCGATGCCATGACCCAGCACCGCCACCGTTTTTCCCCCGGCCGAAAGCGCCCCCTCGTGCGCGGCGGTGTCAATGCCGCGGGCAAGCCCGCTGACAACGCAGAATCCCGCGCCGGCCAGGTCCGCTCCGAGCTTTGCAGCTACAGTCTGGCCGTACAGCGTCGTGCGCCTGGAGCCCACAATCGCAACGCATGGCCTGTCCGGCGCGTAGGTGCCTTTGTGATAGAGTCCGATGGGCGGGTCGTGAATCTCCTTCAAGAGCGGCGGATAGCCGGCATGCGAAGCCGTGAGGAATCCGACCCCGGCCGCCGCCATCCGCGATTCCTCCTTTTCGAGGTCAAACGCCTCCCGCCACCCTGCAACGGAACGGGCCTTGATGTCGCCAACCCCGCGAACGCTCATCAGGCGTTCCAATCCCGCTGAAAGAATCTGGCAGGCATCCCCGCCAAACTCGGCCAGCAACCGATTGGTCGTCACCGGCCCCACCTCTGAAAGCGCGTTCAGAATGAGGAGGGATTGAAAATGTGAGGGAGGTTCCGAAGTCGACATGCCCACCTCATGCATCGCGCCCCCTCCCCTGTCGCCGCCAATTTTACCCCAAGTCTGGGGCAACCCCGGCCCCGGATGGGCAACCCAACTACTGATGTCAGCCATGACAAATCCACTTGAAAATCGTCCAGCCTTGCGCAATAGCGCAACGCGAACCGCCCCAATGGTTTCAATCCCTCCGCAGAAAACCGGCGACACGCGATCCACACAAGTGACTCCCATTTCCCAGCGTCTGATGCGAACGGGATTCCCAACGACACTTGCCGCAATCATCCTTTTGATCGGGGTGCTCGCAATCGTCGCCACTCCTGAACATTGGCCTGTTCCCGAGGCGCCGCCGCGCCAGGGCGAGGCACTGGATCGAACCCAGCTCATGGTAAATCGCAAGGCGGTGCATTCGGCCGAGGCAATGTCACACCTCATCCGGGAACCGCAGAACGCCTGGTCGAACATCGCCTATCTCGCAGGCGGATCCCTCCTCCTTTGCTCCGTGGTTTCGAGCCGCACCGTCCGGTTGATCGGCATCGCCCTCATCGGCGTGGGCATTGGCAGCTTTCTCTACCACGCATCCGCATCGCGCACCCTGCGGCATCTCGATGTCGGGGGCATGTACTGGGTCCTTCTCTCCGCCACCCTTCATGCGATGGGTTCGATGTTCCCGCGGTTTGGTGCCCGGACTGACAGACACGGGATGGCCATGGGAATCCTGACACTGGCTCTTGCGACGGCGGGAGCGGCTGCGAGGAACGTGACGGTCGCCGGGACAAAGCCGCTGGCGCTCGACGTCATCATCGTTGCATCTGCCGCATCAATCATCGCGGCCCTCCTCATCACTGGCTTTCGCCGGCGCACCCGTGGGGCCGTTCTGGGATGCGTCGCATCACTCTCGGCGTTCGGCGCAGCCATTGTCTTTCAGATCGGCGACCGCCCGGGCGGATTCCTGTGCGACCCCGCATCGCCAGTCCAGGCCCATGCGCTCTGGCACTGCCTTTCCGCGCTGGCGCTCGTTGCCGCAGTCAGGATGATTGATTCCCCCGCAAGCTTCGGACGCCTCCCGACGGCACAAACATCCCCCGGAGGACCGGCGCAGGATCCCCGGGTTGAAGGCATCCTCCCGTCGCACGCGAATGCGAAAAGTGAGGTTTGACCCGAATGGCGCTAAGATAAGCCCCGAGGGGGAGCCGATCCAGTGATGGTTGCGAGAAGGCGTGCATTATTTGAGGGCACGAGAGGCAGATACGCGGAAGATGTGACGAGGTTTGGTGAGGAACTGGTAGTTTTTCGGTCGGCGCTTTTTTGCCCGTGGTTCGGAGCGACCGGGGCGGAATGGGACGAGATCGGAGATGATGCGATCAATCAGTTCCTGCTTCAAATGACGCAGGAGTCGCTTGCGTGTCGCAAGTGGCGCCCAGCTCATGAGAAGATCGAGGGTGCCCTTGAAACTGAGGCGCGCCACGGGAATCTGGCCGGTCAATGCGCCCTTGAGCATGAGTGCGCGGATCAGATTGTAGGCGATGGCGTGCATCCAAAGCTCCCGCTCGACTGTGGCGGGGGAAAGCCCGCGAAGAACATCCAGTCCGAGATTGGTCTTGATCTGGCGGTAGTGCAATTCGATGTGCCAGCGCTGCATGTACAATGCCGCGATGGCGTGATCGGGAAACGCAGAGCGATCCAACAGGGAGGTGGCGATTGTCATGGTTTGTGTGCGGTATCCGCGACAGGGCGCCTTGAAGCGGACAAGGCGCACGGTGATCTGACCGGGCATGCGCTGGAGTCGCTCGAGGGAAACTCCCTTGGATTTCGGTCCGCGCTTGAAGGTTTCGCACCAGCTGCCGCAGCCGTTGCGAATGGTCTTGCGAGAACCATGAAGGCGGATGACGAAGTCGACCCTTCTGCGCAGGAGCTCGGAGAGAAACTCATAGCCGCAGTAGAGGCGGTCGGCCAGGAGGACATTCCCGGGCTTGAGATGGTGCGTGATCATTCTGGCCAGCGTAAGCTCATGGGTCTTCCATGTTGCGTAGGCGAAAGTGATCAGGTGACCGCTGTGAAGGCAGAACAACCCGACAAACTTTCCGAGAGGAAAGCCGCAGCCTTTCTTCTGGCATCCGGGATAGTCAAACTGGCGGGCGTTTTCGGCTGAATCAGGCATCGAGAAACAGGAGCCGTCCATGATGCGCACGGTGCGTCCGAGCCAATCGCCGGGAGTGCGGGGAGTGAACCATCGGTTGACTGATGCGAACAGCGACTGAAGCCAAGAGAGATCAAGGGACTGGCGAGCCTGGCAGTAGGCGCTGGTGTTGTCGGAAGGCCGGGCGGCGCCTCGCGCCACCATGGCGGCCTGAAGGCGAATCAAGGCGGCCCGGCATGAATCACCGCGCCTGAGCACCTGGGCAAGAAAGGCCCAGAAGATGTCCACTCTTCCGAACTGACGCCTGCGGCTGCCCGGGCCTTTTTCAGAGGCGACAAGCAGACCTGGGAAAAAGGACCCGAACAGAGCGGACAGGCCGCCCAGGTCACCGGCTGAACTGGCGGCCTGCCGGAGGCAGGAGCCCAAAGGGGCGCAGAGCGCCCGCATGGAGGGGAAATAGGGAGTCGTTTGCATGTGGCCGTATATAGACAGCCCTGTGTTGACTTTGTTCCCCTCGATCGCCAACAATTCCTCGATGCCCTCGATTGACAGACTGGAACAACGCTACGCCCAGCTTCGGGCCGAACTCGCAAGCCTGGGTCCGCTCAGCCAAGGTTCAGTTTACCGACGCCCCCCGGGCCGGCCTGGAAATCGTTTCACTTGGTCAACAAAAGTGAACGCAAAGACAGTCAGCCTCGCACTGTCCGAGGAACAGGCCGACTGGTTTGATCAAGCCATTGCCGAACACCGCCGCCTCAAGAAAATCCTCGCGGAAATGTACAGATTATCCCGTCAAATCATGCGGGCTCGCTTCCCGGATCCAGTCCGCCGCAAGCCTCTCAACAAAAAAGTTTTACGCCTTATCTAAGCGCCATTCAGGTTTGACCCGAATGGCGCTAAGTTAAGCCCCGAGGGGGAGCGATCCAGTGATGGTTGCGAGAAGGGAAGCATTATTTGAGGGCACGAGAAGCAGATACGCGGAAGATGTGACGAGGTTTGGTGAGGAACTGGTAGTTTTTCGGTCGGCGCTTTTTTGCCCGTGGTTCGGAGCGACCGGGGCGGAAGGGGACGAGATCGAAGATGATGCGATCAATCAGTTCCTGCTTCAAATGACGCAGGAGTCGCTTGCGTGTCGCAAGTGGCGCCCAGCTCATGAGAAGATCGAGGGTGCCCTTGAAACTGAGGCGCGCCACGGGAATCTGGCCGGTCAATGCGCCCTTGAGCATGAGTGCGCGGATCAGATTGTAGGCGATGGCGTGCATCCAAAGCTCCCGCTCGACTGTGGCGGGGGAAAGCCCGCGAAGAACATCCAGTCCGAGATTGGTCTTGATCTGGCGGTAGTGCAATTCGATGTGCCAGCGCTGCATGTACAATGCCGCGATGGCGTGATCGGGAAACGCAGAGCGATCCAACAGGGAGGTGGCGATTGTCATGGTTTGTGTGCGGTATCCGCGACAGGGTGCTTTGAAGCGGACAAGGCGCACGGTGATCTGACCGGGCATGCGCTGGAGGCGCTCGAGGGAAACTCCCTTGGATTTCGGTCCGCGCTTGAAGGTTTCGCACCAGCTGCCGCAGCCGTTGCGAATGGTCTTGCGAGAACCATGAAGGCGGATGACGAAGTCGACCCTTCTGCGCAGCAGCTCGGAGAGAAACTCATAGCCGCAGTAGAGGCGGTCGGCCAGGAGGACATTCCCGGGCTTGAGATGGTGGGTGATCATTCTGGCCAGCGTGAGCTCATGGGTCTTCCATGTTGCGTAGGCGAAAGTGATCAGGTGACCGCTGTGAAGGCAGAACAACCCGACAAACTTTCCGAGAGGAAAGCCGCAGCCTTTCTTCTGGCATCCGGGATAGTCAAACTGGCGGGCGTTTTCGGCTGAATCAGGCATCGAGAAACAGGACCCGTCCATGATGCGCACGGTGCGTCCGAGCCAGTCGCCGGGAGTGCGGGGAGTGAACCATCGGTTGACTGATGCGAACAGCGACTGAAGCCAAGAGAGATCAAGGGACTGGCGAGCCTGGCAGTAGGCGCTGGTGTTGTCGGAAGGCCGGGCGGCGCCTCGCGCCACCATGGCGGCCTGAAGGCGAATCAAGGCGGCCCGGCATGAATCACCGCGCCTGAGCACCTGGGCGAGAAAGGCCCAGAAGATGTCCACTCTTCCGAACTGACGCCTGCGGCTGCCCGGGCCTTTTTCAGAGGAAACAAGCAGACCTGGGAAAAAGGATCCGAACAGAGCGGACAGGCCGCCCAGGTCACCGGCTGAACTGGCGGCCTGCCGGAGGCAGGAGCCCAAAGGGGCGCAGAGCGCCCGCATGGAGGGGAAATAGGGAGTCGTTTGCATGTGGCCGTATATCGACAGTCCTGTGTTGACTTTGTTCCCCTCGATCGCCAACAATTCCTCGATGCCCTCGATTGACAGACTGGAACAACGCTACGCCCAGCTTCGGGCCGAACTCGCAAGCCTGGGTCCCCTCAGCCAAGGTTCAGTTTACCGACGCCCCCCGGGCCGGCCTGGAAATCGTTTCACCTGGTCAACAAAAGTGAACGCAAAGACAGTCAGCCTCGCATTGTCAGAGGAACAGGCCGACTGGTTTGATCAAGCCATTGCCGAACACCGCCGTCTCAAAAAAATCCTCGCGGAAATGTACAGGCTATCCCGTCAAATCATGCGCGCTCGCTTCCCGGATCCAGTCCGCCGCAAACCTCTCAACAAAAAAGTTTTACGCCTTATCTAAGCGCCATTCAGGTTTGACCCCTTCTGACTTGGAGCCCCAAAAACGGGCGTCTCAACCCCGTCAAAAGGTTCTCTCAAGCCGAAGGGGTCAAACCTCACTTTTCGCATTTGCTTCAATCTGGGGACCATGGTGGCACACATCATCATTCGCATCAATGTGTCTCGGCACGCGATGACCGGCAGGAAGGCGCGATTGCGCTTGGTGCCATGGTGAATTCGGCGACACATGATTCCAAACGGGAAATGGAACCGCCTGCCGCGGCCGCGCGCATCGACGGCCTGACTCGAACCTCGACATGCCCGGGTTGAGATGGTCCGGCGACAAACTTCACGCCCATCCTCGGGTGCAACGGCGCGCCCTCCTCCATACGCCCCATGGAGAGATCCCGCAAGCATTCACCCTGTCGATGCAAATTTCCCCGGGACCACTACTTCACATACACGCTTTCGAAAGTGGACTTGAAGAGGAATGGCGAGTTGACGATGGAACAGCCCGCAAGACCCACGCAGGCGGCTTCATTCATCGGGATGGTTGCGGGCTGCCCCAGCTGTGTCCAAATGCCGCCATCGGGGGAGTGATAGGCGCGGAATGTTGATCCAGCGCGAACGAGTCATTCCCTCGGGGCCGGCCCCCAACCTTTGCGGTGACCAAGAAAACTGAAAGCACACGAGGCGGGCACCGCCTATGCGGACTATGGCGACGCTACAAACCGCCAATTTGCCAGCAATGGACGCGGGGCATTGATCGCGGGCATCGGTTAACTCGGCACGAATGTGACGAGCCAGGCCGCTCCGCTGCCGGAGTGTCACCGCACCTGTGATGGGAATTTCACTCGGTAAAACAAGCAGTAATCGGGTACATCGACAATTGAGATCACATTGTGCGATGCTGAGGGGGAATTGAGCCGGCGGCGTCTTGCGGCACCCGTCCCCTGGGCACGACGAAGCGCGCCCCTCGATTCTTTCTTGCAAGCGGGGAAAGCGACGATCGCGAGCGCTGAACGGCATTGAGATTCAAGCCCCGCCATGATCCGAGCGGCTCCCACAACTGCCCGACCGGAGCGGCTCGGGAATTGATTTGCCCTGCCTTTCTTCCCCTGCCCGACTTGCCTTGCATGAAAAAACTGCTGCTAGCCCTCATGATCTGCGCGGTCATTGCTCCCGGTGTTCGCGCCCAAAATGCTTCCGCAAAGGATGATAAACCCACAACTGAACTGGGCAAGACGATGGAGGACCTGAGTCACGCCTACAAGAAGCTGCGGCGCCAGGTGAAGGATCCGTCCCACAACGAAAACTCCCTCGAACTGGTCAAATCCATCCGCACAGCCGCCGAGCATGCGCTGACTCTCGCACCGGCGCTCGCGGACGACCAGCCCGCCGACAAGCGCGAGGCCTTTGTCGCCGCCTATCACAAGAAGATGCGCGAATTCATTGCCAACATTGAACCGATTGAAGCAGCACTCAAGGGCAACAAGAACGCGGATGCCGCGGCGCTCGTTGCCAAGCTCGGCGACCTGCAGAAGAAGGGGCACAAGGAGTTCAAGAAGCCCGACTGAGTTTCCGCACGACCGAAATCTCCGCCGCCTCCGTCAGGGAGTTTCCCACCGGACGGCGCGAGCAATAGTTCTGCCAAACCCGCCTCGCGCCCTGCGCCGCGACGCGGGTTTGTTCATGCCCCCGGGCTCGCATCCGCCGGACTGGACATCCCGGAGGCGGAACCCCGCTTTCCCCTGCCGAGCGCAAAGAGGTGCTTGTCGATGCGATTCGCCGTGATCACGCCGTAGTTGATCGTTCCCAGCCACCCCGACATGATGATGCCCACGCTGCCCGCGTGAAACAGCCCGGGCAGTTTTTCGGGCAGGTCCATCGACACCTTCAATCCCTCGAACTTCGTGCCAAACGAGGTCCCGCTCATGTGGGTAGTGTAGCGTTCGATCGTTCGCGGCGTGGCCGCCTCCATCCAGTCGATCTTCTCCCTCACACCGGGAATGAACTCCTCCAGCGCGGCGAGCGACTCCTCGATCAGCCGCCGCTTGTGGGCCTCATACTCGTCCTCCGACAAGGCCTGCCAGTCCGGGTATCTCCCGTTCAAGGATGCCACGACGGTGTATCGTTCCGACCCTGGGCGAGTGTCGGGATAGTACACGGAAAAGGTGCGGCTCGTCGTCCGGAAGTCCGTGAGCTCGTCACTGCAGAACTTCGCCGCACGCGACGTGAACACAAGGTCGCCGATGTGGGGAATCGACTCGCCCTTCCTGACGCCGAAGTACACCTGGCAGGAAGATGTGTTGATGCGAACCGCACGGGCTGCTTCGACATAGTCCGCAGGAAAATTATCCTCCCCTGCCAGCCGAAAGATTGTGTTCTTGATGTTGGCGTTGGACAGAACCGCCCGAGCGCGGATAACCCGCCCGCTCTTGCTGACAATCCCCGCGGCAACCTTCCTTCCATCGCGATCCTCCACATGGATGCGGTCGACGAGCACGCGTTTCCTGCACTCCACGCCGTTCCGCTTCAACTCGGCGATCATCTTTCCGATCAGCAGATCCGATCCGCCCCGGAAGGTGTAGACTCCCGCCCCCATGAAGTTCGAAAAGACAATTCCGTACGTGATCGCGGGATCATCCAGAGTCGAGCCGTTGGCATACGCGATCGGCTCCATCAGCAGCCGGTGAACGTCATCCCGCCCGGGAAAGAACCGCTCAAACAATTCGCGCGTCGTCTCGGTATTGTTGTCGTAGTAGTTCAGCGACCGAAGGTGGTCGTAGAACCGCTCCACAACCTCGCGGCTCAGACCAAACTGCTCGATGAGCACACGACTGTAGTCGTCCCTGGTGAAGGTCGTCCACACATCCATCTGCGGATTGACGAACCGGATGTCCTTCAACTGCACGATCGAGTCCGCGATCTCCTTCGTCCAGTACTTGCGGCAGGACTTGATCATTCCGCTGGGAAACCCATGCAGTGAAATGTCGAAGATGTGTCCCCCCTTGCGCGTGAACCAGGTCGCCAGCCCGCCGAACTGGTAGTGATGCTCCAGCAGCAGCACCCGATGCCCCGCCTTCGCGAGCACATTCGCACCCGTGAGCCCGCCCAGACCGCTGCCTATGACGATCACGTCATAGTCGTCAGCAACTCCCTTAAGCCAGTCATACGCCATAGCACCGGGAGATCACGTGCCCGGCCGCAAAAGCGCAACAGGGAAGTCAGCCCGCGGAGGAATTCGAACGGTGCTCAATCACGAAAATGAGGCCGCGGATGCGAGAAACCCATCACCCAAGAACTCAATTCCATGCATCCCGGGGCGACGCGATGGTCCGGCAGCAGACGGCCCCGCGAAGGTTCGTTGCGCTCCATTCCTGCCGCCTCAACGGAGCGCTGCGCTCATGTCTTCCAGGGCGATCTGCTTGGTCTCCGGAAAATATTTGGCGATCACGACAATCTGCACGACCATCGCCCCGGCAAAAAAGGCAAACGGCAAGCCCGCACCGGGCTGGCCCGCTTCTTTTGCAAAAAGCGGGAAGAGCCACGATATCAGCATGGCCATGAACCAATGGACGAAACTGCCCAGGGTCTGGCCCTTGCCGCGGACCGCTGTCGGAAATATCTCGCTGATGAAAACCCAGATGACCGCACCCTGCCCGAAGGCATGACAGATGACAAAGAGGCCGAAGAATCCGACGAGCCATCCGGCATGCTGGCCGCTGCCGATGATCCAGGACGCGCCCGCGAGGCTCAGTCCGCATCCGAGCGCTCCCCAAAGCAGGAGCGGCCGCCGCCCCACCCGATCGATCACGGCCATGCCAAAGAGGGTTGAGAGCAGATTGACCACGCCGAGGATGGCGGCCTGCTTGGCACTCGAATCCCGCCCGAATCCGGCCGCCGCGAAGATCGCATCGGCATAGTACCAAAGGGCATTGATGCCGCCGAGCTGATTGAACGCTGCGATCAGGATCGCGAGAATGACGGGCTTTCTGAGCTTTCTGGTGAAGAGCGGGGCCGAGGATGTTTCACTGCCAATCGAATTGGCGAACGATTCGATCCTCGCCTGAATCTGCGAGATTCCCAGGCGCTTCAGCGCGGCAGCCGCCTCCTGCGTCCTCCTCCTCAGAACCAGCCAGCGGGGGCTTTCGGGGATGACGAAAAGCATGACAAAGAAGAGCAGCGAGGGGAATGCCTGTGCGCCGAGCTTCCAGCGCCATTCAGCGGCCTCAAGGCCCATGCGGCCGATTGCGAAATTCGAAAGGTACGCGACAAGGACTCCCACAACGATGTTAACCTGAAAGCAGGCGACGAGCCGCCCGCGCCAGCGCGTTGGTGAAATCTCCGCCAGATACAAGGGAGTGAGAACGGACGATGCACCGACTGCGATACCTCCGAGTGTCCGGCACAAAACCAGCATCCACAGCGACTCAGCCATGGCACAGCCGATGGCGCAGATAAGATAGAATGCGGCGGCAACCTTGAGCGACTCGCGGCGCCCCCACAGATCGCCGGGCTTCGCAGCAGCCAGCGATCCGATGACTGCACCAATCAAGGCCGACGCTGTCATGAAGCCCTGCTCAAAAGCGGTGAGCTTGAAGAGTGCAACGAGGTCAGTCTGGGCTCCGGATATGACAGCTGTGTCGAACCCGAAGAGGAGTCCTCCGAGGGCGCCAGCCATTACCGCCACAACCAGAGGTGCGGTCAACTTTTCGGACGAATCGGCGTATGCCGCTGGATTGTCCTTGGGATTAGTTTGATGAAACATGGGATCGTTCGGCGTGAGAAATTCCTTATCGCGCAGCGGGTCCGGATTCGAGGGCTGCGCGCATGATGCGAGTCGCCGAATCGGCGATGAGTACGGCGGCGGCCGGCGTCAGATGAATGCCATCAGGCATGCGGTATGCGGGGGCAATCTGCCTGGGGTTCGAGGGATCGCAGACAATGCGGTGCCGATCGACGAAGGGTCTGCCGCTCGAGCGGATCAGCTCGTTGAGACGTTCAAGTTCGACGTATTGCGCCTCGTTCGGAAGCGTGCGTGGGGGCACGGTCGAGAACACAGCCTGCCCTCCCCAGTCAATCAGGGCCGCCTCCCGCTCAAGATTGGAGAATATCCTTTCGGCCGACAGACCTGCGGCGATGTCGTTGGTGCCCCCTTCAATCCACACGAGAGACGGCTTGAACGGAGCCACCTCGTACGGAAAACGCGCCGCATCCAGCGTCGTCGTCGATCCCCCGCTGCCCACGTTCAGCACCCGTGTCTGACCCAGCGCACGGGTGACGAGGTAGACGTAGCTCTCCGCCTCGGGATCGCGATCCAAGCCTGCCGTGATCGAATCACCGATCGCCGCGAGGAGGCACGGGCCTGAAGGACCGACCGGCGAAACGGACCAGTCAAAAACCGCCAGATCCCCGCCCTCAGCGCGGGGATTCGCCGCCAGCCCGAATCCCGGCAAGCCGGGAATGAAACGGTAGCGATCCGGGATGACGAGATCCAGACCGAGTCCTGGAATGTCCCCGCCGCTCAAACGCGCGTATATTCCCTTTTCGAAAAGGAGCACCTTCACGGTGTAGGCGGCGCCTTTCTGCATGGTGAACACCGGCATCAGCCGGCTGCCGGCCAGAACCTCCTCGCCATTCAGTCCCAGGATGTAGAATGCGCCGTTCTCAATGCGAATGCGGAGGGGCAGGTTTTCAGAGGTTGTCCCCCGACACAGACGCAATTCCACAAGCCCGTGTTCTCCCGCCAAAACCCCTTCCTGTGTGCTTCGAAAACTCAGCTTGGCCAGAACCGAGCGATTACCCGGCACCGGAATCCGGCGCGCCGTCGCGTGCGTATAGGCATCGACATTTCCGCCGTCGACAGCCCACCCGTGTTCGCGCGGCCCGCAATGGGACGGATCTGAAAGGACCGTCTGGATTTGAAGCGGCACTTCCCGGCGCGCGCGTCCCTTGAGTGAATCCAGTACATAGTTGGTCCCTAGATCGCTCGACGCAACGAGCTGATGCATCAGCGTATCAAAGGCATTTCCCGCCGCCGCCTTGACCGCGAGCGGCGTGCCGGGGGGCGGCCCGGCCACCGATCCGTGGATGTGGATGGTGAGCCGTCGTCCAAATGTGGATCGCCCGCGACCGCTGTTCCAGTCACCAAGATCGTACGCAAAATAAATCTGGTTCTCTCCGGGCATTTCGCCGATCGCCGTGTATTGTGTCGTCAGAATTCCGCTGGTCATCCGAACGACGTGGCTCCAGGTCTCCCCGTGATCCAGGCTGACGGCCAGATAGTTTCCGTTCCAGGGATGCTCCGCCCTCGGCCAGCACGCGCGCGGTGGCACGCGAACTCCAAACGACGCCACCAGCAGCCCGCTGCGCAATTCGATCAAGTCAGGATCCACCACCGCGCCAATCATCTCCACCGGATTGCCCACGATTTCGCGACCGCTCCTGTCCTTGACCCCCAAAAACATGTCCCTCCATTTTTCGGTGCGATAGACATCAAGATCCGCATAGACCCGCGTGCGCGGCTCGCTCCAACTGCGACCGTCATCGTCCGACACCGCCTCCCGCTGCTCACGCCCGGTTCGCATCTGACAGATCAGGCGGCCGCTGTTCGGACCGCTGCTGATCCTTGCGATAACAGGCTCATTGTAGCCTTCGGTGCCGACCTTCCGGCCCGAGGCGATGGTGGACGCCAGTGTCCAATGTCGCCCGCGATCCCTCGACCTCAGCAGCACGACTCTCGACCGCTTCATGGTCGGCATGTAAGCGGCAGGTTCGTCATCGCCATCGAACCAGCCGTAAAGTGTGGTGAGGAGGTCCCCGTTGGGAAGCTCCAGGATGCGGCGGTGCAAGCGCGCCGCAGCGTGAACTTTTCCGCTGTCATCGGATGACCTGCTGTAATCTATTCCCGGCAGATCGAAAGAAACTTCAATGGGTCCTTCGAGCGTCCGCCAGTCATCATGGGAAACATAGAGCTGGCCGACGCCGGTGCCCGCCCGCGGTCCAGGCGTCACAAACGTGTCCAGCGCCAGGATTGTACCGTCGCGCAGTTGCACGGCGCCTCCCTCCATGTTCAGGCCGTTGTCACCCGGTTTCAACGGGATGCTCTGCCAGGTGGCGCCTCCATCCCGGGAAATTGATGTAGCCAGCAGGCTGTGATAGGCCATGCGCGAGCTCGGGAAGGATTTTGCGGACAGCTGCGACTGCACGATGAGCGCCCCCGTCCTTGTGATCGTGAGAAAAGGTTGGAGCCCATCATGGATGATCTCGCTCGGCGGGCTGAATGTCACTCGCACACGAGGATCATCCACCAGCACCTCCGGGTCGGGGCTCGATGCCCGGCAAATGCCGGCGAGGCACACTGCCAGTATGGCGGCATGGAACCGTCGAAAGCCGGCACCGCGAATTGCCGCTGTCGAGATCGACTCGAACATGAACCACGATTTCATCGAGCTGCGCCTTTTGCAGTCGGCCAGATCGACTTGACCTCGAAAACGTCCAACGAATCCACCTGAACTGCGCCGCCTCGCGCAGTCACCGACACGTTCTGGTCCAGAGGAGCCATCGCTACTACCAACGGCAGGTAGACGAGTCCATCTTCAGCGAATATCTCCCACGAAGTCTCGTCCACCAGCAGTCTCAATTGCACGCGTCCATCTTTCATCGCGATCGGCAGCGAATAGTCGCCGAACGTGATTTGTTGCGACGCCGCATGCACGGTGAGCGATCGCCCGCGCACCGAAATTTCGCATTCCGCATCGGAATCCAGCCGAAGCTGCGCCTGCAGGTCGAGGTAGCGCCCCCGCGTCCGGATCGGCGATACGCGCGCCGGGTCCAGACGCACGCCACGCCAGCCCGACCTTGCGCCGTGAAGATTCTCGAGAGCGGCAACGGGACTCCATCGGAGGCGCAGACCCTCGGATGTTCGGCGCAGCACAAGCTCGCACGGAAATGTCATGGCCTGGCGGCTGCCGCTGAACCTCAGATCGGCCAGCCATCCGATCTGAACCGGGCGGCTCTGGTTCGTGTTTCGAAAAATCAGAGGCGCATACGCCGATTCTCCCACCCGGCCTTGATGCGAGGCGATGAAGTCGGTCTCCGGGACGAACGTCTCCCCGTCAAAACGGCCCACGCGATATTTCATGCTGGCGCTGTGGGCGATCCAGCGCGTTTCGGACGGACTGCCCTCGATCGGCACCTCAAACAATGCCGGACAGTCGAAAAGCCCGTCGATGGCGCTCCGATAGGTCCAGTCGCGGAGATTGTCCGACGTGAAGATGCGCGCCTGGTAGTGGTTGCCGGGGTTGGAATAGGGAGTGCCAACATACAACAGCATGACCCACCTTCGGGACGGCTCGTGCCAGAACACCTGCGGATCCCGGTTCTGCGGCGAGACGTTGGCCAGAATCGGATTGTGCGCATAGCGCGTCCAGGTGAGCCCGCGATCGTTGCTGAAGGCAATTGCCTGCACAAAATCCGTCGGTGCGGGCGCCTTGGGATTCATGGCGGACCGTCCCGTGGCCGTGTAGAAAAGCAGCATCGGCGGCTCCGGGCCCGTCTGCAGTCCCAGCAGGTTCTTCGTGTCGATCACCGACGAACCCGACCAGACGCCGCCCGTTCGATCGGGATGAAGGGCGACGGGCAGCTCAGTCCAGTGCACGAAGTCGCGGCTGACCGCGTGGCCCCAGGCTTTGTCGCCGTTGAACGATTTCAGGCTGTACGGCTGCAGCTGGTAGAAGAGATGATACTCGCCGTACGCGTAAATCGGTCCGTTCGGATCGTTCAGCCAGCCTCGTTTGGTGGTGAAGTGAAACTGCGGGCGCCACGGCTCTCGGTAGAGCGAGGCGCTCTCCTCGATTTCGTCCGAGAATCGCACCTGGTTGAGGGCGTCCGAAGTGAGCGGCCAGCTTCGGGATGCTGACTGTGCCTCCGGTGAGGAAAGCACGCCAGCGGGATCCAGGCGCAGGATGGCGCTGCGGCCTTTCCATTCGCCGATCTCCAGAAAGGCCCAGAAATCCGGCGGCCCGTCCGCCAATTCCACCTCAAACGCCCGAACGATCTCGCCGTCAACCAGCAGCGAGATTGTCCGCCGGGGAGCATCTGTTCTTACGGGAATGTTGAGGTAACGGTGCTGCAGGACAGTCCCGCGCTCCAAGGGCCTTGCATCCGCGGGCGCACCCGACTCCTGTGCAACGCAGGCGATCCCTCCAAAACCGACCAGAACCGAAAGAATCGCCGCAACATGGATCCAGCGTGAGCCGGCACACCGCCCTGTCGCGGCAAATTTCGGCGAATCCATGCGCACAGAATGTGACGTCAGAACCTGTAGTCAACGGTCAGCGACACGGTGCGTGGCGGGCTTGGGTCGACGAAATAGGCGGTCTGGGCTCCCGAAGCATACGCCTCGTCGAGCACGTTCTCCACGTTGGCGCGGGCGGAAAGATTGCGGTTGAACTGATACGCAACGAATGCGCTGACATTGTTGCCGGGCTTCAGATAGATGAGCGGCGGCTGGGGAGTCAGGCCGGTGACGTAGTTCGACGTGCTGACCGTCCGCCCGCTGATGCGCGAATATCCGCCGCCGATGGTGAAACCGCGGAGCGGTCCATCCTGAAACGCGTGCCTGCCGAAGAAGCTGATCGTCTGCCGCGTGGAATTTGGAACGGGGTTGTTCGCCTGATCGCGCACCTTTCCACGGAACGCCGTGGCGATAAGCTGGGTGCCTTTCCCGGTCGAGTAGGTGACATCCATATCGAAGCCCTTCTGAGAGGTCGTGCCAATTGGCGCGAAGTAGCTGATGCCGTCCGGCCGCACACCTGCGAAAAAGGACTGGTTGGTGAGCTTCATGTCAAACACCGCCAGCGTCGAGGACAGGCGCCCCTCGAAGAATGCGGTCTTCAAACCCACCTCGCGACCCGTCCCCACAACCACGGGAAGCACATTGAGATTGATGTCGCGGTTGCTCTGCGGAGCGAAGGTCGTCGATTCCATCGCATACGCGATCAGATCCTTGGTGATGTTGTACGTTATGCCGTACCGATGGATGATGTCTGATCCCTCTGTCGTGGTTGCCGGCGGCCGCGTGACGCTGTTGGCAACGTTGTTCGACTTGACCTTGCTATAGGTCACTCCTCCCACGAGGGACAGACGCTCAGGGATGAGGTCCATCACCTGTTGAAAGTAGGCGTTGCCGCGATAGGTTGTGCCTATGCCCCCAGGATTGGCTGGCGCGACATAGTCCTCCGCGCGCGGCACATGCATCAGATCCATCTGGGGGTTGTTGATCGGAACGGTAACCCTGCCGAATGCCGCCGAGCCCCAGAAACGACCTTCACTTATCTCCCTGTCGTAGCTCAAGCCAAGTGTGCTCTGCTGTGAAAAGGAGCCGAGCTTGTACCGGCCGTTGACGTCGAGAAGGATGCTGTCGTAATCCGCAATGGAGTTGTTGCGGCGGGCGGTGAACGTCATTGTCTGCGCCGGCCAGTTCACACCACCCGAGGGGAAGGCGATGCCCGCGAGTGTTCGCACAGCCAGACGATTCGCTGAAAGCTTCAAGTCCCATTCGTCGGCTAGCTTCTGAAAAACGAACATCTTGATGTTGCGCCGGAGAGTGGTCTGCATCGTGCCGGGGGCGAAGTACGCCTCGTCGCGGCCCGCTCCCGTGTAGAGTTCCCCGGTTGGCGTCACGATATTGTTGGCGTTGGGAGTCAGGAGGACATCCTGGTATTCAAGCGCAAAACGCACCTTGGTCTTGTTCCAGACGAGATCCAGTGTCGGGTGAATGGCCTTCCGGTGGTCGATCGAATTCTTGAAGTAGCTGTCGCCCCCCTGATAGGCGCCGACCAGGCGGTAATAGAACTTGACGTCGCCGAGGCTGCCGATCGGGCCGGTGCTGTCGATCTCGCCCCGGTAGAATCCGGTGTCGTCAACCTTGAATCGCGCCGATTGGCGGGCAACGGGCAGCGGAGCCTTCGAGGTCTTCAGGATGAGGCCACCCAGCGAGGCGTTCATGTAAAGGGTGGCCGCGGGACCGCGAATGACGGTGATGGAATCGACAAAGACATTGTCGACATAGCCGTTCTCCGGCATCTCGTCGACGAGGGCGTACGCGATCCGGGTGCCGCGTATCGAGAAGGAGTCACCGCGAAAAAAATTTCCGACTCCTATGAAGGCCATGATGTCCGTCGTCTGGACCGATCCGATGTCGTCCATGAAATCGCGCGTCACCACGGACACCGCCTGGGGAATCTTCAGGAGCACCTCATTGGTCTTGAACCCCGTCGCCGCATTGCTGGACGTGTATCCCCTCCCCATCGTCGAGGTCACCTCGAAGGCCGTGAGCGTGATCGTTTCCTCGCCGCGCTCATTGGCGCTGCTGGCGTTTGCGGGGCTCGTCGCCGGAACGACGCGGTCAGGCCGGTCCGCGCCGCGCGGTGCCGATTTCGGCGGCTCCGGGTCCCGTGAAACCGTGAAGGCTCCGGTTTTTTCATCCTGAACCGCGCTCAGCCCCGTGCCATCCAGCAGGCGGCGGATCGCCTCACTGGGTTGATAGGAGCCCTTGAGCTCGCGCGATCGGACGGAGTTCGTCGCAGAGGTGCCGAAGACGACCTCGACGCCCGCCTGCGTGGCGAAGATCCTGAGCGCACGCGCCGCGGGCTGGGCGGGAATGTCGAATGATTTTTCAGAACGGCTCTTCTCACCGGTCTGCGCGATGCACACGGCGGCCGCCGCTATGGAAACCAGGACGGCGCGCAAAGTGCGAAGAAACGGAAGTTGGGGCGATTTCATACAGAGAGTCAGACGACGACGCACGTCATCGCACCTACACACGCATTGGAATTTTTCGATCGACTCCAATTCTGCTCCGGCAGGCGATCCCGCGCCACCATCCCTGCCACAAACATCGCCGGGCTAGCGGCGAAGCAGCAGCTCGTCCCCGGCGCGTTGAATCGCCTCCACGCCAAATTCATCGTGAAGCAGCCGCAGCAGCGCGCCGGTGTTGTCGGCCCGCAGCACTCCGCTCATCTGCAGTTCCCCCAGTTCGGGAGACAGGATCAATCGCACGCGCGAATGGGCGTTGAACATCGGAATCGCATCCGCGAGCGGTGTGCCGCTGAACTCAAGGAGCGGCACGCGCCAGGCGAGTTCGGATGCGAGCGATTCATTCGAAAGCTCCTGAACGGACCCAGCCTGCGCGGATGCGCGATCGATGCTCACGCGCTCGCGGGCGCCAACCATGATGTCGGAAGCGCCGGAGCGATCCGGAAGCCTGGAGTTCCCGACCGCAACGCGCCCTTCCGAGACAATCACGTCGACGCGGATCGAGCGCACATCCACGGCGAACGCCGTTCCCACCGCGCGCACGTCGATGCCGTCGGCCTTCACGACAAACGGCCGCGACGTGTCGTGGACGACTTGGAAGAAAGCCAGCCCTTTCTCGAGCGTTACTTTCCTGAAAGCACCCGTGAACTCCGTGCGGAACTGCGCGCCATCCGCGAATTCCACGCGCGTGCCGTCCTCCAGCACGCGGACGCCTGGCCCGCGAGAAACAATCGAAGCTGGCGAAGCGGCCGCCGGCGCAGAGGCAGGCCCGGTCGGTGTCGTGCGCCATGTGAATGCTCCCGCCGCCACGAGCAACAACAGCGCAGCGCCGAGAATCGCCGTGCGGCGGCGGCGCCTCCGGCGCGTGCTGCGGTCGATCATGCCCACCAATGACTCGCCATCACCCCGCCTGACCGCCCAGGCGAGCGCCTCGCGGGCGGCCTCGGAATCGGAATGGGTGTCGTTGCGATGCGGTGTTTTCATGATCCGTTCAAACCGTTGAAGCCGCGCCTGCGCAGTTCCTGGCCCAGGCGTCGAAGTCCGCGGAGGATGTGCTCATCCACCGTCTTGAGTGAGAGTCCCAGTCGAAGCGCGGCCTCCCGGTGGGTCAGGCCCTGAATCTGGCAGAGCACGATCAGTTCACGGCTCCGCGGTGAAAGGCTCGCAACGGCCTCCGCCAGGTGACCCAGTTGCTCGCTGTCACCCAGTTGCTCCACGCCATTGCGGGCGCGGTCGAGCACGGGCAGATCGGCAAGGGTTTCCTTGGTCTCCACCGGCGACCGCCGCCCGCGCCGCAGGATGTCGAGCGCAAGGTTGCGCGCGACCCGGAAAAGGAATGCCTTTGGTGATTGTATCGACTGGTCGCCGCGCGTCCGCCAGACGCGCAGGTACGACTCCTGCATGATGTCATCGACGTCGCGAACCCCGGGAAACGTGTTCCGGAGGTACGCTCGCAGCTGGCCCGCGTGAGGGAGAATTTTCTGAGCAAACCACCGCTGGTCTTCTCCTAGGAAGCCTGCGCCGGCCGGGACCTCAATTTCGACGGGGTTCGAAGATGAGTCGGTGCTCATGGTTCAACTTCAGCCCCACCTTGGTTCCAAGCCGTTCACATGCAAGCCCCCTGTATAAAAATTACAGGCATGTAGGTGCATTCCGCGGCTTGTTCGTCTAAGGGAGAACCCGCCGACCCCGCGCGCCAAGTCCCATGGTGCACATGCATTGCCCTTGGTCCTTTCGGACCAATCGCCACCGGCGAACCCTATCCCGTTGACCGCTCGTCCGCTTCCTCTGCTTCATTGGACATGACACTTCGTTTGTCCTTTCTGAAACGAGCACCCCTTGTACTGCTCTCGGCGCTCGCGCTCCTTGCGCCCTACAGCCGCTCTGAAACGACTGCGTTCGCCTTCGAAAGCAGCGACATCAAACCCGACCCTGCGATCCGTTTCGGCAAGCTCCCCAACGGTCTTCGCTACGCGATCGCCGCAAACGCCGAGCCCAAGGGACGCGCATCCCTGCGTCTTCTGGTTGAAGCCGGCTCGCTCAATGAAACCGAACCGCAACGCGGCGTCGCCCACTTCCTCGAGCACATGGCCTTCAACGGCAGCACCCACTACCCCCCGGGAACACTCATCGAGTTCTTCCAGCGCATGGGCATGAACTTCGGCGGCGACACCAACGCCTCGACCTCGTTCGACCGCACACTCTACCTGCTCGAGCTTGCCGACACCCACGACACCACCATCGCCGAGGGTCTCCGCGTCTTCTCCGACTACGCCAGCGGCCTTCTCCTGCAGACCGCGGAAATCGACCGCGAGCGCGGCATCATTCTCAGCGAAAAACGCGCCCGAGACAGCGTGGGCTTCCGCACCTTCGTCGCCCAATTCGAACAGATGCTCGGCTCAACGCTCTTCCCCAAGCGGCTTCCCATCGGCCTGGTCGAGGTCATTGAGAAGGCGCCTCGCAGCGAGTTCGTTGAGTTCTACAACGCGTGGTACCGGCCTGAACTCATCTCGGTCGTCGCCGTCGGCGATTTCGATGTCGCCGCCGTCGAAAAGCAGATCATCTCCACCTTCTCCCCCATGTCCGCACGAGCACCGGCGGAGCCGAAACCGGACCTGGGCAGGATCGTCACGACACCCGGCATTCACGCCCATTTCCATGCCGAGCCCGAGGCGCCGAGCACGTCGATCAGCATCAGCAGCCTCTTTCCCTACTCCCACGAACCCGACACGGTTTTCAACCGCACAAAGAACCTGCCGCGCTCACTGGCGAGCGCCATGATCAACCGCCGCTTCAACATTCTTTCGAAAAAGGAGAATGCCGCGTTCCTGAGCGCCAGCACCGGCGTCTTTGAGCAGTTCGACTTCCTGCGCGAGGCGACGCTCGACCTCACCGCCAAGGCCGACCAGTGGCAGGCCGCGCTCGCTGTCGGCGAACAGGAGCTCCGCCGCGCGCTCCAGTACGGATTCAATCAAGGCGAACTCGACGAGGTCCGCGCCAGTTTCATCAACAACCTGGAACAGGCCGTAAAGTCCGCCTCCACCCGCCGCTCCCCGTCCATCGCCGGGGAAATCGCCAACAACATCCTGTACAAGAATGTTTCCTCCCACCCAAAGACCGATCTCGAAATCACCAAGCCCGCACTGGAGAAGATCACACCCGAACAATGCCTGCAGGCGTTGCGCGATGCATGGAAGAGTGATCACCGCTTCGTCTTTGTCAGCGGCAACGCCACAATCCCCGACTCCGAGGCCGCCATCACCAGCACCTACCGGAAATCCGTGGCCACCGAGGTCGCCGCACCCGCTGGCGAGTCCACCGTCGCATGGAGCTACACCGATTTCGGCCCGGCCGGAAAAATCGAGTCACGCACGCACATCGACGACCTTGACATCACACAGGCGACGTTTGCGAACGGCGTTCGGGTCAATCTCAAGAAGACACCCTACGAGGCCGGACGCATCCACCTCTTCGCGCGCGTCGGCATCGGCGCGCTTTCGGAACCCGTCGGCGAGCGCGGCCTCGTCGCCCTGGCGAACGCCACCTTCGACGCGGGCGGCCTCGGGCGCCACAGCACCGACGACCTCCAGCGCATCCTTTCCGGCAGGAACGTCAGCGTAGGCCTGCGCATGGGCCAGGATCACATCGGATTCGGCGGCTCGACGACCCCGCGCGATCTCCTGCTCACGCTGCAGTTGCTCACCGCAAAGCTGACAGATCCCGGCTACCGCCCGGAATCGCTCCGCCTCGCGCGCAAGAATTTCGACCAGATGTACCTCGGGTTCAAACACACCTCCAACGGCCCGCTGTCGACTGACATCGCCAGTCTTCTCGCCGGCGGCGATCCGCGGTTCGGCCTGCCTCCGCGCGACGTCCTGATGTCGCGCACGCTTGACGAGGTGAAGGCCTGGATGACGCCGCAGCTCACCCGTGGCGCGATCGAGTTTTCCATTGTCGGCGACATCGACATCGACGCCACGCTGACGGCAATCAGCCAGACACTCGGCGCACTGCCCGAGCGCGAACCAAGGCCCGACATCTCCTCCCTCACGCACGTCAAGTTCCCCGCCACTCCCTTTGACCGGACCTTCATGATCGATTCGCAGATCCCAAAGGGGCTCGCGATGTTCTACTGGCCGACGACGGACAGCCTCGACGTGCATGTCGGTCGCAGGCTCGGCATGCTCTCCAACGTCCTGGAGGACCGCCTGCGGCTGAAGCTGCGCGAGGACATGGGGGGAACCTACAGTCCTTCGACGCGGAGCTTCTCGAGCGACATCCTTCCCGGCTACGGATACATCGCCTCCTCGGTCGACATAGACCCCGCGATGGCAGACAGGATAGCCGGTGCAATCCGCGCCATTTCCGCCTCCCTCCAAGAGGACGGGGCGACAGCGGATGAACTCGAGCGATCCAAGCTGCCCACGCTGACGAGCATTCGCGAAAGCGCCCGGACGAACAACTACTGGCTCAACAGCGTGCTGTCCCGCGCCCAGGAGCGGCCCGAGGTTCTGGATTGGGCGCGGAGCCGGGAGGCCGACTACGCTTCCATCACCGTCGCTGAGATAAATGCCCTGGCCCAACGATATTTCTCGCCAGAGCGGATCTCTCACGCGCTGATTCTGCCTGCCGCCAAGGCTCCGGCCCCGGCGGCAGAAAAACAGAACTGATGAAGAAGCTGAATGAACGGCTGATCGAACTCCTCCACAGGGAAGACTACAAACCGCTCGACGACGCCGGCATCGCCCGCGCACTCGGCGTCGACAGGAAAATGCGCGGGGCGCTGGCGCACGAGATCCGCCTGCTCTCGTCCGCGGGCAGGATCGACCGCGTCAAGGGCGACCGCATCGCCCTCGCGGCTCCGCGCGCAACCTCGCGCGCCGCCTCGCGGGGCGCTCTCGTGGGTCGCATCAGTTTCCGCCAGGGCGGACACGCACTCGTCACGCCTGATCGGAAAATCAACCAGGGCGGACCAGCCCCCGACCTAATTTTCATACCGGCCGAAGACACCGGCGTCGCCATGCACGGCGACCGGGTGGAAGTCCAGGTCCTGGCCCGCTCCGGCGGCGGAAAGATCCGAGGCAAGGGCGTCTTCGGCGGCGAACGCGAACAGCGGGGTCGCGTGCTTTCCGTCGTCGAGCGGGCGCGCGACACCATCGTCGGCGAACTGCGCAAGATTCGCACCGCCTATTACGTCGCGCCCGACGACCCCCGGTTCGTTCATGAAATCTCCGTGCCCGATCCGGCCCAGGGCCGGACAAGGCCGGTGCCGGCGGTGGGGGACAAGGTGGTGGTCCGGCTCAAGCCCTGGACCGTGCGGCACAAGGCCCCGGAGGGCGAGGTGGTTGAGCGTCTGGGCAAAACCTTCGAGCCGCGCGCCGAGCTTCTCGGCGTCTATCGCAAGTTCGAACTCGATCCGAATTTTCCTGAGGCCGTTCTGAAGGAGGTCGCCGCCCTGCCGGACGCGGTCGCCCCGGCCGAAATCGAAGGCCGCGAGGACTACCGCCAGAAACCGGTGTTCACCATCGATCCCGATGACGCAAAGGACTTCGACGACGCCCTCAGCATCGAGCCGCGCGCACACGGAGAGACCCGCGTGGGCATTCACATTGCGGACGTCTCCGCCTACGTGCGCAGCGGCACGGCGCTCGACCGCGAGGCGCAGCGCCGCGGCAACTCCACCTACCTGGTCGGCACGGTCGTGCCAATGCTGCCCGAGAAACTCTCGAACGGCCTCTGCTCGCTCGTCGAGGCGCAGGACCGCCTCTGCAAGGCGGTTTTCCTGACATTTGACCGCCAGGGAAGAATCAAGGAAACGCGTTTCGCCAACACCGTCATTCGCAGCCGCAAGCGCCTGACGTACAGGCAGGCCTACGCCTTTCTGTTCACCGACGACCTCGACCGGATTCGCGGCCTTCCCCTGCCCGCGCGCCATCAGACCGGATCGACGGGACGCGCGCTCAACTCCCTGAAGGACCGCGAGCTTTCCGAATTGCAGTCGTGGATCCGCACGCTCTGGGGCATCGCGAAACGCCTGCGCGAGGCGCGCATGGCCGCGGGCTCGCTCGATCTCGACATGCCCGAGACCAAGATCTTCGTCGACGAGGCCGGCTACGCGGACCGCATCGAGCGGATCGAGCACGACGAGAGCCACCAGCTCATCGAGGAGTTCATGCTCGCCGCCAACGAGGCCGTGGCGCATGCCACCCGGGGGCGTCACCTGGCCTCGCTCTACCGCGTCCATGACAAGCCCGATGACGACAAGCTTTCGGAACTGCGGGACCAGCTCGCCATCTTCCAGATCAAGACCGGCGATCTGACAAGACGCAGCGAACTCGTGAAGCTGCTGGAGACACTTCGTTCTCATCCCCAAGGCTACACGCTGCGCACCCAGGTCCTGCGCAGCCTCAAGAAGGCCGTGTACCGCGCCTCTCCGGACGGGCACTACGGGCTGAACAAGCCGGACTACACGCACTTCACCTCTCCGATCCGCCGCTACTCCGATCTCGTCGTGCACCGCGTGTTCGAAAACCTGCTGCCCCGCCACAGTGGCGGCGCGGCCGGGCGTTCGAAAGCGGCCTATTCCGCGGCTCAGATGGAGAGCCTGGGCGAACACCTCAGTCTCACCGAAACGAACTCCCAGGAGGCGGAGCGCGAGTCGCAGAAGATCAAGCTGGCGGAGTTCTTCGAGCGCGAACTGCTCAAGAAGGACAAGACCATCTTCAAGGCGGTCATCACCGACGTCCGCGGGCAGGGGCTCTTTGTGGAGCTGACCGAGTCCATGACCTTCGGTTTTGTTTCGCTCAACGCCTTCAGCGACGACGTCTATGGCGTCACCCCCGACGGCGGCGCGCTGATCGGCCGGCGCCACAAACGCAGGCTGACCATCGGCGGCAAACTCGAGGTCGTTGTATCGGCAGTCGATAGATTCAAGCGCCAGATCGATTTCAAGCCCGTCTGATGTCCGGGGCGCAGGAACAATTCTCGCCTCCCTGCTGGCCATTCTGCGAAGAGTGAATCCATTTGCCCATCCATGATTCACTACACCTTCGCCAGACGCTTTCGCGAACTCTACGACAAGGCCGTTTCACTTTATCGCGACGGCCGCCGGGGATCAGGATCCTATTTCCTGCCCGATGAGGAGGCATGGTTGAAGTCCAATGGCCTGACCGCACAACACCTGTACGACTACGCGGAGGACGATGTCGGGGATGGAGAACCCGGCTACGACATCGCGCTGGGAATCGAGCTCATCCGCCGCGACTATTTCCTCAACGTGCAGGAGGGCATCCCGAGCAGGCATGTGCTGGACGCCGCGAGCCTGCCGCCAAAGTCAGCGGCGGCGCAGGGGATCGAATGGCTGCCGCGCATCATTCCCAAGGCGCGCGCCAAGCTGCGCGGCGAACTGCCGGCATCGCTGATGTACAGTTGCGGCGGAGACCGTGGTTTCTTCACGTCCCATGACATTCATCCGCAGGAATTCCTGAGCCTCATCTGGCGCGCGGGCGACAATGACCGGCAGGTCATCGACTGGGTCGTGGCGCGTTCGGCGGCAACTCGCGCCCGGTCGAAGGCAAAATAGGACTGGAACGAAGCCGGGCTTTCTCTCAAGGTATACGGAGCGGCGCGCAGTCGCCCCACCCTCATTCCGATGAATCCGTTTAAGCCCAATTCATCCAATCGCCGCGAATTCCTCAAAGGACTCGGACTCCTTGCAGCAGGCAGTGGTCTGGCGGGCGGACTCAGCCGCCTGAGCGGGGCGGAGACCGCGGAGCTTCCGTTTGCCAATGGCGTGCGCGAGTTGGTGAAGTTCCCGGGGAAACGACCACTGCTCGTTCTCTCGACCCGACCACCGCAGCTGGAGACTCCGTTCTCCATCTTCAACGAGAGCCTGCTCACACCGAATGATGCGTTTTTCGTCCGCTATCATCTGAGCGACATTCCGACGCGGGTCGATCCCGCGAGTTTTCGCCTGAGTGTTGCCGGCGCAGTCAGCACGCCCCTTGAACTTCGGCTCGACGAGTTGAAGCGGATCGCGAAGTCCGTCGATCTGGTGGCCGTGAACCAGTGCTCCGGCAACAGCCGCGGGTTCTTCACCCCGCGCGTCAACGGTGGGCAGCTCGGAAACGGCGCCATGGGCTGCGCCCGATGGACGGGCGTTCCCCTGCGCGCCGTGCTGGATGCCGCGGGCGTGCAGGCGGGCGCGCGCCAGGTTTCCTTTGACGGACTCGATCGCGGCCCGATCGACACTACCCCCGACTTTGTCAAGGCGCTCGACATCGACCATGCCCGCGATGGAGAAGTGATGCTGGCCTGGGGCATGAACGGTGAGGAGCTCCCCATGCTGAACGGCTATCCCCTTCGGCTCATCGTGCCCGGATACTATGGCACGTACTGGGTGAAGCATGTTAATCGCATAGAGGTGCTGAAATCCGTATACGAGGGCTTCTGGATGAAGTCGGCCTATCGCATCCCAGATACACCCGGTGCGAACATCGAACCCGGTTCGGCGCCGCAGTCCACGATCCCGATCAGCCGGTTCACCATACGCTCGTTCATAACCAGTCTCGCCGACAACGCCACGGTCCCGGCTGGACATGAAACCACCGTCCGAGGCATCGCTTTCGACAGCGGCCGCGGCATTCGCGCCGTGGAGTTTTCCTCCGATGGCGGTCGTTCCTGGAGCGAAGCGCACCTGGGAGCCAGCCTGGGGCGATTCGCCTTTCGTGAATGGAAAGCTACATTCGCCCCCGGGCGGGGAAGGCACGTTCTGATGTCGCGCGCGAGCAACAGTGCCGGCGAAATCCAGCCGCTCGTCGCCGGCTGGAACCCTGCGGGCTACATGCGCAACGTCGTCGAAACCGTCAACATTCTCGCCACATGAAACTCAGCGTCGCGCTCCTTGCAGTCATTGCGACGATCGGCGACCTGGCCGCTGCGGATAAGCCACGCGAAATCACGCTGCCGCCGGAAACTGAAGTTTACCGGACATCGGACCTTCCCGGCTACGCCCTGGTCAATGCGATGTGCCTGACCTGCCACTCGATGGAGTACGTCAAGTACCAGCCCACGACGTCGCCCCGCGCCTACTGGCAGGCGACGGTCGTGAAGATGCAGAAGGTCTTCGGTGCTCCCATCCCCGACCCGATGATCGAGCCCCTTGTGGACTACCTCACGCGCACCTATGGCAACGAACGTCCGCCAGAGGCGAGTCAGACAAGCCCCCAAGCCGCACGTGATGCAAGCAAGTAGGACCATTTCACGAGCTCCGAGCAGCGCGTAATCGCGAAGAGAAGTGGCGGCAGGTGGCGGCGGAAACGGCGCGTTGGTCATGGTTCTCAGCCATGGCGGCGATGAAATCGGTGGTGGTGTGATGTGATCTTCGGCGCCAGTGGATGAACAGACTGTTGGCCCGGCGGTTGAACCCACCTCAGCATCGCACGATATGATCTCAAGCTGTACAAGCATGCCTCAGCCCCAACGGGGCGATACAACCCCTGCCGATGGGGAAGCGATGGGTTCGAAGTGAGTGACTGAGTCGGAATCGGGAGTCCCAAAGTGGCGCCATATCCCCAGCCCATGGCAACGCCATGGCTTCACGGTTGAACCAAGAACAGAGAGCCCTGAAGGGGCGGCCTAATTCTCTCGAATTTGCTTCGTCACTCAGCCCGCTGACACCGGTGCTATTGGACCACTGCCGGTTGCCGATGGAATCGTAGGCGTATGCATGGCGGCGACCCGGTAAGGGCGCGGCCTGGCTCGTCACATTCGAGCCGAGGTAGCCGATGCCGGCGGTCAATTTTCCACGTCCATTGAAGGCAATTTGGCGGTTTGTGGCTTCACCAAAGTGCGCGTGACCGGAGCCCTCTTGGAGCATTCATGGCTATCTCAAATACAACAATTGTTAACGGTGACCCCATCGGAATGCCTACTTGGGATTGAATAGTGCGAAAAGTGAGGTTTGACCCCTTTGGCTGAGCTCCTCTTGGAGCATTGGTTTGATTCGGACATGGGTTACACTTTGTCCGGGGACATAGGTTACACTTTTTGTTTAGTTTTTGTGTGTGATTTGGCGAGAGGTTTTTGATCCGGCAGCGCGATGGCAGGCCGCAGGCCGGAATCGCGCTGCCGGATCAAAGACGAGGTAACCGAGATGTACGCGGCAAAGTGCAGCTCGGTGCGGCCGGTGGAATCCTTGCGCAACGCCACCCGGCAATGAGCGAAGATTTCACCAAGAGCGTCGTGGTGTCATGCCATACAGCTTGCCTGTTGCGGAAACGCGCCGCACCAGCCAGTCCTTCGGGTAGCGCACCGCGGTGTCGTTCTCGCGCAGGCGGCGGGGACTGCGACGGTAGATTTGAGCCGGGCAGAGCATGCCCAGCGCTTCATGTGGCCGGACATGGTTTCGCAGGTGCTGCCAGCGATCAAATCGCCGCTGCTGGGCGGACCAGGGTTGGGGACGGCGGTTTGCGTGGCCTCGGCCTTCAGATCGCGGTGAGCGCGTTCGTGAGAACCGTTTTGTTGCGGTGAAGCCGGTTGGATGAACTCGACGACGATGCTCGGTTGATCCACCACACGCTCAGGGCGGAGAGCCGGGCCCAAGGCAAGAGAGGCGAAGGGCGTGCCGTTGTCCACCGGATGATCTCGGGCAACCCGCGCAAGCGCATGATCTTGCGGAAGGTCCGCAGTGTTCCGGCAAACTGCTGATTGGGTTGGGCTCGGCAGGCCAGATAGTAGCGGCTGAACAGATCACACACCGTCAGGGGATCGCAGCGCTGCCCGCTGCCCAGAGTGAACCAACCTTTGAAGTCCACCGTCCAGACATGGTTCGGATGCGTCGGTGTCGTCAGTGCACGGCGCGGCACCGTAGAGGCCCGGCTTGCGTCGCGGACGCTGACTCAAGCCGTGACGCCGCAGGATCGCTGCTATGGTGCTGCATGCCGGCGGCCGCCGGATGCCCGGTCGCGGCGCAACAGTTTGCGCAGCTTCTTCGGCCCCTGACGTCCGGTGCCTGCGGCGCAACCGCACGATCAGCCCTGGATCTGCCCAGCGGTCTGGTGCGAGCATCCTTGCGGACGGCGGCTGCGCTCGCGCAATCCCGCGGTGCCTTCCCGACGGTAACGCTTCCACCACTTGTGGCCGGTCTTCCGACTGACGTGAAAGTCCGCGCACAATTCGGTAAACGTGAAGCGGCCCGTGGCCGCGAGACTGACAAACCGATGCTTCTGTTCCATGAGGGTTTCTTCGTTCCAGGCCATAGCCTGAAAGTGTAACCCATGTCCCCGGACAGTTTGTTACCTATGTCCCCGGATCATACCATTTCGCATGGCGACGCAGTCCGCGCACGGGCAACTACTTCGTGCATGTGGAACCCAGCCCGAAAGCCAGGCAGCATCTGCGCGATGCCGTCCGTGATGAACTCAATCACTGGACGAAACATCGTAGCTGCGCCGAGGTGATCAGACGGGTGAATCAGATCACCCAAGGTTGGTCCAACTACTACCATTACGGACACTCCACCCATGTGTTTGGCAGCCAGCAACTCTGGCTGCGAAATCGCGTGCGACGGTGGCTCTGGCGGAAGTATGACTGCAAGCATGGCCTGTTCAGTTTCTTCACCGACGCGCGGCTGGTCGGACAATATCAACTCTGGTCACTGCCGCTCACCTGTGCATGGCGCCGATAGCTTTGCGACGTATGTTCCCGGAAAGCCGGATGCGGCAAATCCGCACGTCCGGTTTGATGAGGGGCGGAAGCTGGCCGACTCTTTTCGGTCAGCTTCTGCCCACTCTACCCCCGTGGGAATGACTCTTACCGCACGCAGCGACGAAGCCCGGAGCTTGCGGAGGGTGAGCCAAGCGCAGCGACAGCTCATCGCGGAGGAGGACAGCAGACGGCGTGACAGCTTGCTGGCGCGACGTGTGCCGCAGGATCACTGAACCGGTGATAGCGGGAAACCAACCGGCTGTTCATCGGAACTTTTCGCGGTCACTTGGTTGGCCGGCAACGCATACAGCCGATTGTCATCCAGCAATGCTAGCTCCAAGATAATCCTCACACTCTCCTTCCTGACATAGGTAGCGTGAGGGCTTGGAAAAATCACCCGATAGCGGACGGCCTCTCCGCCGTCGCTTCTTATTGTGATTATTTGATCGAGTGGTGGCTTCGTATTCGCCGATTCGCCCGGGCGAATCAAATACTCCTTGTCAGCGCGAAGGTGAATCGTCCGCGCAGTTTGATTGTGGATCACCACCACAACCTGTTTTGAGCAGCTCGCAGCAAACAGGCACAAAATAATGATGGCTCGTTTGAACATCACGGGTAGGGGCCAAAATTCCATGGAGTGGGCGTGGTTGATTGAGGCCCTCTTTCGTTCCAATTCGCGGGGCCATGATGATCGCCGTTAAAGATCATACCGGCTGCCATGCCCAACATGTTCGACGGCAAATAAAGGGGCCCGAGTAGTTGCCCTTGGTATGTGTGCTGTCGCTCGTGTTCACCTGTGGTGCCGTTGTAAATCACGCGACCTCCCGTCGCAGCATCTAGTCCAGGGGAGCCCATAAGGGGTCAGTCCTTACGGCAAGGGAGCCCATAAGGGGTCAGTCCTTACGGCAAGACCAAATCAAGAAAACGAACACCTGACAGATCGGAGCTGCTGCAGCAGGATGGACACCACGAGCGGGAAGCCCAATGCATCAGGGACCTTGCTGTTTCTAATACGGGAAGGTTACCGGCCTCACACACTCAATTCACAATGTTCTGCGGACGGCCGGAGAGAAACGCCCTGACGTTCTCAGCCACCGTGCGCAGCAGTCGCCTGCGCGCCGCGGTTGTGGTCCAGGCGATGTGGGGCGTAATCAAACAATTGCGCGCTGAAAACAGGGGGTGGCCGGCGGGCGGGGGCTCTGCGGAAAGGACATCCAGCGCGGCGCCGGCAATGCGCCCGGCATTTAGGGCTTCGGCAAGCGCCGTCTCGTCGATCAGCGGACCTCGGCTTGTATTCACAAGAAAAGCGTTCGGCTTCATCCAGCCCAGCGTGGTGGCGTCGATGAGATGCTTCGTGGCAGGAGTCAGCGGACAGTGCAGGCTGACGACATCGGACGCGCGCAACACCGCTTCAAGCTCCGCACGTCCTCCGCGACTCGAGGCGATGCGCACGTCCATGCCGAAGCCGCGACCCACGCGCGCAACGGCCTGGCCGATGCGTCCGCCTCCGACAAGGCCGAGCACGAGGCCCTCCAGTTCGATCTGCGGCGTCTCCCAGTAGCAGAAATCCTGCGCCGAAGCCCAGCGCCCGTCGCGCACACCCGCGGCATGGCGTCCGACACCCCGGGCGAGCTCCAGCAGGAGGGCGAAGGTGTGCTCGGCGACGGACCCGGTGCTGTACGCAGGCACATTGGTCACCGGAATTCCCCGCGCGCGCGCCGCGACCGTGTCCACAATGTTGAAGCCGGTCGCCATCACTCCAATATAGCGCAGCCGCTGACACGCCGCGATCGTTTCGGCGCTGAGCGGCGTCTTGTTGGTCAGGAGAATCTCCGCCTCGCGGCTTCTCGCAATGATCTCGGACGAAGGCGTGCGCGGATGAATGACACAATGGGCCGCTGCCTCCAGATCCGACCAGGAAAGGTCGCCGGGATTCAGCGTATGGCCATCGAGAACCACCAGGTGAGGCAAACGGGTCATGTCCCGAAAATGCCGCTTCCTCCTCCGGGGTCAATGCATCGCCAGCCGCAGAAACATTCCGTCCCACCACGCCAGTCCTGACTGGCCGCTCCCGAAACCTGGGCATTCATCAACCGCCGGCACGCGAAAAAATCCCGCGAACAGATGATCCCAGATTCCGCCCGCCATCCCGCAGTGCATCCGGCAAGGGCACACCCAGCGGCGTAATGGCGTGAAGATTCAGCCGGGCGCGCTCCGCCGCAGCGATCTGGCCCGCAAACACGTGCACGGTTTTCCCAAACTGCAGGGCGCGCGCGGCAACCGCACCCGGGCCCTTGCCTTCGAGCGAACTCTCGTCAAATCGACCTTCACCGGTGATGACAATATCAGCAGCCTTCACCTTCGCCTCCAGATCGAGCCAGGCTGAAACAAGATCAAATCCCGGCAGCAGCCTCGCCCCCACCCCGGCCATGAGTCCGAAGGCGATTCCTCCCGCCGCGCCGGCTCCGGGAGCAGACATCAGGTCTGGAGTCCTGCCCACATGCGCGCAAAGCAGGCGTGCGATGCGTTCACTTTCCTTCTCCATCGCAGGCAGATCCTCCTTCCGCAGCCCCTTCTGAAAACCATAGACCGCCGCCGCACCTCGTTCGCCAAGCAGCGGATTCGTGACATCGCAGGCAATGAACACCGGAGGCAGGTCCCGCATCACCGTGCCCGTGATGGTGGCAAGGTCCTTCCATCGCGCCGGAACCGGCGGGTCAATGGCGCTGCCATCCCCGGCGCGGCACTCGAATCCAAGTCGCGCCAGCGCGCCGAGCCCGAGATCATTGGTGGCACTTCCACCAACGCCGAGAAGAATGCCCACCGCGCCCCGACGCGCCGCCGCGAGCATCAATTCCCCGGTGCCTCGCGATGTCGTCAGCCAGGGATCGCGCTGCGAATCCGGCAGCAGCGCCAGTCCACTGGCTCGGGCCATTTCAACGATCGCAATTTCTCCAGGCCGCGCAGCACCTGTTGGAATCCGCAACAGATTCCGCGCAGCTTCAGGAATCGCGCCAACCGCAACCAAGCCAAACTCAGTGCGCAGCGAATTCCCCCGCGGGTCTGTCACCTGCTCGGATATCAAGCGCCCGCCAGCCGACCGCGTCAGAATTTCCGCGAAGCCCTCGCCGCCATCCGCCAGCGGCGCATGCGTCACTGTCCACTCGGGACGCACTGCGTGCAGCGCGGCTGCTGCGGCCTCGCACGCCTCCTGGGCCGAGATCGAGTCCTTGAACTTGTCGAACGCCAGCAGAACGCGGGTCATGGTGTCGCCAGGGCCGATTCGTTCGCCTTTGCGGCTGCACCTCTCACCTCGGCCTCGACAACAACCAGAGCCTCCCTCACGGCCGGTCGCTTCAGGAACTCCGCGGCCAGGCGGTCTCCGAGAATTCTTCCGGCTGTAATGTCGGTCGGATAGTGCACGCCTCCAATCACGCGCGACCACGCCACAAGCTCCGCACGCTCGCGCAGAGCGGCGCGGTGCTCGGGAAATATTTCCGCCAGCAGTCCGGCCCACAGGAACGCCTGCGTCGAGTGCCCGCTCGGATAGGATCCGGATTTCGGCAGATGCACGCAGGCCTTGATGCGCGCATCGAGCAGCGGAGGCCTGGGACGCTGCCAGACCTGCTTGCCCTTGCTGCTGATTGCGTAGCGATCGGAATCGATCTGGAGAAAAAACTCCGCAGTGCGCAGAAGGTTGGCCGCGGTGAACCATGGGCCGATCACCGCATCGTACTGAAACACGGTGTCCTCTGCAAAATACTCCGCGAGGGCGATCATCTCCGGCGTCCGCCGCTTCTGAACCTGGTACACCGTCTCGATGTCGGCCGCGGTCGCCAGCGAATTGTCAGCCGGCGCCGCGGGAATCACCGTCGTGACATCCAGTTCATCCGTGCGGATGAATTTTCCCGGTTCGGGATACGCCTGAACCGCGGAGGCAAGTCCAGCCGTGAAGCATAGTAGCGTGAGGAGGGGGCGTGTAATCATGGATTAAAGGAGGAACAGGCTGAGCAGCACCACGGCCACAATCCCGGTGAGTCCGGCGATGATCGACGGAGCTGAAATCAATCGATAGCCTTGAGGAAGAGACATGCCGGTCATCTGGGTGATGACCCAGAAATAGGCGTCGTTCACATGCGACACCACCATCGCGCCGCAGGCGATGGACAGGGTGGCGAGCACGGGGCCAAATCCGGATGCGAGTCCCAGCGCCGGCAGCAGATGGGAGACAAGCGAGGCGGTTGTGATCATCGACATGGTCGACGAGCCGATTGAAATCTTCAAACCCGCGGCGACAAGAAAGGGCAGGAGTATGTTGAAGTGCCCGAGGTCCAGCGCGGCCAGACCCTCTCCGACCACCTCGGTCATTGCCGTTCGCCTGAGAACCAAACCAAGTGCGCCCCCCGCGGCCACAATCAAGACGATCGTTCCGGCGTCGCGAAGTCCCTCGCCGCACCAGTTGCCAAATGCGGAGCGCCCCTGGCCTCTCACGATCCAGGCGGCCAGAAACACACCCAGGACAAGCGCCGTTTCTGCATTGCCCAGAAACCCAATCCCGGTTCGAAGCCATCCCTCTCCCAGCGGGTGTGAAGGCAGCGCGGCAATTGATTCACAGGCGATCAGCACGATCGGAAGCAGAATCGGAGCAAACGCGCTCATCGATCCCATTCGATTCTCCCGTGGCGGCTCATCGATGCTTTCAGGTGCATCGACGCTAGCCAGTCCACTGGGAACCGGGTCGATCACAATCCGGCGGCCCACGAACTGCGCATAGGCATAGGTGACCACGACCACAGGGATGGACACGAGCAATCCCAGCAGCATGACCGCGCCGATGTCCGCGCGCAACTGCCCCGCGGTCGCAAGGGGGCCGGGCGTCGGCGGGACCAGGCAGTGGGTCGCGTAGAGGCCCATGCTCAAGGCCACCGCGAAGGCTGCGAGCGACTGGCCCGTTTTGCGCGCTAGCGAACGGGCCAGCGGCGACAGGATGACGAAACCCGAGTCGCAAAAAACCGGAATCGAGACCAGCGCGCCCGTCACGGACATCGCCAGCACGGAGCGGGCCTCACCGATCCAGCGCACGAGCGTGCTCGCAAGGACCATGGCGCCACCGCTCTTCTCGAGCACAACGCCGATGATGCTGCCGCAGGCAATGACAATGCCAATGTGCCCGACAGTCTGCCCGACACCCTCGGTCAACACAGCTGCAGTCTGAATGGAATTCAACCCGCCACAGAGTCCCATCCCATAGGCGGCCACGATCAAAGCGAGAAAGGGATGCAGCTTCAGCTTCGTTGTGGAAAACACGATGAAGGCAACCCCGCCCAGCAGCGCGGCAAACAGGAATAGGCCATTGGGCGAAGTGGCGGAAGGCAGGGACGCTGTCACGGCGTGTTGGGATGGCTTTGAGGCGCTGCATTGCTGCGCGACCGAGGGCAGCCTCGACCGATGTCTGGCGCGCCGTCCGTTGTATCCGCTTGAAAATCCTGACGAACCCCGCGCGTGGCAACGGATAAATCAGGGGACCATGCCGGGAAAGACGTAGGCCTGGACGAGGACATAGACTCCCACGAGAACCGCGAGCGCAAGGCTGTGCCAGAATACCTTGCGAAGAATAACCCCCTCCCCGCCCTGCTGTCCCGTGGCGACGCCTGCGACGACGATGCTTTGCGCGTCAATCATCTTTCCCATGACACCACCCGTGCTGTTGGCCGCTGCGGCAAGGACCGGCGAGATGCCGACCTGCCCCGCCGTGATCTGCTGCAGGTTGCCAAAAAGCACGTTTGACGCGGTGTCGCTTCCCGTCAGCGCGACCCCCATCCATCCAAGCAGGGGCGAAAAGAATGGAAACAGCACTCCGGTGCTCGCAAACGCGAGTCCAAGCGTGGAGTCCAGTCCCGCGTAGCGGGACGTGAAGGCCAGCGAAAGCATTCCCGAAATCGTCAGGAGCGACCAGCGCACGCGCCAGATGGTCCTGACATAGATGCCGAACAGCCTTGTCAGACCGACACCGAGACAGAGCCCCGAAAGGATCGCCGCGAGGAAGGGGGCGGTGCCGGTTGCGGAAAGTAGGTTGAACGTGTAGACAGCGCTCTCAGGCTTGGGCTCGAGGGTCAGCGGCGGGGCCTTCAGCACGGCATTGTGCAGATACGGCACATCGATCTTGACCATCCAAAGGTGGTTGAGAAACGCCTTGGTCACCGGTAGTGCCCACACGAATACAACCACTGTCAGAATGATCCAGGGCGACCACGCGCGAAACAGGGCTCCCGACGACGGTCGCGCGGTCCCTGTTGAGACGGCATCCGATTCGCCGGCAAACCGCCAGATTGTCTTCGGTTTCCAGAACCGAAGGAGCAGAAGAATGGACCCCATCGACGCCAGCGCACTCGCGGTGTCCACGAGCCAGGGACCGTGGTGGTTGCTGACGAAGTATTGGAGCAGGCCGAACGTCGCGCCGCCAACGAAGCAGGCCGGCCAGATCTGGAGCATGGAGCGCCATCCCGCCATCGCCGCCACAAGCCAGAACGGCACAAGGAAGCTGAAAAGCGGGAGCTGGCGTCCCGTCATGGCACTGAGCTGCTGGAGGGGAAGTCCCGTGACTTCGGCGAGGGCGATGATCGGCGTGCCGAGCGAGCCGAAGGCGACCGGCGCGGTGTTGCCCATGAGGGCGAGCGATGCCGCAAGCAGCGGATGAAATCCAATGCCGATCAGCATCGCCGCGGAGATCGCCACCGGCGCACCGAAACCCGCGGCTCCCTCGATGAAGGCACCGAAGCTGAAGGCGATGAGCAGTGCCTGGATGCGGCGATCCGCGGACAGGTGCGTGATGGACTCCTTGAGAATCTCGAACTGCCCCGTCTTGACCGTGATGTCGTAGAGAAAAACAACATTGAGCACGATCCAGCCGATTGGGAGAATGCCATAGAGCGCCCCATAGATCGATGCGGCGACCGCCATCTCGACCGGCATGTGATAAATGAACAGGGCGGCGATCAGCACGGCAAGGAGTCCCGAAAGCGCCGCCCAGTGCGCGCGCACATGGCAGAATGCCAGCAGTCCCAGCAGGATAACCACTGGTGCAAGCGCCACCAGCGTCGATGCCACCAGGCTGTCAAGCAGCGGAGTGTAGTTCTGTATCCAGGTCATTGGAGATTGATGCAGCGCGGTCCGATGCGCCGCCTTCGCCAGGGCTCATCATCTCCCCGGCCATGAGTCATGATGCCTCCGCTCTACGGCATTGGCGGAGCGAGCTGAAATTCAAACGTGCAGGCGGGATCGGTCGATGTCTGATCCAGCAGCGGCGTGTAGTCGCGGACGCGCACCGTGCGCCCATCGGGCAGCATCTGAAGCAGGCGCAGCCATCCATTGCCGCCCTGCTCCGCATCCTGGTAGTCAACGAGCACCTGGTGAACGATGTTGCCCTTTATGCCCGTGCTGACGAGATGCGCGCTCGTACAAACGTGGCCGCTCAGCACGAGAACAAAGTTGGCATGGCGGGAAACCAGTTTGTCCCACATGTCTGCGCCGTCGTTGAAGCCCGCCGCGGACTTGCTCAGTTGCAGGTAGTGATCGAATCCCTTGTTCGGCCGCTTTTGGCCAGGGGTCGAAACCTGTCGGTCGAACCGCGTGCCATCCGCTCGCAGGTAGGCGTGAGTGATCAGCACTGCGGAGTGCTTCGGGTGACTCTGCACCACCTCATTGGCCCAGCGCAGCACGTCGTCTCGCGGACCAAATTCCAGCGCGAGCACGAGCCACTTTCTTCCCGCCGCCTCGAAGAGGTGCCAGCTGTTCTCGCTGCGGCCTGGCTCCTTGTCATAGACTCCGCCAAATCCACCCTGCGCACGGTACACGGAGATCGGAATCATCTCGGAAAAGAGTGATTCGCGATCCGTCGACTTGCCATTCAGCCCGATATCATGGTTGCCCGATGCGTAGATCGCCGGAAGGAGTCCGTCATAGACACGATGGGCGCGACGGGCGGCCAGCCATTCCTCGCGGTTGTTGTGCTGGGTTACATCCCCCACATGAAGGAGGCGCACGAGGTTGTACTTGGCGACATTCGCGGCGACCCAACCCGTCTGCAGCGTGTACAGCTCGGGCCGTTTCCAGACATACTTCTGGCTGTCGGGGACGACCACAAAGGTGACGCCTCCATCGACCGGTTCGGGCGGCACCGCCCAGAGTGCGCCTGCATGCGCAAGCAGGCTCAGGCATCCCAACCAACCACGAAACCAGCGATGCATCTTCATATGCCGCATCAGAAGTTGAAGTTCACGCCAAAGCGAGCCTTCCACTGGTAGATTTCATGGTCAAAATCCTGGCTGCGTTTGCCGATGTAGGTGACCAGCGGCTCTTCGTTCAGATTGAGGAACTCCCCAAATACCTTGAACTTCGAATTGATGCGATAGCTGATCTTTGCGTCCAAGGGCTGGCGGCCGCGGATGTAGAGATCGCTCGCCGCATCTCCGCCAACTTCGTCGAGAAAGTCCGAACTGTAGGACAAGGCTACTCGCGCCTCCCAGCCATACTTCTCGTAGAACAAGGCGATGTTGGCAATCCGGTCGGACTGCTTGAAGAACGGCAGCTCCTGAGTGCGGGTGAACAGTTTCGCCGACGAGTCGGTCAGCGTAAAATTGAAGTTGATGCCGAACCCGTCAAAAGGCGAAGGGAGAAACTTGAAGAACTGCTGGTAATTGAGCTCGAGCCCCGTGATTTTTCCGCTGTCCGCATTCTGCGGCTCCGTGGTCGTCACGCTGCTGAAGTTGATTCCCTCCAGGGTGACATTCGACTGGAAGACCTGGCGCGTGAAGACCGGGTTGTCGATTGTCTTGTGAAAAACACCCACGGAGGCGATGCCCGAGTTGCTGAGGTAGTACTCAAGCGATACATCGAAGTTCATCGCTTCATACGGTTTCAGTTCAGGGTTTCCACTGCTGATTGAACCGGTGAACGTCCCCCCGGTTGCATCGGCAATGGCGTCGATGACGCGACGCGGTGCAAGGTCGGTGTACCTGGGGCGGCTGATCGTGTTCGTCCATGCGGCGCGCAACACCCACTTGTTGGACGGACGCCAGTTGAAGTGCAGACCCGGCATGAAATTTCCATACGAACGCCCGCCCGTCACCCAACGATAGGTCCCGTCCGGCCTACGTTCATTCGCACCGTAGCTGCTGTCCGTTCCTTCGTAGCGTATGCCACCCAGGACCGTTGTCTTCGGATTGAGATCGATGCTGGCCATTGCATAGCCCGCCCACACATCCTCCGATCCGTCAAAATCACTTGCGGATGAATCCGCGAGGCTGGACGCCGAATCCGCCACGAAGCGGGTTGGATTGGCGGCATAGTAGGCTTGGTTGCCTTCAAGGTTCAACCGGGGACCAAACCGGAACAGTCCATCAAAATAGTCTGACACCTCCGGCAGCGACAGGCCCGAGTCCGCGAGTGTGAAGGCAGGCGAGGCCGCATTGAAGTTACGATTGGTTCGATCGTCGCTCTTGTCCCGTGTGGTCGCCTTGACTCCCACCTTCCAGAATCCCGGGCGTCCGGCGAACTGCGCATCACGCTTGTAGTCAATCTGACCGGTGGAGACTTTCTCCGATTCATCGTCCGAGCGGAAACGAACGCGCCGGAAGGGAAAGGTCGCCGGGTTGTAGTAGGCGTCGGTATTGGGTTTGATCACCAGGATCTCGCCCGTGCGATCGATCGTGTTGGCAAGTGCGGTCGTGCTGCCGGAGCGATATTCCCAGTCAACCCGTGTGGGGACATCGCGCTCACCCTTGCTCGTCCCGACCTGCCAACTGAGCTGTCCATCGGTGCCAACCGAATGTTTTCCCTCGAGGGAGACGGCGTCGATGGTTCCCGTCTGATGATAATCGCGGAACTGGCGGCTTGCACGTCCCTGGGAGTTGGCTCCACCCGCCGCAGTCTCATTGGTCGTCGTTCCACGACGGAATTCATAAAGCACGCTCTGCCGGCCCTCGTTGTCAGTGAACTCATTGTGATTGATCCTGAGCGCGAGTTCGTGGCCGGCCTTCGGCCGGAACTGCAACGCGACATTCGTGCCGATTCGCTCACGTTCCACATCGTAGTCGTAACTCTGCTGCTGGCTCGGGACGAAAAGGCCTCCGGTCGTTGTAGCCCACCCCCCAGTATTCACGGTCTGCGACTTGAACTGCTTCAATGAATAGCTGGCCGCGAGCACCACACCCCATTTCCGATCCGCGCCCAGGGTGCGACCATAACTGAAGCTCCCATTCGGCGTGGTTTTCCCGCTGAAGGTGTCGTAAAAGCCACCGACGCTTCCGAAGAAGAAGCCCTCGGGTCGATCGAATGCGCTCTGTGTGACAATATTAACGGAGCCGCCAATGGCGCTCCCATCCATGTCGGGCGTAACCGCCTTCACAACCTCCAGGCGCGATATCAAATCTGCGGGCACGGAGTCGAGGGCGATGCCGCGATTTCCCTGCTCCGACGGCGTGCCGATCAGCTGATTGTTGAGCGTCACCGTGTTCAACGCGGAATCGATGCCACGCAGCACGATGTAGCGCCCCTCATCCTGGTCGATCTCCACGGAAACGCCGGGCACGCGCCGCAGCGCCTCGGCTGCATTGCCATCGGGAAACTTGCCGACAGCGTCAGCCGAGATCGCATCGAGGATGTTGTTGGCGCTTCGCTTCTGCTGAAGCGCGCGGGCCTGCCCCTCCCGGGTGCCTTCAACCACGAAACGCCCGAGTTCCAGAACATCGGACTTGATGGCAACCTCCACCGGCGCCATCGCGGCTTCAGTCACATCGATCGCCTTGGTCAACGTGTCGAACCCGAGCGAAGATACCTCCAGGGTGTAGGTTCCAGCCGGAACATTGCTGAAACTGAACTCGCCGGATGCCGTTGTTGTTGTCGTGCGAGCCAGTTCGCGAAGCGTAACGGACGCACCGAGAATGTAGGAATTGGTTCCGGAATCGCGAACGCGTCCGGCGATCGAGGCCGCGGACAACACCGCAGCCAGTGAAAAAAAGCCAAGCAGGGAAACGAATATCCGACAGCGTCCGACAGCGGTCATGGAGAATACGGGGTTGAGGTTCTGTGTGACTGAGCAGATTCCCTTAAGACCGGAAATTCTTCCCATGTCAACCCAAGCTTCAAATTTGACGTGCCACCCTGGAACTTGATATAAAATACTACAACACAGCTTATTAACGAATTCTAATTCGTTGAAAAAGTAGTGTTATGGAAACGATTCAATAAATAGATGGGTTACACTTGGGTTAACCAAAACATGCCCCTGCATTCACCGCCTAACCGGGATCCAAGGGGCGTCAGCGATCCGGCAATGCGAAGTTTGCAAGCGGAACCGATGTCGTGTCATCCATCTCAACCGCAGAGAGATCTACCTGTCCCAAAGCTTGCGTGCCAAGGACCACGACGAACCGATTTTCACCGCACAGCGGTTTTATCTCCACCTCCAGCCCGGAAAAAACCCGGCCCACGTGGACGAGCTTCCGCTGGAACGTGAAGATTCCCTTCTCCGAAACCACCCTGGTCTCGGCATCCGCGGAGTAGGCAAATTCCGCAAATTCATCCGGCACTTCCCGCAGGCTGGGACGATAAAGGGAGATGGGCGCCCTCAACTGCAGGGACTCCTGAGTTTGGCCAAAATTGTGCCGGGTGCGCGCCTGTTCGAGGGCATTGAGCACCGCCTTCTCGTTCGCATACCGCTTCCCGCTCAGCCCGCTCATTGGATCCAGGCGCATCTGCCGCTCGACCGCCGGCCTCTGGTAGGCAGGCATGTCGGCGAGCCGCGCCATGAGCTGGCTTTGTTCCCGGCTCAGGTTCGCCGGCTGCACATCGCAAAAATCCACCCCTATGCCGAGGCGCATCAACCAGACGGTGAACGGTGTGTGCTCACGCGGGGACGCCAGCGCCATCCGCCACGGCATGCCATGGCGGCGCATGAGCGACTCCACTCCGGCGCGCAGATTCTCCTCCTTGCGAACAGGCGGAATCAGAAAGGCGCCAACGACAAAACGACTCACCTCATCCTCAACCCACGCGGGCACCATGGATCCCGAACCAGCAATGCGGATTTCAGCATGCAACTGTAGCCGCCACCGAAAGTTCGGTTCATACCGAACGGCGTCGGAATGCGCGCCTGACTCGGCGATCTGCTGCGCGACAACCTCCCTGCGTCGCCGGAGTATGAGGTCGACAGTGCTGGGCGCAGGCACGGGAGCGATGCCTCGCGCCTCCATCTCCGAGCAGATGCGAACCGCACTCCAGTCCGGATTTTCCGCGCGCAGCGCAATCGCCAGTTCCTCGACCGCCTCCGGTGTCTTGCGCGGCAGATTTTTTGGACGCCGGCTCTGTTCCACCAGACCCGCCTCGCCCTTGACCCGAAATCGATTCAGCCACTTGTAGCCCGTCTTCCGGCTGATGCCGAAACGAGCGCAGATTGCACTGAATGGCTCATGCCGTTTCTCGGCGAATTCCACGAACTCACGCCACATGGTCATGGCATCTGTCGTGCAATCACACGGAAATTTCAACTCCAGAATCCTGCAAGCGCCCCTGCGGGGACCAGATGGTGCGTCTGGCGGCGGAAATCCTGCGCCAAACTCCTGTTCAAACGCGGATAGCCGGCAGCTTGGTGAACGATCACACACAACTCCGCCAATTTCATTGCGGCAACGGTAATTCTGGATAGAAATTGAGGCAGCATATCCTTTTCCCCAAGATCCCCGGCCCGTATCCGCGGTTCATTCCGCTCCCTGCCGCCGGCCTCCCTTCACAATCCGCACATCCCACCCATGAAATCCTGGTCACGCAAAGACTTTCTCAAAGCCTCCCTTCTCGGCAGCGGTGCCGCCCTGCTGGGGAAATCATCCCGCCTCTACGGCGAGGGCAGCGCCGCAATTGCCAGCCCCGGCAGTGCCAATGGCGACATCCGCATGGCGATCGTCGGCATCCGCAGCCAGGGCAACGGCCACATCAAGACCTACTATCCGGGCTCGATGCCGGGCACGCGCATCGTCGCACTGTGCGACGCTGATGGCGACGTGCTCGCGAAACGTGTCGAGGAAACCGAGAAAGCCGCCAAATTGAAGGTCAAGGCCTATCGCGATTACAGGAAGCTGCTTGAGAGCAGGGACATTGACGCGGTTGTCATCGCCACGCCCAACCACTGGCACTCGCTCATGACGATCTGGGCGCTCGAAGCCGGCAAGGACGTGTACGTCGAGAAGCCCATGTCCCACAACATCTGGGAGGGCCGGCAGGCGGTCGAGGCCGCGCACAAGTTCGGCAATCGGATCGTACAGGCGGGCACCCAGAACAGATCGTCACTTGATATTCCCCGCGCGATCGAATACGTGCGCTCGGGAAAACTCGGCAGAATCCAGCTCGCGCGGGGTCTCTGCTACAAGGCCCGCGAGAGCATCGGCCTGCATTCCGGACCCCAGCCCGTTCCCGAAAGCATCGACTACAATCTCTGGACCGGACCCGCCGCTCTCATCCCCCCCCACCGCAACAGCCCCAAGAACGGCACCGTTCACTACGACTGGCACTGGTTCTGGAATTACGGCGGCGGCGACATTTCCAACCAGGGCATCCACCAGATGGACGTCGCGCGCTGGTTCCTCGGCGAGGAAGGGCTCCCCCCGTCCGTGATGACCTTCGGCGGCCGCTTCGGCTACGTGGACGATGCCGAAACCCCGAATACGGAAGTATCCATTTTCAACTACAGGAAGGCGCCGCTCGTTTTCGAGGTTCGGGGTCTGCCCATGAAGTCGGGAATGAAGGCCATGGATGCCTACCGCGGAACCCGCGTGGGCGTCGTCATCCACTGCGAGGGCGGCCATGTCCAGATTTCAGACAGCGGCACCTGCGGGATTTACGACAACGACAACAAGAGGATCGAGCAGTACCAGGACGGCGGTCTGAAGGAGCACCGGCTGAATTTCGTCGAAGCAATGCGCTCTCGAAAGCAGTCCGACCTGCACGGTCGCATCGAGAACTCCCACACGTCGACCAATCTCTGCCATCTCGCGAACATCTCGTATCTGGTTGGCGCCGAGAAGTCGGACGCCGAACTCGTCGCCGCAATCAAGGCGAGCCCCAGCCTCATGGAAGTCCACGGCCGCGTGGTCGAGCACCTGATTGCAAACGGGGTCAAGATCGACACCGCAAAGATCGTCAGCGGCCCCCTTCTGGAAATCGACAATGCGACGGAGCGCTTTGCCGGCGCAAACAAAGTCCTGTCCGACAAGGCGAACTCCTCGCTCCTCATGAAGCGCACCGGCCGAAAGGGCTTCACCATCCCGGAATACCAGTCGCACAGCGTGGCCGCAACCTGAGCGGACTCCACCCGCCGTCGAAGTCCCGCACCCGCGGGACTTTTTTTTGCACTGACCGCCCAATTCCAATCCAATCCCGGCTCCCAAGCCTCCCACCATGATCCTCCGCACAACACGTTTCCTGACCACCACCCTCATCGGAACGGCGCTCCTTGCCGCAGCCGTTTCCGCACAGGCTCCCGCGAGGATCGAATTCCCCGCCGCAAGCCCGGCCGCCTCGTTCAAGCAGACCGTGGGCATCACCGACATCGAGGTGATCTACTCCCGCCCCAGCATGCGGGGACGCACCATCTTCGGCGGTCTCGTTCCCTACAACGAGGTCTGGCGCACCGGCGCCAACCAGGCGACGAAGATAAAGTTCAGCACTCCCCTGAAACTCAACGGGACTCCGGTCGAGGCCGGCGCCTACGAGCTTTACACGATTCCCGGCGAGGCATCCTGGACCGTCATCATCCACAAGGACTCCTCCGCCTGGGGCGCCTACACCTACGACGCAAAGAATGATGTCGTCCGCATCCAGGCCCGGCCCGAAAAAACAGCGGCACCCGTCGAAACCTTCGCCATTGGAATATCTGAAAATCGTGACGGCGCCGCCACCCTCTTCTTCACGTGGGAACGGGTTCGCGTGCCGGTGAGCGTCGAAGTGGACGTGAAGGGCATGCTCCTGCCGCGAATTGAGGCGGTCATGGCGTCGAACTCAGACAAGAAGCCCTACGCTCAAGCGGCCCTCTTCAATCTGGACAACAATCTGGACCTGGACAAGGCGGTCACCTGGATCGATGCAGCGATCGCCGCCAAGCCTGAAATTTTCTACTACTCGTATCACAAGGCCCGCATCCTTGCGAAAAAGGGGGACAAGGCCGGCGCGATTGCAGCGGCGGAAAAATCACTGGAAGGCGCGCGCAAGGCCAAGGGACCGATCCGCGGGGAATACATCCGCCTCAACGAGGAGCTAATCAAATCGCTCAGATAACAGGCGAACTGGCTTCCCCACAATCCGGCCGTTCCGCGGAAGCCACCCTAACCGGTTCCCCTCTCACTTGGCGGCGGCCGGCTCCGCTTTCCTGCGCACCGGCTTCGCATCGAGATTCTGGTGGGCCTCCTCATCCGACACCGGAGCCGAGTTAACGCCGCCCGCAGGAACCTCAAGCTTCGCGAGCCAGACAAGCGCGTTGAGCATGAGACGGCGCTGATCGTCATTCTGCCAGTTCAGGTGGAAGTGCCCGCCGGTGAAGCCAAACCCGCGTCCGCCATCCGGGCGCTCCACCGCCCACATCATTGTCTCCCGGCGACCCTTCTCAGCCTGGATGTGCGCATACGGCCCCTTCGGCGAAACATAGGGACCATCCCGCGTCGCATCGGAAGGCGTGGCCACAAGAATATCCTTCACCCCCGCTTTCCCGTCGCGAAATCGTATGTTGAAATACCATTCATCTGTCGTCTTGAACGGTTTTACCCCGCGCGTGATGGGATGGCGGGGCAGCGAGGTGTAGTCGGCCTCCCAGATCGGATTGCAGGAAAAACCCGTTTCATAATAGCCGCCAATCCACTGCTTCCATTCCGGACCGCCACGGTCCGCCGGAACTTCCACGGCAAAATGCGCAAATCCAAGGCTCACACCCGCTGAGACCAGTTTCTTCAGCACGTCGAGCCGGTCATTCTGCAGCGCAATGTGCCGGGGACCGCCGTCGGCGTAGATGAACACGGCATCGGCTCCTTCAAACACCGCATTGTCATCAACCGTCCGTCCATCGACAACCTTCACAGGCCAGCCGTTCGTCACAAGCACGGTCTTGAGACCGGGAAACCCCTGCAGGCGCTTCTGCAGCAGCATTGATCCCGCCTTGAACTCGTGCATCAGCGGCGGATGACTCGCCGGGCCGGCGATCATGACAAGCTTGCGGTCAGCAGCCGCGAGCGTTGTTCCCAAAACAAGCGTCAATACAACGAGGCAGTTCTTGAGTATCATGGGGAGAGGCGGCACCAAGGCCCGGAGAGTGAGTCAGTCAATGCGCAGTTCGCCCGCATGTCGAGTGCGCCGGCAATTTTCCTGAGTCGTCTGCGGCGCAACGCCGCGCCGACCCGGGCCGCCGACCAGCGGCTAGTACAATCTCAGTTCGCTGCAGGCGAGCTGACTCTGCTTGCGCAACCCCTTCAGCCACTCCTCGAGGTCGGTCGCCTTCATCCCGGTCGCCGCCAGCCAGGCGCCTGACGGTTGATCCGGCACATCCGCCGAATGCATGCAGAGACACGAACGCGCCCAGCGCGCAATGGCGATCGTCATGCACAGCACGCGGTGCTCCTCGGGACACTTCTCAGGTTCGAGCTGAAAGCGCACGGCATTGCAGACATCCGCGGAAAATCCCCACATCTCAAGGAGCGCCGCTCCCGCCTCCGCATGAGAGTAGCCGAGCCAGGTTCTCTCCGCCGCAGCCGTGTCAAGCGGATAGCCCGCGGTCTCGATGTGGCGGGCGGGTGTCTGACGCACGGCATAGCGATCAATCACCACCAGGCCGAGACCATGCATGAGACCGGCCGAATAGGCTGAAACCCGGTCGACATCACTCTTCTCGCCGATTCCCGCCGCGGCAAGAGCACAGGTGACGGCGCGCGCCCAGAGGGACTGCGCATCGAGCTTGTAGGTGCCCAGCGGCCTGCCAACCATCTGCGATCCCACGGCAAACGTAACCAGTTCGTGGATACCGGACAGGCCGACGCGCTGAATGGCCTCCAGAATGTTGTCGACCTTCGCGCCCCGGCGAAAGACCGCGCTGTTGGCAATGCGCACGACCCGGGCCGACAGGCCGGGCTCGAGCGCCACCATGTCCCCCATGTCCACCAGCATGGCGTCCGGATCCGCAATCATCCGTTGAAGGGACTGCAGCACGCGCGGCGTCGGCGGAAGGTCATCGAGCTCCCTCACAAGGAGCTCAGGCGCCGGCGGCTGGTCGATCAAAGGCATGGATAGGCCACACATCGGCACACTCTCCCGGCGAATTAACCTCTCCCTCAGACGCGCACGGGCGACGGCGGGGTGCAACAGGACGCAGCCACGGGGAAATTGCTAAAAGCGCGTCAACCTCGCGTTACCACCCGGGCGCCCGGACCGGTCTTCAGATGGAGGTGGTCCGGTTTGGCGCCGAACGCATCAGCATAGTCCGCAACAACCTGCCTCGCATCATTTTCCCCGAACTCCTCAGAGGCGAGAGCCATGACCGCACCGCCGAAACCGCCACCGGTCAGGCGGGCTCCATGGACTGATCCGCGACGAGACAAGTCATCCACAAGGAAGTCCAGCTCCGGCGTGCTGTTTTCAAAAAGCAGCCGTGAACTCGCATGCGATGCCTTGAGGAGTTTTCCAACACCGGCAAGATCCGCGCGGCGCAGAGCAGCGACAGTCTCTCCGACGCGCTCAATTTCCTCAACCACATGGCGCGCGCGCCGGAAAATCAAGGGGTCCAGCGAAGATTCCCTTGCGATGAGATCTCGACGCGAAATCTCCGCAAGTTGCCCGACTCCCAGCGCCCTGGCCGCGGCCATGCATTCGCGGTGGCGCTCCGCATAAAGCCCATCCACCAGCGCGTGCCTGGTGTGGGTGTTGAACACCCAGAAATGCGCGGAACCCGGCAATGGCACCGTGTCGAAACGCGGGACACGGCAGTCTATAAAAACCAGTGCGTCCTCGCGTCCAAATCCGGAAACACCCTGATCCAGGATTCCACAGGGCACGCCGACAAAATGATTCTCCGCGTGGCGCCCAATCCTCACCAGTTGCTCCGTTGGAACCTCCTGGCCCGTGACCGCGAGGAATGCCAGGGCGGACGCCAGTTCCAGGGCAGCACTGCTCGACAGGCCCGCGCCGGTCGGCAGATCCGAGATCACGGCAAGATCAAACCCCTCGGGTGCACGCAACCCAAACTCCGGCATCGCGGCAAGCACGCCCAGCGGATAATTGACCCATCCCGACTGGCCACCCTGCCGGGGTAGTCCGGTGGCTGGCAGCGTGGTGATTCCGCCACCCAGCGCGCTGAAGAATCTTCGCGTCGCATCCGATCGTTTCGCGACCGCAACCCAGACACCGCGATCAATCGCCGCGCCAAGCACCGTGCCTCCGTTGTAGTCGGTGTGATTCCCGATGAACTCGATGCGACCAGGCGCCCGCGTGACCACGTCGGGACGGCGTCCGAATGTATCCTGAAAGAGTGCCGGCAGCTTTGTTTCCATCGTGAATCCTCCGAAATGCCCGCGCTCACCCATTCCCGTCAACGGGTTTCCGCGTCGAAACCTGGCATCAGGCCGGCGCCAGCAAGTCAGGCGGCATCGATTCCCCTGAGCGATGGCGCTCTGCGACTACAGGCGGGGAGGCGGAGGCTTGACGGGAGCAGCCCAGGCGTTCGCACCCTGGGTGTTGACCTTGCGACGGTAGACTTTGTCCCCGCAGGTGGCGTAGAGAATGTTGAACCCTTCGCCGCCAAAAACCAGGTGAGAAAGCCTGCCATTCGGTGTGGGAAGGATCGCGTTCACCCGTCCCGCCTGATCGCAAATCTGAATGCCCATGCGCGTCGCCACGTAGATCCGCCCCTCGCGATCACAACGAATGCCGTCGGCAAAACTCTGGTCCTCGGTGTCCGGCACATGCAGCCAGCAGTACCTCTGCCCTGAAGCGAGGGTCCCATCGGGCTGTACCTGAAAACTGTAGACCCAGTGGGAACGGAAGTCATTCACATAGAGAAACGACTGATCCGGCGAAAGTGTGATCCCATTGGCAGACCGCACGCCCTTGTCGACCACCTGCTTGCTCCCGTCCGGCCGGATGAGAATCACCTGGCTGGATTCCTTGTCCGTCACCGGTGGCACGGAAACGTAGATGTTTCCATTGTGCGCCACCACCAGATCATTGCCGAGTATGTCCGACGCCACCACCTCGGAACGTCCGCCGGCATCGTAGGCGACTATCTGCTTGTCGTCCCTGCACACGACATAGAGCCGCCCGTCGTTTCCAAAATGCTGGCCCGCCGCCCTCCGCGACTTCTCGACAAAAACCTCCGGTTTTCCCTCCGTCGTGATGCGGTAGATCCGACTCGAGGGGATGTCCGTGAAAAACACCCGCCCTTTCGCGTCAACCGCAGGGCCCTCCGCCCACTTGAAGCCCTCCCCAACAAGGTGCCAGTCCTCACCTGGGATCAGGATTTCCTGGAGCACGGCATTCTTCGTCGGTCCCGCAGGTCGGACGGGCTCCGGCCAGTTCCGCCACAGCCAGCGTATCGCATCGGGAAACAGGTATGTCCCGAACTTCCTGTTGTGCCCGCCTTCACCCCAGACATGCGAAACGTCGTACCCGGAAAACATGAGCGCCCGCTCAAGCGTCTGGTTCGCCATCCACCAGTCGCCCCCATAGATGTTCAGATCATTCGAGCCATCCACCATGTAGATCCGAATCGGCTTTGGTTCAGTTTTCCGCACAAGCGTCGCATAGCGGTCGCCCCCGCGCAGGCCGACGTACGTGCCCACGGAGCTGAAGACGCGCGTGAACGCATCGGGTCGCTCCCACGCGGCGGTGAACGCCGCTATCGCACCACTGCTGCTGCCCCCTATGGCGCGGTCATTTCCAGACTTCGACAGGCGTATGGGACGTCCATCTGGAGCGGACCTCTCCTCCACCGCGGGGAATACCTCGTCCAGCAGGTGGCGGGCATACGCATCTCCGAGTCCGTCATATTCAAAGCTGCGATTGAATCGAGGCACGGTCGCATTCGAAAGCGGCTTGACCACGCCCGGACGCACGAAGACGCCGATGATCACCGGCAGCTCGCCTCGCGCGATGAGATTGTCGAACACCACGGGCGCGTCCCACTGCACGCCGTCCTGGTTGACATAGACGCAGGCCCGCTTGTCCGGATTGTACTGCTTCGGCACATACACGGTCACTTCGCGCGACGTGCCGGGAAAAATTCTCGATTGCTCGAGGGTGAACTTGATCAGATCCCCGACCGGAACCCCCGCCTGCACTTGCGAGTCGGGATGCGCGGGATACTCATCCGCAGCGGGGCGGGCGCACGGGGAAACTGCCGCGGTCAGACAGACGGCGAGAAACACTGAAGCGGGACGCCTTGCGGAGGGCCTTGTCAGGGTGAGGGGATTCATCATGCCTTCGTACCAGCCCGAGCGAGAAACGCAATCGCGTCCGCTTCCGACGGCTCCACACCATGCTTGTCGTGCGGTGCCGGACGTGCGACCCTGCGGCTGTCTCCCCGATGGAGACAGCGCCACCCCATGAAACTCCATTGTCTTCGATTCGTTCTGCTCTCCCTGCCGTGTCTCGTCCTCCCGAACTTGGCCAGTGCGGACGAGGCCATTGCGTTCGTCAATGCCAGCGTGATCCCGATGGACCGTGACACGGTTCTGCCGCACCAAAGCGTCGTTGTTGTCGGAGATCGAATCACCGCCGTGGGTCCCATGGCGGAAACCGCGATCCCCGACGGGGCGCGCATCATCAATGCCGCCGGCAAGTATCTGATTCCCGGACTCGGGGAGATGCACGGCCACAATCCGCCAGCAGGTTCCTCCGAGTCCTACATTGAGAACACCTATTTTCTCTTTCTGGCCAACGGCGTGACCACCGTGCGGGGCATGCTGGGATGGCCCGGTCAACTCGAGCTTCGCTACCGTGTGAAGACCGGCAGACTCCTTGGACCCACGCTCCACCTTGCGGGCCCCAGTTTCTCCGGCACAACCGTGCACTCGCCCGCGCAGGCCGGGCAGCGGGTGCGCGAACAGAAGGCGGAGGGATGGGACCTGCTCAAGGTTCACCCGGGTCTGACGCGCGCCGCCTACGACGCCATGGCCGCAACGGCTGATTCGCTGGGGATCCGGTTTGCCGGGCACGTCCCCGTCGACGTCGGCCTGCAGCACGCACTGGAAATGGGTCAGGAATCCATCGACCACCTGGACGGTTACATCGAACACCTGCATGCCGAAAAGGCTCCGATTGACCCCGCCCGGCTCCAGGAGATCGTGAAGCTCACCCGCGAGGCCGGCGCCTGGGTTGTCCCGACCATGGTCCTCTGGGAGACAATCCTGGGATCGGCCTCCCTTGAGACGATGAGTGCGTATCCAGAACTTAAATACATGCCGGCCGCCGAGGTCCACCGCTGGACGTCGAACTACGAAAGGCGGCAGGGTGCCTTCACGTTCGACAGGGAGAAAGCCCGCCGGACCGCCGACAACCGGAAAATCCTGCTGCGCGCCCTGCACAATGGCGGCGTTCACATCGTTTTTGGAACCGACTCCCCGCAGCAGTTCAGCGTTCCCGGCTTTTCAATTCACCGTGAGATGAAGGCGATGGAGGCCTGCGGCCTCACGCCATTTCAGGTCCTGCAAACCGCCACCGCGAATGTCGGCGATTTCCTGAAGAAAGCGGACACTTTCGGCCTTGTCGCCGCCGGCCACCGCGCCGACCTCGTGCTGCTGAAGGAGAACCCTCTCGCCGACCTCGCCCACCTCCGCAATCCAGCCGGCGTGATGGTCCGCGGACGCTGGATCCCGGAATCGGAGATCAACGCAGGACTCGCAAGAATCGCAGCGGAGTCGAGGCTCTAGGCAGGCGACGCCCCCGCGTGAAATCCAGTGTGGGATTGCGCAATTCGAACCGCTCAATCCTCTTCCTGGTGACGGTACCGGAATGGCTTCGCCCCATCCTCCCGCTGACGCCACCCCGGCTTGCTGGCCAGGGCGGACGGCCTTCGATGGACGCGAGCGCGCGCTTCCGTCTCGTCCTTGAGTTTGCGGTAGGCAACCAACCGATCCTCTGACAGCTCCCCAGAAGCGATCGCCTCGCGCACAGCACAGCCTTTCTCGTTCTCATGCCGGCAGTTGGTGAAGCGGCAGTGGAGCGCCCGGTCGACAATGTCGGCGAACGACTCCCCTACCGCCGCATCGGCATCCCAAAACTGCAGTTCCCGCAGTCCGGGGGTGTCGATCAGCAGGGCGCCCGAACGCGTCAGCACAAGTTCACGCCGCGTCGTCGTGTGACGCCCCTTGCTGTCGCCCTCCCTCACTTCACCAACCGGCAGCGCATCCTCCCGAAGCAGGGCATTCACCAGGCTCGACTTTCCGGTCCCGGACGAACCGACAAACGCGAGAGTGCGCCCGCGCAGGACATGGCGCTCCTGCAATGCCTTCAGTCCCCTGCGCGTCTCCGCGCTCGTCAGGTGGATCGTCACTCCGGGAGCCGCCTCCGCCACCGCTTCCCGCAGGGCTTCCGCATCGTCGGCGAGGTCACTCTTGTTGAGCAGCACCACCGGCTCCGCCCCGCCTTCCCGCACCGCCACGACGAAACGCTGGATCCGGCGCAGGTTGAAGTTGTTGTCGAGACCGCAGACCACGAACACGGTGTCCACATTCGCCGCCACGATCTGCTCCTGCTCCTCCGTTCCGGCCGCGCGGCGGGACAACTTTGTGCGCCGCGGAAGCACCACGCGAATGTCGACCCTCGAGCCATCCGGGCGGCGCGTCACTCCAACCCAGTCGCCGATTGCGGGAAACTGCCCGGGCGTGCGCGCCAGATGGAAAAATCCGCCGCCGCATTCACCCAGCATCTCGCCGGAATCGAGCTGCACGGCATAGAAGTTCCTCCTCAGCTCGCAGACCACGCGGGCCGGCTCCATCCCCGCAGGCGAGTGCGGGGCGAACACACCGGCGAGCGCGTCTGTCCATCCAAAGTCCGAGAGGCTCATCGCGGCATCCTTCTCCGGCATCGCGTCCGCCCGACTACGCGGCGCGCAGCGCCTCATCCAGAACCGCCACGATGAAATCCGCATCGGCGCGCGTGATGCACAGCGGCGGAGTGATGCGAAGCGTGTTGCCCCAAAGGCCTCCCTTGCCGATCAGGAGCCCGAGCTCGCGCGCCCTCTCGAAGACGGCCGCGCACGCCTCCTTTGCCGGCTCCTTTGACTTTCGATCCTTCACCAGCTCCACTCCGAGCAAAAGACCGAGTCCCCGAACCTCTCCAATGAGGGAGTGCCGTGCAGCCAGTCCCTCCAGCCCGGCCTTCAAGTGAGCCCCCACCTCAAGGCTGTTCTTCTGCAGCTCCTCCCTGTCGATCACCCGAAGCACGGCCCGTCCTATCGCGCAGGAAACCGGATTGCCTCCAAAGGTGTTGAAATGCGTGCGCGAAAGCATCGCCTCGGAAATGCGCGGCGTGGTCACGACCGCGGCAAGAGGGTGGCCGTTGCCGATGCCCTTGGCCATCGTCACGATGTCGGGCAGCACGCCCTGGGTTTCAAAACCCCAGTAATGCGATCCCGTGCGGCCGAACCCGGTCTGCACCTCGTCACAAATGCAGACGCCTCCGGCGGCTCTCGCATGCGCAAAGGCATGCCGCAGGTATCCGTCCGGATAGACCACCGCACCCGCAACGCCCTGAACGGACTCGGCGATGAAGCCGGCGATGCGACCCGAGGTTCCAAATTGAATGAGCGACTCCACGTCCGCCGCATACTTTCTCCCTGCCTCGGGATCATCTCCGCCAAAGGGACCGCGATAGGTGTCCGGCGCCTGCGCATGCTGCACCCCGAAATTGTGGGGCACATTGTACTTCCAGGTGCTGTGGGAGGTGAGTCCCATGGTGCCGGTCGTGCCGCCATGATAGCCGTTCCTCAAGGCGATCATGTCATAGTTGCCGGTGAAGGCTCTCGCCATAAGCATGGCCAGATCGTTGGCCTCCGAGCCCGAGTTGACAAAGTAGACCACCTTGAGCTCGCCCGGCAGTTTCGCGGCCAGCTCCTTCGCATACAGGGCCGGCTCCGGATTCAGATAGATGGACGTCGTATGGGAAATCATCCCGTTCTGCAGGTTGGCCGCCGCCACAACCTCCGGATGGCAGTGCCCCAGACCCACGGTCACAATCCCGCCAAAACCATCCAGATACCTCCGACCGGTTTCATCAAACAGCCACTGCGCGCGTCCTTCAACGATCATGAGCGGCTTCCGGTAGTAATGGAAGATCACCGGGTTCAGATACTGTTTCCGCAGGGCAAGCACCTCCTCCGCGGAAGAGCCGCGGTATGGCTTCGGAATGTATGAACTTGGCGGAATGACGGGCACCATGCGAAGGCAACGCTACCCGGGACCACCGGTCCGCGACAGGAAAAAGTTTCGCGCGTGTCGGGCGGCCGGAGCCAGATCCGCACGCGTGAGTCAATCCAGCATTTGCCGGTCTTTCCTCCAGCCGCGACCTCTCAACGGCACGGATTTCGCCGCGCAACTCCCCAGGAGATCGGGCGAAATCCCGCAGGCTCCGCGACCGCTGTTTTCGATCGCCGGAATTGTTTTCGAATTATCAAAAACGGCGCGGGGATGCGCGCGCTTTAATCCTTTTTTGACCGGCTCCGGCCGTTTCGAGCTCCCCTTGGACACGGGTGTGAATCAGTCATCGATGCATGAAAGGGAATCGCGTATCCATTCCACACCTACCGGCCCTCATGCTGATGGCATTCGTCTGGAGTGCATCGGCGGCGCCCCACCCCGACCGTCTCGGAAATCTCTCCTCCCGCGCGCACGCCGGCACTGGTCCGCGGTCCATCGTGGCCGGATTTGTGGTCGGGGAGGGCCCTGCAAAGCAGGTGCTCATCCGCGCGGCCGGCCCCAGCCTCTCCCAGTTCGGACTGGAGGCCACGCTTCCCAGGCCAAAGCTCGAACTCTACGACAACAGCGGGACAAAGTTTCTTGAGAACGCGGGCTGGACGGTTCCGGGTGGAGAAGCCGCTGCGATCGCCGCCGCCTTCAATGCCGTCGGAGCATTCCCCTTCACCGGCAGGGATGATGCGGCGGTCCTGGTGACCCTTTCGCCCGGAAGCTACACAGCGGTCGTGAGCGGAGCCGATGGCCGCGAGGGTGTTGCGCTCGTCGAGGTCTATGACGTGTCCGGTCCCGCGCGCCTTATGAATCTGTCAACCCGGGCCGAGGTCCGGGCCGGTGCCGAAATCGTCATCTCGGGCCTCGTCATAAGCCCTGGCTCTGACAGCCGCCGGCTTCTGGTCCGAGCCATGGGCCCGTCTTTGGCGGAGTTCGGAGTCCCCGACGCACTTGCCGATCCCATCCTTTCAATCAGGAATTCCCGCGGAATCGAGATCGCCGCGAATGACAACTGGTCGGACAACAATGGCTTGAGCTCCGTCTCCAGCGCGCTCGCTTCCAGCGGCGCCTTTGCCTTCGCGAGCTCCGCCTCGAAGGACGCGGCACTCGTGGTCGATCTTGCGCCGGGAAGCTACACGATGGTCGTCAACGGAGCCGCCGGAAGCACCGGGATCGCGCTCGTCGAGGTCTATGACGTGACTGCCCCGGGAATACCCACCGTCAGTGTCTCCACCGATTCCCTCACCAGCAGCACCAGGAGGAATCTGCTTGGATCCTTCACGATCACGCGCACCGGTTCGCTGGGGGAGGCGATGACGGTGCACTACACCATGGAAGGAACCGCCAATGCGGGAATCGACTACGTGGGAGTCCCCTACAATGTCGTCATCCCGGCAGGGTCCCATTCCGTGCGCGTTGAAATCGAGGCAATAAACGCGGCGACACCACCGCCGTGGGCACAGCCGCGCACCGTGGTGCTGCGCCTGCTTCCCAACGAGCACTACAAAGTCAGCTTCGAGCCGGCGGCGGAAATGACGATCGGGAAACCACCGCCCATTCCCACGCCGACTCCGACGCCCACGCCGACGCCTTCACCGACCCCTTCGCCCACACCAACTCCGTCGCCCACACCCTCGCCTCGACCGACCGCCACTCCAACGCCGACCCCCACTCCCACGCCGACCCCCACTCCCACGCCTTCACCTACACCGACGCCCACACCGTCGCCCACACCGTCGCCTACACCATCGCCTACACCATCGCCTACACCGTCGCCTACTCCGTCCTCAATTCCGTCGCCGACACCTACTGTCCCGCCGATACCTACACCGACACCTTCCCCGCTTCCCACGCTACGACCCACTGCCACTCCCACACCATCTCCGTCTCCCACGCTGCGGCCCACCTCTGTGCCGACCGCGACACCGACGCCTCCGCCCACCTCGATTCCAACGCCCTCACCCACCCCACGCCCGACGACCATTCCAACCCTGCCGCCGCAGCCGACGCCGACACCTACTCCGTCCCCAACTCCCACTCCGGGCGTCACGCCCACCGGCACCCCGTCTCCGACTCCCTCTCCCTCACCCACTCCAACCGTCTCGCCTGCCACCGTCAGCATAAGCGCAACAGCGGCCACTGTGAGCTCCGCAAGCGGCTCACCCGCTTCCTTTCAATTGGTCAGGACCGGGTCCGTCCAGGCTCCTCTCACCGTATCCTTCACACTTCAAGGAAGCGCCCGGCCAGGCATTGACTACATCACTCCTCCTTTGACTGCGACGTTTGCCGCCGGCCAGGGGAGCGTCCTCTTGAACGTCACACTGGCGAATCCAGCCGATGCCGGCGCCTCGACACGAACTCTGACGGTGGCCCTCGATTCCTCCAATGCCTACAATCTGGGGGCGCAACCGTCCGCGACACTCACGCTGGTGTACGAATCCGGCGGCCTTTATGTCGCAAGCCTGCGTGTTCCCTTCTTTTCCACCGGTTCCACAGCATCCGGTTCCGCCAGTCTCCAGATGAGCCCCGATGGAACGTACGGCACGGTCAACGTGAACTTCTTCGGACTCTCTTCGCCGCAAACCGTGGCCTACATTCGTCTCGGTGACAAGAATCAGGTCGGCGTCGAAATGGTCCGGCTTCCGAACGGCCAGGTGACCGGGCTGCGCTGGACCTTCCGGGCATCGGGCAACCTCTCGGTCGCCGATATTCTGGCCGCGCTGCAGGATGGACGCATCTTCGTATCCGTGCAGACCGAACTTCTGCCGACGGGTGAACTTGTGGGCTCGTTTGTTCGCTCGACGGGTTCCGCGGCCTTCGTCCCCCCCGTACCCCCGCCCGCCGTTTCCAATTCACCACTGTCCGCAACCGATGCCTCGCGCTTTCTGACCCAGGCCACATTCGGTCCCACACTCGGAGAAATCGAAAGTCTCACCGGAAAATCCCAGGCCGATCTCAACGCATGGATCAGCGCCCAGTTTGCGGTGCCCGCCTCGTCGCATCGCACCGAGACCCAGGCCGACTTTGACGCCTTTGTCAGGACGCCGGAGAAGACAACCGTCGGCTCCAGCAGCCGCAACTACGCCTGGTGGAAAATCGTCGTGAAGGGACCGGACCAGTTGCGCCAGCGCGTCGCCTTCGCCCTCAGCCAGATATTCGTCGTCTCGGAGGCCAACGACGCGATCCCCGCGGTTCCGGTCGACCTGGCCGGCTACTACGACATGCTGGCGCAGCACGCGTTCGGGAGCTTTCGCACGCTCCTCGAGCAGGTTTCACTCAGTCCGGTCATGGGTGTCTACCTGAGCCACCTCCGCAACAACAAGGGCACCTTCAACGCCCAGGGAATGCCGCTCACCTACCCGGATGAGAACTACGCGCGCGAGGTCATGCAGCTCTTCAGCGTCGGCCTGAACCAGCTCCATCCCGACGGCTCGCTCGTGCTCGACTCGGCGGGAGCGCCCATACCCGTCTACGACCAGCAGACCATCGCCGAGACCGCCAAGGTCTTCACCGGCTGGGGTTTCGCCTCAAGCGCCACCAACCCGAGCTTCTTTGGAGCCGCCAAGAACTACGCCCAGCCGATGCAGTTGTATCCAAACTATCACGACAACTCATCCAAGACCATCCTCGGCGGGCGGATCCTCCCGGCGAACCAGGGTGGAGTTCTGGATCTGAGGGACACGCTCGACACGCTCTTCAACCATCCGAACACGGGGCCATTCATCTGCCGGCAGTTGATCCAGCGCCTGGTGACCAGCAACCCGAGCCCGGGCTACATCTATCGCGTCGCCCAAGTGTTCGCCAACAACGGCGCTGGTGTCCGAGGTGATCTTGGCGCCGTGGTCCGTGCAATCCTTCTCGACCACGAAGCCCGTTCCTCAACGAAGGCCGGCGCCGTCGATTTCGGAAAGCTGCGCGAACCGCTGCTGCGGGCGACATCCCTGCTTCGTTCCCTCGGAGGCGATTCCAACAGCGGTCGCATTCCGATCAGCGCCAGCAATACGGACAACAGTCTCGCACAGACCGCGCTGAATTCTCCCACGGTGTTCAACTTCTACATTCCCTCCTACATACAGGCGGGAGCTCTTGCGCGGTCGGGCCTGGTCGCGCCTGAATTCCAGATCCTGACCGACACCACGGCGATCTCGACACCCAACTTTCTGCGGAGCTACATCTACGCCAGCCGCCCGACCGCCACAAATGCCGCCAGCCAGACGGTTGGCCTGCTTCCAGACGCGGCCACTCTCGCGCTCACAGCGACACCGCACGTCCTCGTCGATCGCCTGAATCTCCTTCTTGCGGGCGGCTCCATGGGTTTGCGCGACGTCAACCTCCTCACCGCCGCCATCGAGCGCATGCCTGCGGCGACGAGTGATTCAAACCGCCTGGAACGCTTCCGTTCGGCGGTCTACCTCATGCTCGTGGCTCCGATGGGGGCCGTCCAGAAGTAGCGGCATCCGCCTCGGTTCGGGACTTTCTGCCTGCCGGAGTGTCAAGCCTTTCACCGGCTGACGCGTTTCACCGCGCCTTATTCCTGCCGCATGAGCCACAAAACGCTTGCGGCACAAATGCCACCGGGGCAGAAAATCCCAGGATGACTGCTTCCTCCACGGAGACCATCGACACCGTGCCCGACAGTCGTCAACTCGCACACAATGGCTAAACCTCGCGCCGCTTTCCGGCCCGCAGCCCTGCTCAGCGCCCTCCTTTTTGCGTATTTTACCGCCAGTGCAACCGTCCCCCTGTACAAGCTCGGTGACGTTGCCGACCAGGATGTCATCACGCCCGTCGCACTCACGGTTGTCGATCCTGTGGCGACAGGGAAACTGAAGGAGAAACTGGCGCAGGAAGTCCTTCCAATCCTGCGCTTCAACCCCGGAAAAGCGGAGGAGCTTGAGCAGCGGTTGAGGCAGGAGCTCGAAACGGCCAAGGGCAACTTTCTCACCACGCTTCGACACGCGCTCAATGGTCAGCCTGCCACAGATCTTGCGGCAACCTCCCCGGCATACGTCACCGCAGTCAGGATAGTATCCGCGGAATCTCCCGCCAGCCTCCCACTCCCGCGCTTTGCACCCATCTGGCTCAAAGGCGGGAGTGATCACCTCCTGATTGCGGGCATCCTTCAACCGCTGAAGGAGGTCATGCTCCAGCCAATCGTGGCCTCCAAGACTGACTCAACGATCCCCTCCAACCAGAGCATGCAGCTTGTCACGGTGGCGAACCTGAATGAATCCCCCGAGCTGAAGGACCTCGAAAAGTCCTCCACTCGTATTGCCTCGGGAAGGATCCTCAGTCTGTGGCGCGCGCGGCGGCTGGTGGAGACGAGCTACGCACCTGGACAGGAGGATCTGGCGCGATTTGCGGCAGGTTTTGTGGAGGCAAATGCCGCGGCTGACCCGGCTCTCACCGAACTCCTGAGAGCCAGGAAGCAAGAGGGCGTTGCCGCCAACACTGTTTACGAGGCCGCGCAGGTTGTCATACGAAAGGGACAGAACATCGATCAGAAGGCGGTCAGCGTGCTGGCTGCCCTGCGGGAAAAGAGCCTCATCGGTACACTGCAATCACGACTCGATCAGGAGCAAACCATTGCGGGTCAGATCAAGAGCCAGACCAAGTGGATCGTCGGAAGCCTCGCCTTCGTGTGCCTCTCGCTTCTGCTCGTCCTCTGGCGGCTGCGTTCCCGCCCTTCTCCGCCGGCCCTCCCGGGTTCAACTCCGGAAATGCTCCTGGGAGCGGAGGGAAGGCTCTTGTCGGACGGAAACAACTCGGATGTCTGGCGAAACCGCGCCTTGATCGCCGAGGGGCGTGCCGATCGCGCCCACCAGGCGATCCGATCCGGTGTCCTGGGCTGGATGCGCGAGAAAGTCTTCCAGACGTTGTTCCGCCAGCGATCCGAACTGCTCAGCGTCCAGCAGAAGGCTGAAGTGGAGATGGGCGAACTCGAACAGCGGCTGGAATCCCTGCACACCCCGCTTCAGGAGCGCATCCGCGCCTACGAACAGCGAATCGAGGAACTGGAACGGCAACTCGCCGAAAAAGGCGAGGCAAACCGTGAACTCATCGGGGCCCGCATAGCCGTGGCGCGCCAGCACCTGAGCGTCGAGCGCGAGCGAAGCCGGTTCAACCCCGATTGAGGTGCCTCGAGTCGCGGCAGCAGGACTCCGACGACCCGTTGAAAATTCACGCGGAGTCCTCCGCGGTGTGGAGCGCCTGCTCGTAACACCGCAACGCGTCATCGTAGCGTCCCAGGCGATTGTAAACCCCTCCCTTGTAAAGAAAGGCCAGGGTCAGTTTGCGATCAGCCTCAATCGCCCGGTCATAGCACCAGATCGCCTCCTCGTCGCGCTTGAGGCGTTCAAGTGCGGAACCTTTTCTGACCAGCGCCTCCGCGTGTTCCGGATTGATCTTGAGGATCTCCTCGTAACAGGAAAGCGCTTCACGCGCGCGATTGGCGCTCAGCATCTGGCGCCCCTTCCCCAGCAGAAGTGAAATTCTTGGGTCCACATCCGCGACTGTCGAAGCCCCCCCCACTCCAGGTCTGGTCGAAAGTGATTCAGAGGGGCTTGTGGACGCCGCGCCCCCGCTGCCGTTCGCGTGCGAGGCCGCGCCAATTGCCAGTGCATCAGAACTCGAAGGCACTGGCTGCTGGGTCGCAGTATGTTCCAGCTCCATGACCCGCTGCTCCACGCGGTCTATGACTGACATCAATCGTTGATTCGACAACTCCACCGCCTGATCCAGCGCGCCGAGCGCAAGTGCCGGTGTGCTGGGAGCCGGCAATGGAACGGGTGTTGACGTGCGGGCAGCGACTCCGTCGATCACGCGACTGAGAGCCCGCCATTGAAAAAATGGAACAAGCAGCAGCGCCAGCACCCCCAGGGCCCCAAAGATGGAAGCGACCCAGATGAAGGTCCTCTGCGACTGCTTCATCACGGCCTCCTGGCTTGCCCTCTCCGCGGAGAGGCGCGCCGCATCGACGAGCTGGCGCTCTCGCTCGGTGTCCATCGATGTCTTGATCGCATCCAGCTTCTCGTTGAGTGCGGCAGCCTGTATGCGCGCCGCCGTTTCAGCCTCCACCCGGCTGTTTGCAACCGCCATCTGCGTGGCATGCAATTGTTCACGAAGCTGAATATACGAACGCAGGAGCTCCGTTTGATTCTGCTCCTCCGCCACTTTTGACTGGGCAGACGGCGCCTCGGCTCCCTGCTGGCTTTGCGCCACTGCCTTTTGGACGGGCAACAGAGAAATTCCCAGCGCGAGCAGGTGGCTGATGAGTCTGGCCGGCCTCAAGAACTGATTCATGTCCGTCTATCGACGCAGGCTGAAATTCCACCGCGTGATGTCAAGGTGCCCCGGACCTCTACGTAATAATTTCAACAAACCCGGGTGTCAGTCATACGCAGGTCCGACGTCCCGCGGTGTCAGGGCATGTGCCACAACGGGTGCCTCGGTGAATTCGTCGGCACCCACGTCCTTCATGTCTCCGCGAGCCTCGCCGTCGACGTCGAAGCCCACCCCCGGATAGACGCCAACGGCCCCATCAATGGCCGGGCTGCCCGGCTGCAGGTGGAAATCCGCCGCACCATCACGCCCAAGCCGGGGGTCGACCGCAATGTAGGCATCCGCTGGAAGATCACCCGCACCACCGGTATTCCAGACGATATTCCCCTCCCACACGGGATCCGCATAAGGGCCGTCTATCTTCGCCGCCATGCCTCCCCCCTGCAGAATGTTGTTGGCAAACACCGCATGGGTGGCGCCGAGGGCGTTGGAACTGCGCCGGCTCATCTGGTAGTGGGTTCGATTGTCCACAAAGGTATTGAAGGCTATCAAGCAGTTGTCGGGCCGATCATGTGCTCCCATTGAGCCGCCATCGGCCACTTCAACCGATCCGTTGCCCATGTTCACCCCGATGTAATTGCCCTCGAAAACATTGCTGAACACCTGGTGCCGGTCCCCATAGATCCTCAGACCTTCGGTATTGCGAAGGATGTTTCCATACACCGCACAGTCATTCCCGTGCCGCAGGCTGAACTGCGCCGTTGGGCTGTCCGCAAGGGTGTTGTAACGGAACGTATTTCCCGAGGAGCGGTTGGAGATCATGTCATTCTCGCCGCGACACCTAGAGAAAAGATTGTACTCCACAACACCGCTCCCCACGGAAAGCGCCAGTGCACTCAGGCCAAGTCGCAGCATCTCGCCAGGTTCTCCACTGGCGCTGCCGTAGTCATGAAAGTAATTGCGGTGAATCCACAGCCGCTGAGCGACCTGGCCGGTCGGACCACTCACGGCAATCAGGCTCCCGCTCGTCCGCTTGTCGCCAAAGTCATTGCGATCGATCTGAACATCATGTCCCAGCACCGCCAGATAGGGACCGGATCCCGTGCAACGAAAGGTGTTGCGCGTGAACCGGATGTGGCGCGTCCCCGCGCCGACTGTCGTCCTGCCCGACGCGTGGGTGAACTTGAATCCAGAAATCACCACGTAGTTCGCCGGCGCGCCGACATTGAAGCCATGCGTGCCGCCAATCTCGACTCCGCCGACCGTCTCCGCCGCAATCGTCACCGGATCCTCCTCCGTCCCGCGGCAGGTGACCGAAATTGAGGCGGATGTGGAATAGGCGCCATTCTTCAGAGTGATCGTGTCGCCCGGCACCGCCTCCTCAATCCGGCTCTGAAGATCCGCCAGCGTCTCCACAAGGTGCGTTTCCGCATGGATAGCCGTGCAGAACAACAGAAGGAAAAACACGCCGCCTGCGGACAGCGGCTTCAATGAACAGCGACGACAAATCATGGGGTTGGGGGCGGCGTGCGATATCAGGGGGGATTCCAATGCCGGGCAATCTTCATGCGAAGAAAACGGGCGCTTGCCTCGAGTTGTTCCATGCCGTCGACGCCATCCTCAATGCTGATCCACCCGTCGAATCCCACGCCCCGCAATTCGCCAAAGATGGCATCGTAGTCATTCAGCCCGCGGCCTATCTCCCCATGGCGGAGTCGCTTCACATAGCCTTCGCTTCCGTTTTCCTCACAGCGCAGATCCTCAATCGTTCCTTCGATCAGAAAACGATCGCTGGCGTGCATGGTGACGACACGGTCCTTCACCCGCCGCAGCAGTTCGAGCGGGTCATCCCCCGCGATGATCGCATTGCTGGGGTCGTAGTTCACGCCAAAATGCGGGTGTCGGATACGATCCACGAGCGAGCAAAAGACATCCATCCTCTGCGCAAATTCGGGATAACTCCAGAAGTCGTCCTTGTAATGATTCTCAAGGATGAGCGTTACGTCGCAGGCCTCCGCTTCGGGAAGGCACTCCTCGATCGCACTCACCACCAGGTCGAGTCCCCGGGAGAGCGACAGCTCGGGGCGGCGCTGACCCGAGAGCACGCGGCAATATCCGGCGCCGAGGGTCGCGGCCATGCGAATCCACGTCTTTTCACGCTCGATCTCCCTGCGCCGCAACTCCGGATCAGGCTGCGAGAAATCCGGGGAGCAGCAGAGCATCGGAATCACCATGCCCGCCCGTTCCACCGTCCGGCGGGCATCGCTCCAGCGCGCCGGATCCTGAAGCTCATGAAACCCGCTGTAATACTCAAGCCCGTCGAGCCTCAACGGAGCAGCGAGATCGACCCATTGCTGCAGGGTCATGGTGGCGTCCTTGCAAAGGGCGCGAACGAAAGCCTTGGGAAAGGCGGCCAGTTTTGGCATGGCGGGTTGTCGTCGGATCAGACCTTGAGCGGATTGCGTCCGTAGATGGAGTACTGCTCGAGTTCGAGCACTGATCCGGAAACGGGGCGGGATTCGTCACCGAGCCAGTAGACCGCCGCACTGGCAATATCCTCAGGCGCAAGCAGCCGGCCGGACGGTGCGTAGGTTTTCGGCACATGGGACGGCCAGTCCTCGGGCTGCCCGAGTCGCCGCTGCAGAGCGTACTCATTCGGCGTGAGCACCCAGCCGAGGTTGAAGTGGTTGAAGCGCACACCATCCTCGCCATGGGCGTTTGCAAGATTCCTGGAAAGCGTCTGCAGCGCCCCCTTTGAAATGCTGTAGTCAAGGAGCTCGCTTTCACCGCTGAGGGCGTTGATCGAGCCGATGTTCAACACACAGCCGCGGTTCCGCTTCAACTCGGCAAACGCGGCCTGGATCAGCAGAAGCGGCGCGCGCACATTGATCGCCATGACACGGTCGAAAAAATCCACACTCGTGGTCGACAGATTGCTACGCACGATCGCGGCCGCATTGTTGACCAGGGCATCGATGCGGCCAAATTCGCGCATCGCTCTCTCCACAATGCGCCCGGGGCTCGCTGCGTCGGCGAGATCGTCCCCGTGCGCCACCGCCCTTGCGCCGAGCGCCTGCGCCACCTCCCTCGCCTCCGCCGCGACGAGACCGTGCACAAGCACGGCCGCCCCCTCCTTCACGCAGCGCTCCGCGATCGCACGGCCGATGCCGGTCGAGGATCCGGTGACGATGATGACCTTGTCCTTCAGTCTCATGGTTGCGCCCCTCCTCACGCGGGCCGAAGCACCGCTTTCACGATCGCACCCGAATGCATCTTCTCGAACGCCTCATGCCATTCCTCAAGCTTCCAGACACCGCCCACAATCGGTTTCAGATCCAGCCGACCCGAGGCCAGCAGCGCCAGCACGCGCTCCCAGATCGGCCAGTTGTGGCTGAAGCTTCCCTGCAGCGTCAGATTCTTCTGCACGAGCGGATCCAGCGAGAATCCCAGAGGCTGCGGGCCCCAGCCGACCTTGCTGATCCAGCCATTCGGCCGTGCGAGCTCGAGCGCAATCTTAAGCGCGGCGGACACACCTGCGGCATCGATGACGCCATCCGCCCCGAGCCCGTCACGCTCCTTCGCCCACGCCGTTGCATCGCCGACAATCACCTCACAGCCGTAGTGCCGTGCAACTTCGAGCCGCGCCCGGTCACGCTCGAGCCCGACCAGCGCCACGTCCGCACCGGCAAGCCTCGCCATCGCTGCGCAGAGGATCCCAATGGGGCCCGGTCCGAGAACGATCACGCGGTCTCCCGGAGTAATCCTGGAGTTCTGAACAACAGCGTTGAACGCCACACAGCAGGGTTCCGTCAACGCGGCAAACTCCATGGACAGTCCGGCCGGCACGCGGTGCAGGCATCGTGCAGGAACGCGCACGAAGCGGGTCATGGCTCCATTGACCCCGTAGCCAAAGCCCTTGCGACCGGGATCCAGGTTGTAAAGCCCTGCGCGCGACAGCGGGCTGTCGGGATTGATCACGGCGGCGGTTTCTGAAACGACGCGATCGCCCTCCCTCCAGTTCCTCACCGCGGATCCAACCTCGGCGATCACGCCGCCGAATTCGTGTCCGAGCACAACCGGGTAGTTGACCGGCCAGCTATGGGAGGATGTCCACTGGTGCAGATCGCTTCCGCACACTCCCACTGCCTCAACGGCGAGGATCACATCGTCCGCTCCTGGCGTCGGACGGGCAAACTCACGAAGCTCCACACTATGGGGTTCAGGGGCAAAGTTGACGACCGCCGGGGATTTGCTCATGCGCGCCCAAAATGCCCGCATCCTGAAATCCAGTCACGACGGAAATGAACAAAAGTCGGGCTGCATCACACGCAGATCAAGGGCTTCAATCCATACACGGTGCCACATCCGCAGCCAGTCTGATGATGCATGCCAGGATCGCAGGGAAATTGGAAAATGACTGCACATTCAGCGCCTGGAGTTTCGCGTGATCAAATTGAACCCGGCCCAATCCCGGTCCCTAAGAAAAGTTCGCGCAGGTCGGAAACCACCTTTCGATAGCGTGCCTGGGACTCGGCGGACACAATCATCTTGGGCACGCCGGGATTCAGGCCGCGGGCCTCGATGCCCGCGGCAACATTGAGGGGGAAAGTGAGCTGATCCACAATTCTTCCGACCTCCACCATGCCGGCGGCAGGCACCGTGGGGTCGGCTTTCAACCCCTCCAACGCTATCCGATACAAAGTGACCATCCACTCGGGAACGATGTTCACCAGCCCTCCGATCGCACCTGACGCGCCTAACGAAAACACCTCGCGCAGACGAGTGTCCGCACCGGACATGACCGAGAAATGTTTCTCTTTTCCGAGTGCGACCAAATCGCGGTGATAGCCGAATTCGGCGCCACTCTGTTTGATTCCGCACATCGGCGCCCGATCGGCGAAATCCGACACCACATTCAAATCAATGCGTTTTCCCGTCAGTTCTGGAAAATTGTAGAGCATGACCGGCAGGCCCACGCATTCCGCGACATGCAGGAAGTACGCAAGCTGATCTGCAGGTGAAACCGGAAAAAACATCGGCGGCATCAGCGCCACGGCGGACGCGCCAACCTCCTTCGCATACCGCCCGAGTTCAACGGCTGCACGCGGACGAACGTCGCTGATGTTTGCGATCACCGGCAATCCTCCGGCGAGTTCCACGACCGCCCTGAGCACAACCTTGCGCTCCTCCACACCGAACTGCGGAAACTCCCCCGTGCTTCCCAGCGCGAGGATGCCGTGGATGCCGTGACCGCGCGTAAATTCAATCAACGCGGCAAGCGCCCGCCGATCGAGCCGCCCCGCGGCATCCGTTGGAATCCATTGTGCTGAATATATGCCCTTGGGCCTGTATGTGGATGACATGAAAGAGTCGGAGCGGCGTCCCGATCAATAGCGGGACATCAATCGGACCTTACCCGGATGTTTGGCGGGCCTACCTTGAGCGCGGGTTTTTCAGGTTGTAGAAAAACCCATCCTCCGCACCGATGAGCAAGTCTGACACTCCATCCTTGTCCCAGTCCACCGGGGTTGGAGTGGTGGAATGACCCGCAATGACCTGCGGATGCATGGGCCCCTTGTAATCAAACGCCCACTCTCCCCGGTCGTTGATTCCGCGACCAAGGAACAGGTTCGCGTTCGGCTGGCTATTGACTATCAGGTCCAGCCTGCCGTCTCCATCCCAATCGACCCAGCAGAACGTGCGGCGCCCGCTCTTGCCCGCCGTCCCCGAATTCATGCGAAGCAGTCCCGGCCTGTCCTTGCCGGCACCTGTTGGAACACCAGCGCTGTTGAATTCAGAAGCTCCCTCGCTCCAGAATGCGCGACGCGGGGGCTGCAGCTCGAGGCTGCCATCCGCGACGCGACGGCGCTGGTAGAATGCAAGGTAGCCGTCGGTATCAAGCGTGACGAGATCCATGAGGCCGTCGCCATTGAGGTCTATCATTGAGGGCGTGCAACGCCACGGTACCACCAGTTCACCGCCTCGCGGGCTCCACCAGTTCCAAGCCGGCTTGGGTACGGGACCACCCCAATTGACCTCAAGCGCGACACCCTTTGCGAGCCGGGGCTCTGTGCGCGTGCCGATGTTACGGTACAATGTGATGCGCCCCCAGATCCCGAGATCCAGGATGTCGGGCAAACCGTCGCCGTCCCAGTCTGCGACACTGACATTGGAATACCCCCATTTCGCCTCCGCCGGACCCTGTATGGAACCATTTGGTCCCGCCATGATGCGAATGGTCCGGCCATCGGCCGCCAGATAGACGGGCGCGGCCCAGCGCGGGGGGCTGCCGCCAAGATTCTTGATGAATCCAATGTAACCGGCGCTGTCGCCCGAGACGAGATCGTCCAGCCCGTCACCATCCCAATCGACGCTCACCGGGGATGAAAGCGCACCAAACTTCACATTGTCCGCATACTGGCGCGCATAGCGCGGAGGAAGAAACTGCGGCATGCCGTCCAGCACCTTGCCCGTGTGCTCGATGAACGCCACGCGGCCATCCTCATCACCCACGATCAGATCCATATGCCCATCGCCGTTGAAATCATAGGCCACGGGCGTGATCATGCAGAGGTCCATGGAAATCGAGCGTCCTCCGTTCGTCAGGCGGCGACCCGCCGAGTATCGGGGTGCGGTGCGACTTCCCACATTCTCGAAGTAGGTGAAACCATCGCGAAACTCTCCGCAGACCAGGTCGAGGTCACCATCGCCATCGAAGTCGGCAAAGTTCGGCGATGGCATGCCGTAGACATCGATCTCCTTTTCACCCGCATGAAGCTTGACCGCGGGGGAATACACCGGCTTGGCGGAGGTGCCGGTGTTTCGGAGAAGATAGACATATCCATGCAGCGGACCGTTGGTCCATTTGCCACTGGCATCGTAGGCGTTGTCCCAGCCATAGTCGCCCCACCAACCGATGCCAACGATCAGATCCAGCCGGCCGTCGCCATCGTAGTCGACAAAGCGCCACTGGTTCGCCCGGATATTGCCCGGTGCCACGTGGATCTTGCTTGGCGCGGGAATCTTCACTCCGCCCTGGAAGCCGCGCTCCCTAAAATCAGGATAGACGTGATTCGGACTCGTGACGATCACCTTGCCGTCAATATACGAAACCTGCGGATTCCCCACTGCGGAACCGATGCGTTTCGCGGGAAGAAAGACAGGAAGGTGGTTCTGCGGGTCCGTCTGGCCTGAATTCCGGAAAACATAGATGCCGTTCGAAGGCTTGTCGGTGCAAACCACGACGAGATCCATTAGGCCGTCCCCATCATGATCCATGGGCAGGGGCCACGCCCAGAGTCCAACCCCCAGCTCCACCAGCAGGCCTGGATTGTTGTGCTTGAGACGCGGCATCTCCGGCGCAGCTGAAAGCACACCGCCGATCAATGCCAAGACAAGTACCCGTAGTAAGTGGCGTTTCATGATGCAGCGCATGCAGGTTGAATCGTCCTAGAAGCGACCGCGCACTCCGACCACCACGGCAACTCCGTTTGTGGTCGAGCGCTCGAGCCGGTCAGCCAGGCCGCGATAGTATTCCTGTGGTTCGTTGAAGATATTGGCCACATCGACGGAGAGACTCGCATTGCGATGGATGCGGTAGGACACGCCGACATTGATGAGTTCGCGCGCACTCCTGTAGCGCAGGCGCGCGGCGTCGGTCGCACTGTAGTCCTGCAGATACGCGCTCTGGTAATTGTAGAGGATGTTGAACCCAAGTTTCCCGTAGGAATAGGCCAGGCGGATGTTCGCCGTCTCCGGCACAAACCGCGCGACATCGGTCGTGGTTGTGCGAGGCCCTGCCTCACCGTAGTCGCCGCTGGTCTCCAGCTTCGTATAGTTGGCGCTGAAGGACAAGCCGCGCCAGAAGCCGGGAAGGAAGGTGAACTGCTGCTGATAGTTGAACTCCCACCCGTCGATCTTTGCGTTCCCTCCGTTGGCTGTGGTGCGGATTTCGTATCCCGCATAGTCGCCATTGAAGCCGTTGTCAGGTCCCGACCCCACAATTCCGGCGGTGCCATTGACGATGAAATCGCTGATATCCTTTCTGAACCATCCCAGGGAAACCTGTCCCACGGGCTCGAAATAGTATTCCAGCCCGAGATCCCAGTTCTCCGCATACTGCGGCTTGAGGGACGGATTGCTGATAGTCACCGTTTGCGCGGCATCGCTGAAGGACAGGGACGGCAGCAGACTCGTGATTGTCGGACGGCCGATGCTGTTGGACCAGCTTGCACGAGCCTGAAGATTGGTGGTGAACTTGTACACCGCATGCAGCCCAGGGAACCAGTCGGTATAGCTGCCGTTCAGCTCCGTGTAATTGTTGTAGTCGCGATCGGCTGATCCAATCGGATCGGCATTTCGCTGGGCGGTGGTCGAAAGCACACGCGAGCGCACATAGCCCCACGTGTTGACTTCAGTCCGTTCAACGCGCACACCGCCGAGCAGGCTCAGATTCTCGAAACGGGCGCTCGCCTGTACATATCCGGCCGTGACGTCTTCGTCGGCGGCACGTGTCCCTTGGTACCATTGCGAGCGCTGGTAGTAGAGATCCTCCCTCCAGCTCTGCGGATTGGCGCGGATATCCTGTCCGGCAGCCGCGGAGTCGATGAACGGAAGGTAGCCGCCAAAGTCATCGAAATAGGAAAGCTTCAGGCTGCGGTCGGCCAGGGAGCCCAAGCTGCTGCCGATGTAGGTGAATTGCTGCTGGTTCCTCTCCTCCTCGAATTTCCCTCCACGAAACCGGAACCCGGTCTTGATGGAGGCCGCAAAATTTGTCGGAAGCACGTAGGTCGCATTGGCGCTGGCATTCGTGTACGTGGTATAGCGCTTGTTGTCGCGATTGACGAGCTGTCCATTGGAATAGGAAGCCGGATCATGGATATCAACCGTTCCCGTAGTCTTGAACGACGGTTCGGTTGCTGACTGCGACTTGTCGAAGATCCATCCCACGTTTCGCGTATCCATTGTAAAAATACCGCCTCCAGCATTGCCTGCCCGGCGGCTGCTTTGCAAAAGAGGCTTGGAGTGGCTGTAGGCCGCGTCGTAGTCGATTTTCAACCGGTCAAACTCATGCACGCCTCCGCCATTCACCTGACGCTGCCGGTCGAAGAAGCTGTACAGGGTTGAGTTCATTTGGACAATGCTGTTGGGCACCGCCCGGATTTCAGTCCTGTCTGCGGTCCACCCGGGAAGAATGGGATTGCTTCCGGTGGGCTGGCCGTTTGCTCCTATCGCCGCAACAGTCTGCGAGCCGGTGTAGGCGCGCACGGTGTACAGGCGATTGAACTTCTCGGGAGCCTCGTTCAATATGCTTCCCAGAAAGAAGCGCGATCGATCTGAGAGCTTGAACTCCACCTTCGCATTGATGCTCTGCTGCACACGATTGTTGTAGGCATTCTGCCTGCGGTAGTCCCAGACATAGGCCGGGGCATTGATCGAGTTCGACTGGTAGTCGAGAAGCGTCTGGTCAACCGTGTTGACGTTCTCGCTGTAAAACGCCTTGAGGGAGACACCGAGATTGCGGCTTTCGCCCATCACATCGAACACTTCCTGGTAGCCCATGCTCAGCATCGGGTGGATGCGATGCCCGGAACGCAGCGGGATGTTGTCGAGGAAGGCGGGTGCCCAGCGCGCGGAGGCGCCATATTCGATCCGGCGCTTCTCTTTCATTGCAAGCGGAGAGCGCGTCTTGAGATTGACCGCCCCACCCAGGGAATCGCCCGGCATGTCGGGCGTCGGCGCCTTGATCACTTCGATCTCCTCGAAAAGCGCTCCGGAAATGTTGTGAGTGCGGAAATCGCGGTTGAATCCGCCTGCGCTGGCCTGGATGTTTCCATCGACACTCACGGTGTTGAGCCCCGTATCCGCGCCGCGGATTCTGACTCCCGTGACATTTCCCTCATCATCATACGCGCCGGCGACTCCGGGGAGCCGGATGAGCAGCTCCCCCGCCGAATCATTGGGCAGGTTGCCGAGGGCATCGAGCGCGAGAACATTCTTCACGTTCGGTGCGTTGCGCTGGCGTGTAATGGATGCGGCATTGCCCTCGCGTTCGCCTGTCACCGTGAACGCCTGAAGCTTGTAGACCTGCGTTCCCATGCTGAAGTCCAGGGACACGCGCTGTCCGGCTACGACCGTCACCGGGCGGGTGATTGTGTCGAGACCGATATAGGACACTCTTGCGGTGTGCGTGCCCGCAGGCACGTCAAAGAGCCGGTATGTGCCGGAGTCATCAGTGAGCGCCTGACGATGCAGCTCAGGCAGCTCGACCAGCACATCCTTGAGAAACATTCCGGTGTCGGAATTGTTCACGGCACCCGAAATCGTGCCTGTCGACGTTTGGGCGACGACCGCTCCAACAAAAGTCAGCAGAAATCCAAGGCCCAGGAGTATGGCTCGGAAGCGAAGGGGATGGGGTGGCAGTGTGGTTCTCATGTTATTTGGCATAGATGCGTCAGGGGGGGGTTGAATCGTGAAATCGCAGGGCCGCTCAAATCCATTTGGAGGAGCCACGACGGCCCGGATTGCGGTTCCTTGTAGGAGGAGGCGTTTCCGCGTCAACTAAAAACGTTTTAGCATAAATGAAAACATTCCCTTCGGCACCCGGAGGTCAACAAGCAGGTTTGAGCCGGGTCGCAGATGTCCTGTTGGGGAACGCGCCTACTGCAGGCGCAGTGGCAGCGACCGGTAGCGCCGGTTCAACTCCCTCAGTTTGGCTGCCGTGGGTGTCGTCTCGCCCATCCGGATGCTTTGTGCGGGAAGAAAATTGTCCACGACGGCGCAGTACTCGGCGTTCACCATGATGCCGAGAAACTCACCGGTCTTGCTCAGCACCAGGTCCCCCCGTGACGGGGAGAAGTCGCCGAACAGGCGTCTGAAGAGTCGATTGTCCATGCGCACGTAGCTCGCATGGCCGGCCTCAAGCTTGAAAGGCACCTCGCCGTATCCAGCGCCGCCGCTGGAAATCAGCACCGCCTCGGGAAATTTAAAGGGATCCAGCGCCACCTGGTAGACCTTGGCTCCCAACGCCTCGACCTGCGCGGGTGTCACCGGAATCGCGACCACCCGGGGATCCACCGAAAGGAATGTCATCTCCGGGGCGCCCGCCGAGTAGCCGCCCTTTCTGAATGTGGCCGTCAATCCCTCCCAGTTCTCGGGCACTTCCCGCAGGCTCAATGCAGTGTCCTCAACATGAAGGACGGCGTATGTCGCGCGGCCGTCCGTGACCAGCACCGTGCCCGCGGTCTTGTCCCGCTGGACCGGTCCCAGCAGGTTCCTGCGGGAGGCGGTGAAGGACATCTGCACGCGGCCCGCCAGGAACTCACTGAAAAGCGTGTTCGCACTCACGGGGCGGTTGTCGCGAATCTCCTTGGTCAGCGAAGTGGACTGCTCGGCAAGCTGCCCCACCCCCTGCGCCAGCTGCGTGGCGGTTTCCTGCACCCGGATCCGCTCCTTGCGCTCAGTGTCCACCTGGGTCCGCAGTGTCACGGTTGTCTCCCGCAGGAGCTCCTTCTCCCGCTCCGCAACCTTCACCGCCACGCTGAGGCCTTCAATCCTCGCACGGGCCTGCACCTGCTGCTCATTGAGCGAGGTCAGCTGCCTCGCCTGGTCCTCGGCCTGGCGCCGCTTCTCCTCAAGCTCGCGCTGCGTCTGCGCGAGACGCGCGCGATTCAGCGCGGCATCCTGCTCCGCCGCGGCCATGCGCGCCGAGAGGTCGCTGCGCTGCGACTCAAGCAACGCCACGTTCTGCTCCCTCGACTCCAGTTCCGTCTGCGTCTTCTCAAGCCGCCGGGCAAGCAGCTCGCGCGCCGCCTGCTCGTCCTCCAGCGAAAGCTTCATCGTTTCCAGAATGTCCTGACGCTGCGACGCCGCGGATCCCTGCGCAGCGGGCGCGGGAGTCCGCGCAATGCGCGACGGCTCAGCCTGCTCCCACCGCGTCAGCGCAAGCAGGTTGAGCAGGAGGAAGTCGCAGAGTATCAGCAGGAGGGTCCGGTTCATGACGCTCCACCCGGCTGGGCGGCTACCGGCGCCGGCGTGGCGTCACCGGCGGCAGCCTGACCTTCGAGAATCAACTGGCGCTTGAACTGCCTCACGTGCCGGATCTTGACCAGCGCCACGCACACGATGCCAAACATGTTCGAGGAATACGCCGCGAGCAGATTGGGCTGGATCAGGCCGAGCACCTGCAGGACCAGCGCGGTCGCCGTGCCCGCAATGCCGAGATAAAGCCCGCCATCAAACAGGTTCTCCTCGTTCTCCATGAGCTTGAGCTTGAGCTGCGGGGTCGCCGTGGACCGGGCAATCTCCGAGATCTTGCGCAGGCATATGAGGAACCAGAAAATCTGGAGCAGGGCGAAAAGCCCGATGGAAATCAGGGTGGTCGTGTCCATGGCGATCGTGGGTTCAACAGTTTTGAGCGAAGCGGGATCGGAAAGTGTGGCGAGTACGGGCACCGCGAGCCTGACGGCGAATTCAGACGGAGGGGGAATCTTGAAAAGCGTGGGTTCCGTGAACAGGACGATCAGCGCCGCGCACAGCGCACCGAGGACCGCCGTGGTCACGGACGGTCGCGGTCCGGCTGCGCGCCCCACAGCGGCCAGCCTCATCGCACGCAGCAGGACATAGGATCCGAGGAAGAAACCGAGCCATTTTGCAACCAGAGCGGCATTGGGAAATGCGAGCGCCACACGCGCAACCGGAGGCAGGGCCGGCCTGCGTGCGTGATTCACCGGAACCTGCAGCCGGAGCAGGAGCTTCACGGCGCCCTGCCCGTCGCGGGCCGCAAGCGCGAGATCGCCGAGTCCGGATTTCCCAAACTGAAGCAGGTAGGAGGCGACCCGGTCCGCCGAACCGGAGAACATCGCCGCGGCATAAATCAGCGCAAAGTCATCCGGCGCCACGCGCGCAAGATGCGCGTACTCACTCAACGTCTTGCGGTCATCCGTCAGCCGCACCAGCTCACAAAGCTGAACCCAATTGAGCCTTTTGCCCAGCGAGAGCAGGTCGAGAAAAACATCCTCGAGATCACCCATGTCCATTCTTCCGGATGCAATCTCGGCAAGGTTGCGCAGGTCGCGCTGAAGGGGCGCGGAAAAGTGCTCGCCCTGATACAGGAGCGCCGCGAGCAGGATGACGGCGTCCAGCGTCTGCCCGCCGGGGCTTTTCACCGGCACGAACTGTGAAGTGACGCCAGTCTCGCGGGTGCGCAGCAGCGCCTGCACGCCAAGCGAGCGCGAGTTCTGAAGGTAGGTTCGCAGCGCCACACGCGCTTTCTCCGCAATGAAGAATGTGAGAACCGGCGTGCTCGCCGCCTGCCCCTTGTTTTCATCGAGCTTGAAAATCGGCTCGAGAAACGGATCCCATCCTCCCCACGGCACAAGCGTCGGCTGGCGTGCATTCGCCTCCGCCAGTCGGGAGGCAAATGCGGGCAGCCCCGGATCGCCCGCACGTTTGGCAGCGGCGGCAAACAAGGCCGCGGGGCCGAGTTTCTCGCGCTCGAGCAGCTGCCTGCCCGCCTCGGAAATCGAGGGGCCTCCCTCTCCCGCCACCGCAAGCAATGAGGGAGGGACGGACCGCAGATTGATCGGAAAGGCCCAGGAAATCGCGAGCACCATCAAGGCAAGAAGCATCCATGCGGCCACCGCTACTCGCAAAGGGATGGAGCGACGTTTCGATGTCATCGGGACAACTATTGGTTTGCGGGAATTGATCTCAGATCCACGCTGCTTCACTCATCGACCGATGCCCTTGCGAATAGTTCATTACAACGACCCGATCCTGAGGCAGAAAGGCCGCAATGTCACGGTCTTCGACGCCGACCTCGCCAGATTGGCCAGTGAAATGGTCGCAGCCATGAATGTGGCCGAAGGCATAGGGCTGGCAGCCCAGCAGATCGGACTCGCCCTGCAGCTTTGCGTGGTCGATCTCGCATCGGCCAAACGCAATTTCACCTGGTCGCTGGACGGGGTGGCCACTCCCTTGGAGCTGATCATGCCCATGACCCTCGTCAATCCTTCGATCAGCATCCAGGCCTCGGAGAACCTCGCCTACGAGGAGGGCTGTCTCTCATTTCCGGGGATCCGGGGCGATGTGATTCGACCCGACCGGATAAGCGTCGCCTTTCAGGACCTTAACGGCGTCGCTCACACCATGGTCTGCAACGGCCTGCTTGCCCGCTGCATCCTGCACGAGGTCGATCACCTGAACGGAGTCCTGTTCATCGACCGCATGGACAAGAAGCTCCGCCAGACCCTCGACACGGAAATCAAGGCGCTTGCCGCCGAGACCCGCGCTTCCGCAACCCGGACTTGATTGACTTCGCTTCCCTGCATCACCCACACCTGCCAGAACCAAACGCATGAGCCAGAAATCCGACGGCATGAATTACGCCCCGCAGGGGAAGCCAAGTCCGGTTGTCAAACCCGGCGAGTTCACCTTCGCCGCCGCGCATCTGGATCACGGTCACATCTATGGACAATGCAACGGACTGATCGAGGCCGGCGGAAGTCTCGCGCTCGTGTTCGATCCCGATCCCGCCAAGGTCAAGACGTTCATCGAGCGCTATCCCCAGGCCAGGGCCGCGCGCTCGCTGGATGAGATTCTCGACAACCCATCCGTGCGCCTTGTCGCTGCCGCGGCCATTCCCTGCGAACGCGGCCCGATCGGCTGCCGGGTCATGGAGGCGGGCAAGGACTATTTCACCGACAAGACTCCGTTCACCTCGCTCAATCAGCTCGACCAAGCCAAGGCGGTCGTGGCCAGAACCGGCCGGAAATACGCCGTTTATTACAGCGAACGGCTGCACGTCGAATCCGCTATGTTCGCCACCGACCTTGTCAGCCAGGGCGCCATCGGGCGCGTCATCCAGGTAATCGGACTGGGGCCGCATCGCATCGGAGCCAAGGAGAGCCGCCCGCGATGGTTCTACGAAAAGGCAAAGTATGGAGGCATACTCTGCGACATCGGCAGCCATCAGTTTGAACAGTTTCTCACATTCTCCGCCGCGACAGACGCAACGGTCACCCAGGCCGCGGTTGCAAATTTCAACAACCCGGACACGCCGGAGCTCGAGGATTTCGGGGAGGCATCCCTGCTCGGGGACAACGGCACGTCGAACTACATTCGGGTCGACTGGTTCACCCCCAAGGGATTGAGCACCTGGGGCGACGGGCGCACGACCATCCTCGGCACAAAAGGATACATCGAGCTTCGCAAGTACGTCGACGTCGGTCGCGACAAGACGGGCGACAACGTGTACATCGTCGATGATTCCGGGGAACGGTACCTCAACGTTGCCGGGAAGGTTGGATTCCGCTTCTTTGGTGAACTGATCCTGGACTGTCTGAATCGCACTGACAAGGCGATGACCCAGGCGCACACGTTCAAGGCGGCGGAACTCTGTCTGCGCGCCCAGCTGGCCGCGAGAAGGATCGCCTGATTGCAGCCGCGGGACCAGCCGCATCGGAAGGCGGTTCGCGGCAATTTCCCAATCCAACAATGGCGGCATCGATCGCAACACGCACCGGCGACGACGGCAGGACACGACTCATCTACGGGCAGCGTGTCTCGAAATCGCATCCACGCATTGAAGCAGTGGGGGCATTCGATGAACTGAATGTCGCTCTCGGCGTGGCGAAGGCGAACTGCGCCGTGCAGAGCCGCCGGAACAACCTGATCGCGCTGCAATCGGATCTCATCGCGCTCATGGGGGAAATCGCCTGCGATCCCGCTGACGCGGCGCGGTATGCCTCGTCGAATTTTCCCAAGGTCAATGAAGGCACGCTCGCCCGCATTGATGCGGACATTGCAGCCATTGAGGCGCGCAATCTTCGCTTCGACGGCTGGGCGTCCCCCGGTGCCAACCCGCATTCGGCTGCCCTTGAGATGGCTCGCGTGACGGCTCGTCGGGCCGAACGCAGGCTCGTCGCGCTGGTGGATGAACGCGGTGACGCAGTCAGGCCGCTGCTGCTCCAGATTGCAAACCGGCTTGCCGATCTGCTCTGGCTCATGGCGCGGGAAGCGGAAGCGGACGCTTGATGGCGCCAGCTGGCGGGCGCGCACTTCCGTTGTCAGAGCAGGTCCGCCGCAAGCTCCGCCAGTTTCGATCGCTCGCCCTTCGTGAGCTGCACATGCGCATGAAGGGCCTGTCCCTTCATGCGATTGTGGGCATAGACCAGCCCGTTGCTGCGCGCATCGACATACGGATTGTCAATCTGCGCCGGATCGCCGATCAGGACAATTTTCGAACCCTCGCTTATGCGCGTGATCACGGTCTTGACCTCGTGCGGCGTCAGTTGCTGCGCCTCGTCGAGAATGAAGAAGCGGCGCGCGATCGACCGTCCTCGGATGAACGCCAGCGCCTCAATCTCAACTATCCCGGAGCGAAGAAGCCGTTCATAGGGCTTCATTGGCGTGGCCGGCGTCGAAAGAGTGCTGGGCTGGCTCCCGTTCGTAGATGACTGCGCGGCCATCATGGCCATCACCGACTCGCGTTTCTTCGCCTTCTTCTTTGCGACCTTCTTGGTTGCGAACTGAGGTTCCTTCAGGGGCTTTGAAGGAATCAGCACTTCAAGGGCGTCGTGATAGGGCTGCAGCCAGGGCTTCATCTTCTCCTCCAGGGAGCCCGGCAGGTAGCCAATATCCTTCCCCAGGGCAAAGACCGGACGGGAAATCGACAGGCCGTCATACCGTCCACTTTCATCGCAGGTCTGATGCAGGGCGCAGGCTGTTGAAAGCAGCGTCTTGCCCGTGCCGGCCTTACCAAAGCAGGTGATCAGTGAAATGCTGTCATCAAGCAGGGCATCCATGAAGAACTGCTGCTCAAGATTGCGCGCGCGGATTGGTATGCCGCCCGGCGCCTTCACGAATTCGGGAATCTTCAATCGCCGCACGAGCCCATCTCCGAACCAGCGGGCGGGCATCGTCTTGTCCTGGTCCGATCGCAGCAGGACGTATTCATTCAAGTGCAGTCCTTCCGTCGATCCGATTCCAATGTCGAGCTCACCCTCGGAACAGAAACGCTGCATCTCATAAATGCTGACGGGAATCTCCCGATAGGACTGTTCATCGACCTCCGGCACCTTGTCGTTCAGGTAATCCTCGGATTCCAGACCGACGGCACGCGCCTTGAGCTGAACATTGACATCCTTCGTCACGAGTATCGTTGGAGGAGGAAACTGCTCCTGAACGAACAGCGCGCAGGCAATGATGCGATTGTCCTTCTTCGTCAGATCCGGCAGGATCGCGCGGAGTCGCAGCATCGCCGGCGTGTCATTTCGATTCTCGATCAAATAGCGATTGATGATGACCGAAAGCGTGCCGCCGTTGGGAAGCCGCACCCCCTCCAGCATCGAACGCGAATCGGGAAGAAGTTCCTGCAGGATGCGATGCACGCGACGCGCATTCCTCCCGCGCTCGGTCGACTGCTCAGTCTTGATGGCATCCAATTCCTCGAGCACCTCGACCGGTATGGCGAGGTTGTTGTCCTCAAAATTGAAGATCGATTGAGGATCATGGAGGAGAACATTGGTATCCAGGACGAAGGTCTTGATCTTCGTGGAAACCTCAGGTTGCGATTCAAGGGCAGGAGTCCCGCTCAAGTGTTCCATCGCTTTGTGAATAACATGGGGATATCCTGCCGCCAGGGGAGTGTCGATGTTCGACTTCACCAACGATGCAGGAATTTGAAGCAGCAACGGTTTACACGAAAAATCGACGCGTCAGCGCGGCATGCGCATCCCATCTTCTCGCGAAGACATCCCGCTATTCGGACAAAAAAAGAGGGCGGGCTGCCTACCCCTAAGCAGTCCGCCCATTGCTTTCTTTGTTACCCCAAATCTCCCGCTAAGCGGGAGAAGTTATAACCAGAACCATAAAGAAAGACGCTGGTGCCTCAGAAACGTTCGAAGTGTTTTAAGATTTCTGCGCGATATACACAACTAGCTCTTGGTAAGCGCCCTATGACATTTTTCGTCCGTCGCTGCAGCAAACACCGATTCAACCCGTCGTGCATAGGAGGCACGCCCGATCGCGGTTTGCCCGTTGGCTTTTCACCGTTAATCATTGTAGATCAATTCGATCCATAATCGATCGACTTCGGACGACTTTCTTGCGCGGAACCGTCCAGACGCGAATCCAGTATTCGGCAAGCGTGCGCAGGCTGACTGCCGTCAACCCTTCTCGGGCGGCAACCTCTCCCAATTCCCTCACCACTGACGCTCGTTCGCGAAAATAGACCTTGATTGCTGCCTCCAACCGGCGGGCTGCTTCGTGCTCATCAGAAAAATTTCGACAGACCTCTCGAACCTTCTCCTGCCAATACTGTCTCTCATCCACATGTGTCAGAACGTAATCAGAAAGCGTTTGCTCTGCCCGATTGAGACCCATGCGGCGAAGGTGTGGTTTGCGGTTCCAAAAACAACGCCTTTTCCGCATGCACCGCGGCATTGCATTCGCTTCGGTCTGCGCTAAACTCCGATAGTCCCCTCCAAACCTCCATGTGGCAAAAACTTAAAGAACAACTTCCGGCCGTGATCATCACCGTGTTGATCATCGGCGGCGCAGCCTACTGGCTGCATAAACGCACGATTTCAGAAACCATTGCAGCACAGCAGCGCGAACTCGCGGTCGTGCGGGAACAAACCAACGCGGAAATCCGTGCCGCGGCCGATGAAAGCCGGCGGCAGATCGATGCCGTGAACGGCATCCTCAAGGATGCCATCTCGAAACGCTCCGCCGATGTTTTCATGACCGATGCGGAAATGTCCAAGGCCGCCGAGGAGCGCGTCAACAAGCTCGCCGAGGCCATCGCGGTGAAGATCCAACCTTACAATGCGCTCCCCAAGACTCCCGAGGAGGCGGAAGCTCAGCAGAATGAACAGGTCGACAAGGTAGGCGACCGCCTTGCCACGCGCATCCAGCCCATCCTCGAGCAGATGGCTTCCGATCAATCGCTCACGCGCGACGCCATCAGCGGCTACAGCCAGCGGATTTCCGATCAAGTCGGCAATCTTCTCACCGCCGAACTGGCAAAGAATCAGAAGCTGCACAACGACCTCGCAGCCACACAGGCCGTCGCGAGGGAATCGCTTTCGCTCTCACATGAGGTCACCGCCCTCTACCTCAGCACCTTCAAGGACCAGGGTGTGCTGACCCGGCTGCTGACGCTTCCCGCGAATGTCATCAAGGATGTCTCCAAGATGAGCATCGTCAACAGCACCGACCGAAAGAAGATCGAGGCTGATCTCGTCGCGCGCATGAACACGATTGAATCAAGACTTCGAGAGGTCCCCTCCGCCAGCCCGGCACCGTGAGGCACCGGAGCTTCTCGTCTGGGTTTCTGGCTGCGGGAATCGCCATCGGCGCATTCCCGCTCCTGTTTTTGGGGTGCGCGCCACGCGAATCCGCTGTCGAACTCGGCAACCGCACGCAGACCCTTCTCGTCGGCAATTTCAGCGAGCCCAACGATCTTGATCCGCAGATCGCCGACAGCCAGCAGACTTTCAATCTGATCATGGCATTGATCGAGGGGCTCGCGCAATACGACGCACGCACCTGCGAGCCCGTGCCGGCCGTCGCTGAAGGCTGGAATGTTTCCGACGACAAGCTGACCTGGACGTTTCACCTTCGCCAAAACGCCGTCTGGTCAAACGGCGACCCCGTCACCGCAAATGATTTTGTCTGGTCGTATCAGCGCATGCTCACGCCCAGCCTGGGCGCGGAGTACGCTGGCATGCTCTTCATTCTCAAGAATGGAGAGGCCTACTACAAACGGGAGACATCCGACTTCTCAACTGTGGGCGCAAAGGCGCCCGATCCGCACACGCTCGTCCTGACGCTGACGCATCCCGTGCCGTATCTTCCCAAGCTCGTCTGCCATGCGGCATGGTACCCGGTGCATCGGCCCACACTGGAGAAATTTGGGCGGACCTACGAACGAGGCTCGGCGTGGACGCGACCCGGAAATTTCATCGGCAACGGTTATTTCACGCTCGCCGAATGGATGCCGAACAAGCTGATCCGCATGAAAAAATCCGCGACCTACTGGGATCGGGATCGGGTCAAGCTGGAGTCCGTCGTCTTTTTTCCCATCGAGAACACCTCGACCGAGGAATCCATGTTCCGCGCCGGCCAGTTGCACATCACCTCCAGCATACCCATCGAAAAGATCGCCGTGTATCGAAACGATCCCGCTCTCCGGCTGATGCTCAATCAGGACCCGATGCTGGCCACCTACTTCTACAGGTTCAATGTCACGAAGCCTCCCCTCAATGATGCCCGCGTGCGCCGCGCGCTCACGCTGGCGGTGAATCGCCGGCAGATCGTCGAGCACGTCACAAAGGGAGGGCAGATTCCCGCGGGTCATCTCACACCACCAAATATTGCAGGTTTCACGGCCAGGGCCGATGTCCCGTACGATCCCGTGCAGGCTCGCCAGCTTCTTGCCGACGCGGGCTTTCCTGGCGGCAGGGGCTTCCCACGCATGGAGTTGTTGTACAACACCAGCGAGGGGCACCGGCAGATCGCCGAGGCCATCCAGCAGATGTGGCGCCGCGAATTGGGCATAGAAGTCTCCCTCTTCAATCAGGAAGCCAAGGTCTACGTGGAAACCATGCGGACCCTGTCGTATCAGATCGCCCGCTACGCCTGGGTGGGCGACTACCTGGATCCCAGCACCTTCCTCGACACAATGACCACGGACAACGGCAACAATCAGACCGGATGGTCGAACGCCGAATATGACCGCCTGATTGCCGCGGCGGAATTGGCGCCGAACGACACCGAACGTTTTGCCGCATTCCAGCGCTGCGAGGAAATCATCGCCGCGGAAAATCCCATATTGCCGATCTACTTCTACGTGCGGAACAATCTGCAGCGACCCGAGGTGAAGGGCTGGCATAGCAACCTTCTGGATCTCCATCCACTCAAGGGCATTTTCCTCCAGCCGGAAAAGACAGGTGCGCCCGGAGCTGGTGAGCCCAAAGGCTGATTGCGCGGGTTGTTGGGCGCCCCGTCATGCATTCTGCAAGAACGGCGCGCAAGCGTCGCTCAGATTGCACGCTTTCTGCGCACTGAATAATCACAGGCAGCTCGGTAAGCGTTTTGAGGCGGTATATTTACGCATGCGCGATGGGTGATGGCACGGATTGAGTTACAGGCGCGTTGGGCATTCCGAGCCCATTTCCGCTTCAATCCGCAGCGCGCCACGCCATGTCCGCCACACTCACAAATCAGCCTCAGAAGCCTTCACGCTCCGCACGTCAGATATTCTCCAATCCGGAGCCCAACCGACAGGCATCCATCGCACATCCAACGCCCGGTGCCAAAGTCGCAACCGCAGACCGCGAACGCACCCAGCCTGAGACGAAGGCCGAGGCCGCCTTCGACGCTGCTCTTGTCAAACGCTTCACCACGGGCGACGAAACGGCGTTCACCGAAATCATGAACCGCTACTATGGCAGGATCATGGGTCTCGCTTTGAATCTGCTGCGGAACCGCGCCGACGCCGAGGAAATCGCCCAGGACACCTTCCTCCGAGTGCACCGCGGACTCGCAAACTTTCGCGGTGACTCTTCACTGGCCACCTGGCTCTACCGCATCGCCCTCAATCTCGCCCGCAATCGCTATTGGTATTTCTTCCGACGACGCCGGCAGGACAGCATTTCCATCGATCGACCTTTCGGTGAGGAAACTGGGGCGACGTTGGGCGACTTCATAGCCGCTGACCGCGGCGATCCCGCGCAGGAGACGGTGACCAATGAATTCGCCGACCTGATCGCCTCCTGCATGGAGAAGCTCGATGCACGCCAACGCGAAATCCTCACGATGCGCAATACGCTGCATCTGCCCTACGAGGACATCGCGCGCACGCTCGGAATCAATGTCGGCACAGTCAAGAGCCGCATCGCCCGGGCCCGGGAAAACCTTCGCAAACTCATCGCTGAATGCGCCCCGGAATTTGACCGTCAGAGTCAAACGGATGTCGGCAGGGACTATTTTGTCTCATCGAGACCCGTGTACGGCTGCGAGTCGATCGCGTACGCCTGACCTTCCGCAGGCAACGACAGGCCGGCCGATGCAGCCGGCGGCCGCCCCGATTCGGCCAATTTGCGTGCTCGACTGCTGTCTTCTTTGTGCCGTGCTCAAGGCCGCGTTTCATACGCGGACTTCATCGTGCCCGAACTGCTTCACACTCTCGCCACCACATTTGGTTACAATCGCTTCCGCCCCCTGCAGCGCGAAATCATCGAGGCCTCGCTCGCTGGCCGCGATGTGTTCGCCCTGCTTCCCACCGGAGGTGGCAAGTCGCTTTGCTTTCAGCTTCCCGCACTCGTCCGCCCCGGTCTGACCGTGGTGGTTTCACCATTGATCGCACTGATGAAGGATCAGGTCGATCAACTGCAGGCCATGGGTGTGCCCGCGACCTTTCTCAATTCCACCCTGGGCGCCGACGAGGCGCGGTCGCGGCTCGCGGGGCTCCATCGCAACGAGTGGCGGCTGCTCTACGTCTCGCCAGAACGCCTCATGCTCGACAACTGGCAGGAAAACCTCCGGACCTGGAACGTTGAATTCATCGCAATCGACGAAGCCCATTGCATCTCGGAATGGGGTCATGATTTTCGTCCCGACTACCGGCAGGTTTCGCGGCTGCGCGACCTTGTGCCCGACACCCCATTCATGGCGCTCACCGCGACCGCCACGGAGCGCGTTCGGGCTGACATCATCAATCACCTGCGCCTGCGTTCGCCGGACGTCTTTGTCGCAAGTTTCAACCGACCCAACCTGACCTACCGGGTGATTCCGAAGGATGAGCCGACCCGACAGGTCGTCGATTTCATCCGCAAGCGGCAGGGCGAAAGCGGCATCGTCTACTGCGGCAGTCGCGCCACCTGCGAGCGCCTCGCCGATTCGCTCAACGGCCGCGGACTCAATGCCCGCCCGTATCACGCGGGTCTCAGCGCGGAGGAGCGGACTCGCAACCAGGAAAAATTCCTCCGCGACGAGGTGACGATAATCTGCGCGACCATCGCCTTCGGCATGGGCATCAACAAACCGAACGTCCGCTGGGTCGTTCACCACGATCTTCCGAAAAACCTCGAAAGCTACTATCAGGAAACAGGGCGGGCCGGGCGCGATGGACTTCCCGGCGACTGCCTGCTGCTTTTCAGCGCAGGCGACATCGCCCGTCAGAATCATTTCATAGAGGCGATCACCGATCCCATAGAGCAGCAGGTCGCAAGGGCACAATTGCGCCAGATGGTGTCCTTCGCCGAGTCCACCACCTGCCGCCGCCGCGACATTCTCTCCTATTTTGGGGAGACTTTTTCCCTCGAAACCTGCGCCGCCTGCGACAACTGCCAGGATCCCCCTTCCACCTACGACGGCACGCTGGTAGCACAGAAATTCCTCTCATGCGTCTACCGCATTCATCAGGCCAGCGGATTCGGGGTTGGCATCAACCACATCGCCGACGTGCTTTCCGGCGCCGACACTGAAAAGATCCAGCGTTGGAATCACCGCCAGCTCTCCACCTACGGCATAGGCAGCGAGCTCCCGCGAAGCGAATGGACACGCGTCGGCCGGGAGCTCCTCAGACGAGGCTACCTCGAGCGGAGCGCGGGCGAATTCGCCACGCTGGAGCTCAGCGCCCCGGGTCGCGAGGCACTGAAATCCCGGCAGACAATCCTGCTGAGCCAGGCTCCGGCGGCCCCCAAGGTCACGCGCATCACCGTGCCGCGACAGGGTGAGATTGCCTGCGACGACATCCTCTTCTCGCAGTTGCGGGCCCTGAGGAAGCGTCTTGCGGACGAGAAAAAAGTTCCCGCCTACGTGATTTTCGGGGACGCCACCCTGCGACAAATGGCCCGCCTCTACCCAGCGACCGTCGACGCCATGAAAGGCATCTCTGGAATGGGCGAAAAGAAGCGGGCCGAGTTCGGCCTGATTTTCGCGCAGGCGATCACCGACTACCTGAGCAGCAACAGCAGGCTGAGTTTCGCCGACTGATCCCGCCACGCGCAATCAATCAGAACCGCCATTCAACGCCCGCAAAGCCTCCCACCGGCAGCTGCGGATAGCCGTGAACCTCCTCGTAGCGTTCGTCGAACACGTTCTCGACTCGCGCCTTGATCGTCAGGCGTTCGGTCACCTCCCATGCCGCGTAGATTCGGGCGACTGAGTAATCCTCGCCATCGATCGTGGCAAACGTCGCGGCATGAACGTCCTCCCGTCCGCTCACGACGCGCAGTCCGGCCCCCGCGCTGAAACCGCCGCCGAAATCGCGCCAGAGATCAATGTTGCCGCTGTGGCGTGGACGCCGGAGCAGGCGTCGTCCGCTCGACTCATTGTCCGCCTCGAGATAGGTGTAGCCCAACTGAAGCTGCGCACCTTCGGACACCGCCCACTTCATCGACAGCTCAGCTCCGCGCGTCTCAGCCCTGCCGACGTTCGCCACGGAACTGGGCATCTGGGAAAAGTCCGATACAATCAGATCGCGAAATCGTGTCTGAAACCACGTGACACTCACCGTTCCCCGATCGTCAGCCAGGTACCAGTCGAGGCCGACATCCCCTCCCCGCGCGCGCTCCGGCCGAAGATGCGGATTTCCCACGTAGAAGGCGCTCTGTCCATAGAGGTCCAGGAAACTCGGCGACCGAAACGCCGTCCCCCAGCTTCCCCGCAGCTTCAGCCTTCCATCCAGCACGAGCCAGGCGGCCGATGCCTTTCCGGTCGTGTGCCGTCCAAAGGTGTCGAAATCGTCGTGCCTCAATCCCGCCGTGAGGTGCAGTTTCTCGACGGGCGTGAACTCGTCCTGCAGAAAAAAGGCGAGCAGGTGCTGGCTGTCGTCAATCGCGCCAAAACCCGTGTTCAGCGTGTGATTCGCCTCCCCGGTGAAACCTCCCGTGATGCGATGCGCATTCAGTCCGTCAAAGGTCGTCTGCCAGTCGATCACCGCGCGGCGGTTCTTGACGATCGTCGTCGAGGTCGGCCGCCCGGCCGTTGGATTCTCCGAAACAAAGCGTCGGTCTTGTCCGCCCGCAACGACATGCGTGCGCAGCCTCCGGCTGTGTATCCAATCAGCAAATACAGTCCCAAGCCAGTTCGACTCGCGCTCCTCATTGTCCGGATCGTCCGTGAACCGGCTTCCCGGGGACCCGTAGACTCCCTGAAATCCGCGCAGGGTCGCACCCAGGGCCAGCGATTCCGAGACCGTGCGGTCCACCCGGGCGGTGAGATTGCCGCTCCTGAAATCATTGTTGATGCGGTCGTTTTCCGTGACGCCGCCCTGGACGGCGACATTGTACGCCCATCCGTCCGCCCGTTCGCCCTGCGAGGACAAGGCCCCCTGAATCGTGCCAAAGCTGCCTCCCTCGACGGCAACCTTTGAGCTGCCCTGACCGGCGCCACGCTGGCTGCGCAGGGAGATTACTCCGCCCACCGCCTCGCCGCCATAAAGCGTGCTCTGCGGGCCATGCGAAATCTCAAGGCTGTCGCATGCGGACACGCAGCTCCCGCCAAGCGTCACCGCGTAATCGGTGTTTGGATCGTTGAAGCGCAGGCCGTCCACGAGGAAGAGCGTCTGATTGGAATTCGCCCCGCGGAGGAAAATGGAGGTTGATGCCCCCCGCTGACCCGACGCCAGCACGGGAACGTTCGCGGCGGCAAGCGCCTCCGCAAATGAGGAGACCTGGCGGCGTTCGAGATCCGCCGCACTGATCACATCGACGACGCTTCCAATGGACCGGGGTGAAGCCGGCGTCCTGGTGGCCGTGACAACATAGGGGTCAAGCCAGGCGACGCGCTGGGCGGCTGAAACACCCGCATTGGCGGCATTCACGGTCGACGCCGCAAACGCGATTGGGAAAAGTGCCGGCACGCCGGCACGGAAAATGCCCGCAAGGCGGGCACCCGTCTGATGGTGCATGGAGGACTGCTTTCTATGGCAAGAGCAGAGGCCTCCGGATAAAACGGATTCCCTCGAACTCTCACGCTTCATTGATGCGATGAAGGAGTCACAGCCGATCCGCGCATTTTCGCACCGGCTGCGTGAGCGCCGGAGGCAGGATGTTCGGACTCCGCATATGTGCCGGCGAATGCTTGTTCAGCAACCGCCAGCGCCTCGCCTCCGCCTTCATCGATCTGAATCGATTGGCTCTGCCCACGCCCTCGACGGGCGCGGTGGAGGTTTGTGATGCGATACCGCAGCGCAACTGTGGCCGATTCTCACGGCCTTCCCCTGGTCTCCAGCGATGCAAAGAACACAAACGGCGCACAGGCATGGACCATCCCGCTCATCAATCAACAAAAAAATCATATCAACACATCCGGATATATTGATATGTTATCTTGCCATAAGGCGGATGATCATTCATCTTCTCGCCAACTTCAGCCATGGCCTCGCTTCCTCCACTCAATCGCGAACGCGACGCCGCATTTCGCGCGCTCTTTGCCCAAAGGATCGTGATCCTCGATGGTGCCATGGGATCCCTCATCCAGGGATTCAACCTGCAGGAAAAGGACTTTCGCGACGCCTCCCTCGCGAGTCACGGGCACGATCTCAAGGGCAACAACGACCTTCTTTCGATCACACGTCCCGACGTGATCGAAGACATACATCGACGCTATTTCGAAGCGGGTGCCGACATCGTCGAAACCAATTCCTTCAGCGCGACAACAATCGCACAGGCCGACTACCATCTCGAACCGAGGGTCTCCGACATCAATCTCGCCGCAGTCGCCTGCGCCCGCCGCGCGGCTGCGAACGTGGAAAAAGAGAATCCCGCTCGCCAATGTTTCGTTGCCGGCGCCATCGGTCCCTTGAATCGCACACTTTCCCTGTCGCCCGATGTCAATAGACCCGACTATCGCGCCGTGACATGGAGTCAGGTGGTCGCCGCCTACACCGGACAGGTCCGTGCTCTCGTTCAGGGCGGAGTCGACGCCCTCCTGGTGGAAACGATCTTCGACACCTTGAACGCAAAAGCCGCCCTTTTTGCCATCGAGAGTGTCTTCGACGAAATCGGTGCACGGCTTCCCGTGATGATCAGCGTCACCATCACCGACGCCTCCGGTCGAACACTCTCAGGCCAGACGACCGAGGCATTCTACAACAGCATCCGGCACGCGAATCCCTTCTGCGTCGGCATCAACTGCGCACTCGGCGGGCGCGCCATGCGCCCCTACATCGAGGAACTCTCCCGCATCGCCACCTGTCATGTCTCCTGCTACCCAAACGCAGGACTTCCCAACGCCTTTGGCGGATACGACGAGACCCCCGCCGACATGGCCTCCATCATGCGCGATTTCGCATCGTCCGGACTTGTCAACCTCGTGGGCGGCTGCTGCGGCTCGACTCCCGACCACATCGCCGCAATAGCCGCGGCGGTCAGGGGAATTCCCGCCCGCAGGGCGCCGACACCCGAGACCGCCATGCGCTTGAGCGGACTTGAACCGCTCACCGCCGCCTAGGCTGCCCGCGCATTTGCTCGTCCGCACAGGCATCCATCAACGCCCTTTCCCTCCCAGTGTCGTCCTCACCTTCCCGCAACGCCTCCGGTTTTCTTGTCATCGGTGAACGCACAAACCTGACGGGGTCGCCAAAGTTCGCCAAGGCGATCAAGTCCGGCGACTGGTCAGCCGCGCTCGACATCGCACGCCAGCAGGTTGAAAGCGGGGCCAACATTCTCGACATCAATGTCGACGAGGCGCTGATCGACGGCGAGGCGACGATGGTGAAGTTTCTCAACCTCATCGCCTCGGAGCCCGACATCGCACGCATCCCAGTGATGCTCGATTCGTCGAAATGGTCGGTGCTGGAGGCGGGCCTGCAGTGCCTGCAGGGCAAGGGAATCGTCAATTCGATTTCGCTCAAGGATGGCGAGGCCGAATTCCTCCGCCGCGCGCGTCTGCTGATGCGCTACGGTGCGGCAGCCGTCGTGATGGCCTTCGACGAGCAGGGCCAGGCCGCCACCCGGGACGACAAGGTTCGCATCTGCACGCGCGCCTACCGGCTTCTCGTCGACCAGGTCGGATTTCCGCCGGAGGACATCGTTTTCGACCCGAACATTCTCACTGTCGCCACCGGTATCGAGGAGCACTGCAACTACGCCGTCGATTTCTTCGAGGCCACCCGGATGATCAAGGAGACGCTCCCCCACGCCAGGGTGTCAGGCGGCGTCTCCAACGTCTCGTTCTCGTTCAGAGGCAACAACCCGGTGCGCGAGGCAATGCACACCGCCTTCCTCTACCACGCGATCCGCGAGGGACTGGACATGGCCATCGTAAATGCGGGCATGCTCGGAGTCTACGACGAGATCGATCCCGGGCTTCGCGAAAGGGTGGACGATGTGCTGTTCAACCGCCGGCCCGATGCGACGGAACGCCTCGTCCGTCTCGCGGATGAAATGAAGGCCAGGCAGGGGGGCGGATCCCGGACGGAAGCCAGGGAGGACCTCGCCTGGCGAGACGCCCCGGTCGAGGAGCGCCTGAAGCACGCTCTGGTGAAGGGCATCGATGCCTACGTCGAGAAGGACACCGAGGAGTGCCGCACCCGCTACGCGAGGCCGCTGGACATCATCGAAGGGCCGTTGATGGATGGCATGCGCGTCGTTGGCGATCTTTTCGGCGCAGGAAAAATGTTTCTCCCACAGGTCGTGAAGTCGGCGCGAGTGATGAAAAAGTCCGTCGCCTACCTGACGCCATTCATGGAGGCGGAGAAACAGGCGGCGGCCGCCCGCGGCGAATCGACTCGATCCCAGGGCAGGATCCTCACCGCAACGGTGAAGGGCGACGTCCATGACATCGGCAAAAATATCGTCGGCGTCGTTCTGGCGTGCAACAACTACGAGGTTGTGGACCTCGGCGTCATGGTGCCCTGCGACAAGATCATGGCCAAGGCGCGTGAAATTCAGGCGGATGTCATCGGAGTCTCCGGCCTGATCACTCCCTCGCTCGATGAAATGGTGCACGTTGCCAGGGAATTTCAGCGCGAAGGCTTCACCACCCCGCTGCTTATCGGGGGCGCAACAACGAGTCCGGCGCACACCGCGGTGAAGATCGCCCCCGAATATTCGGGCGACGTCATCCACGTGCTCGACGCTTCGCGAGTCGTCAATGTTGTCAGCGCGCTGCTGTCGCCCGAGCGCAAGCCCGCCTTCATGGGGGATGTGCGGGCGAAACAGCAGAAACAGCGCGAGGACTTTGCCGCCCGACGGGCCCGCAAACCGCTTCTGTCACTCGAGGTCGCACGCTCGCGTCGTCCCATTTTCGATTGGAAAACCGTCGACATTCCGAAACCGGATTCTCTCGGAACCCGTGCTTTCAATGATGTTCCGCTCGACGAAATCCTTCCCTTCATCGACTGGAGTCCCTTCTTCAGCGCCTGGGAAATTCACGGACGCTATCCACGCATTTTTGAGGATCCATCGGTGGGGACGGAGGCGAGGCGGCTGTTCGACGACGCGCAGGCCCTGCTGACGCGCATTGTCAGGGAGCGGCGGTTCACCGCCAAGGCGGTCATTGGCTTCTGGCCCTGCAACGCCGTGGGTGACGACATCGAAGTCTACGACGACGAGTCCCGCGGGACGGTCCTGACAACCTTTCACCAGCTCCGCCAGCAGCTTGAAAAACCCGCCGACCAGTTCAATCACTGTCTGGCGGATTACATCGCTCCGAGGGAATGCGGACGGATCGATTACTGCGGCGGTTTCGCCGTCACCGCCGGCCACGGTGTCGCGGAATTCGCGGCGGAATTCAGGGCGAACAACGACGACTACTCGGCGATCATGACGCAGGCGCTGGGCGATCGACTTGCCGAGGCGATGGCCGAGATGTTTCACAAGCGCGCACGCGAAGCCTGTGGATTCGGCCGAACCGAGAACCTGAGCCATGAGGATCTCATCCGCGAGCGCTATCGCGGCATCCGGCCGGCTCCAGGCTACCCGGCCTGTCCGGACCATACGGAAAAGCCCGGCCTCTTCGCGCTCCTTGGTGCGACCGCCACGGCTGGAATTGTTCTCACCGAAAGCTGCGCCATGCAGCCGGCCAGCAGCGTCAGCGGCTGGTATTTCAATCATCCTGATTCAAAGTATTTCGGAGTGGGCAAACTGGGGCGCGACCAGGTCGTCGACTACGCAAAACGAAAAGGCCGGACTGTCCCGGATATGGAGCACTGGCTGGGGCCCTACCTCGACTACGAGACATCCTGAGAGGAGCCAGCCGGTGTCCGCAGAGGCGCAAGACCCGTTTCCCGCGCTTCCGACGCTTGCCTAAACGCGGGTCCTCGACGAGAAAACGGCAAGACCATGGGCCAAGACACCAATCCCGCCGACCCTGCCGATACTCGCCGCTCCGGATCAGCGGACGAGGAGGGTGGTCGGCCAGGATCGAACACTGTGTTTGCCCTGAACTCCCCGCTCGCCTGGGCATGCGCTGCTGTTTTTGCAATGATCGCCGCCTGGCTGGGCATGAAGCTGTGGACCAGCCAACATGAACTCAATGCGCTGCGCATTGCCTCGGAACTCGAACGCGCAAACTCGCTGGCGCTGAAGAATGACCTCGAGGCCGAGCGCGTCGTATCGACGCACCTGACGCAGGATCTGCGAGATCTCGAGGAACGATTGAAACAGCGCGGCGCCGGACCCGACAATGCCCGGGACGCAGATGGCTTCAGCAACGTCAGAGGCGGAGAGGCAGGTCGAAGCCTGCCTCAATCGGGCCAGGCTCAGAAATCCACGGTCGCGGACAGCTTGAATGAGCGGGGCTCTCCCCACATGCCCGAGGCGGTTGCGCCGGAGCGGAAATAATCCTTGTCGAGGATGTTGTCGATGTTCAGGGCGTACGTGACACGACGCTCAAAGACCTTCGTCTGATACCCGGCGAGCACGCTAACCAACGCATACGACGGTGACCACAGCTTCTCGGCAACTCCATCGCGATCCAAGTCGGCATTGCCGCGGAACGTTTCGCTGCGCCAGTTCGCGCCTCCGCCGAAATAGAATCCCTTCAACGCGCCCTGCTTCACATCGTAACGGGTGAACAGGTTGAATCGATCCTTCGTGTAACCCGCATTCGGAACGCCATCGGGCAGCGTCGGCAGAAAGGCGTCAAGGAACGGTGTCGGCTTGTTCAGGCCCTTTGCCTCCTGCTGAAATGCATGAAGCTGGGGCAGGCGGTCGCGAGTCACGACCTTGTTCGTCGCATAGTTGGCCATCAATCGCCAGTTGCGCGTCAGGTTCGCCACGAGCTCGAACTCAACGCCGGAAGTCGTGACTTTCTCAATGTCCCTTCCATTGACGTCGAACGTCGTCGGAAAGATCGCCGCCAGTTCACTCGTGACGGCCTGCTGGGCCGCCCCCAGGGGTGTGATGCGCGAGTTGGGCTGATAGTTCTTGTAGTAGGTGCTGTTGAGCTCGAGACGGCCGCCCAGCATGGTGAGGCGGATGCCCATGTCCGTGCCTTCGCCGTAGGGAATGCCCTGCTTGGTACCCACGCGGAAGCCGTCGCTTCCGTCACCCAGCGAGAGCCGGAACGATTGCGCGCGATTGAAGGTGAATGCAAGCATGTCGTTCACGCGATACACGGCACCATAGTTGGACCCATCGAACTTGTAGTCCACGTATTGCGGATCCGAAAAACCTCCCGGGATGGGATCGACAACCCAGGTGTTCGCGAGAGGCCGCGGCACTCCGTTTATGGTCTTCATCTTGAACTCATCGCGCCGATAGCCGAGCAGCGTGTAGAGGTGGCCGTTGAAGTACGTGCCGGCCGCACCGACGCCGATCGATGGTGTGTAAAACCGCCGGTCCAGAACGGCTCCCGTCGCACCGACGACTCCCTGGGCGCCGGAACCGAGATCGGGAAAGTAGTCGGACATGCCTGAGACCGGGCCCAGTGAACCCGTCAGGCGCGCGCCATCTCCATCCTTGAGGTAGTAGCGGCGAATGAACTTGTTGTTCGCAAACACCGTCCGATTCGCATTAAGCGCCGCCTGTGTTGCATCGGGATTGATTGTTCCAACGAAGGCACCGCTCGTGGGTGACACGAACTCCGCCATCTTCGGGCGCTTCTGTCCGGGATTGTCCTGGTGCTGCTGGACGTTCACCGCGATCTGCTGCCTCATCCAGCCGACGTTCAAGTCATAGACCGAGGAAAGCCGGATGTCGCGCACGATGTTGCCGCTGAGCTGATTGGTGCGCTGGTACTCCGTGTAGAGTTCATTGTAGTAGGGATTGCTCGCGCCATTTGGCAGAAGCGGATTCAGGTCGCGCGTCACACTGCGCGTGGTCGCATTCCAGATCTCGTTGTCGCTCGAGTAGTAGTTTGCCGAGAGCAGCAGGTTCCAATTCTCCCCGATCTGCTGCTCGATCTCGAGCACCAGCGACTTCTGGTTCGTCTTGTTGGTGGCGTTCGGGCCGTTGAATTGATACTCCCGCGGCACAATCTGCGCATTCGCTATGGAAACATTCGGACCCTGGCTGCGCCTCCGTCCGTTCAGGCGGTAGGTGGTGCCGTCAATCGGGAGAAAAACCACTCCGTTCGCATTGTTGTACGTCGATGTCGTCGTGTAAGTGAAGGCGTCGGCAAACAATCCCTGGGAGCGGACCTCGGTGTTCTTGGCATACTCGCTCATCACACTGATCGTCGTTCTGCGAAACGGCCGGTAGGTGACGGCGCCATAGACGCCGCGGAAGTCACGCCGGCCGTGATCCCACCAGGTGTCGTTGTTCGACTGCACGGCCGCAACCCTGACAGCCACCTGGTCGTTGAAACGACGGTTGAGATCGATCTCGCCGCGGCGGAGGTCGTTGCTGCCGACGTAGAGCTTAGCCCGCGTGATGTTGCGCGTGAAAATTCCACGCTTGGTGATCTGGTTCTGCGCTCCGCCTAGGTCCGCCTCTCCGTAGAGAAAGGCATTGGGACCGCGCAGGAGTTCGACGCGCTCCGTGCTGTAGGAGTCGATGGGCGAATACCAGATCCAGCCGTTGCGTATAGAATAGTTGTTCTGGATTCCGCGAAAAATGAGCCGCGAGGTTCCACCCGCCACCTGGGGGTCCGGATTGACTTCGCCCGTGACGGTCCACCGCGTCATGTCCTCGATCGTCAGCGCACCGAGGTCCTGGATCATCTGGTTGTTCACGACCGAGATGGAGTTCGCCACGTTCTTGAGCTCCTGCACGGTGCGCATGCCGGAGGTTGTCTGCATGGACTCATACCCCGTGTCGCGTTCCCCGGTGACGGTGAACTTTGAAAGAAAGACGACCTGGTCGGATTCGGCTCCTTCGGTCTGCGGTGTCGCTGCGGTGGTCTGGGCGTGCGCAGCCGGGAGGCCCAGGCAGCCGAGCACAAGGATGGTGAGGGAAGCGAGCCAGTTGAGGACGCTCAAACGAATCGGATTCTTTTTCATAGGGCGGGGTGGCACATTGCCGGTTTTGCGAAGACAGGCATGACCTACGCTCATCCGTTCCGCGCGCCAAGCAACCGGTAGCTGACGCCGTTCAGTGCACCGTGACAAACGCTTACGCCAAGGCTGATCGCCGGCGCTTCGGTCCCGGTGCCGTCGCCCCTGGGACCCATGTTCCCGCCACCAGATGCAGATGCGCTTCGTCCAAAGGGCCAAAGCTGTTGGTATAGAGTTTCGCCAGCGCGCGTTCCGCCGCCACCCGCCCTATCAGGGAATAATTCTGGTAGATCCCGGTCGTCGGGCCATCCGGCCCGTCCACGCCCAGCGAAACCAGGCCGATTGAAACCGGCAGTTTCACCTGCAGCTCGCGCTCGGCATTGCCAAGAATCACGACATCCGGGCGGTGATTGCGCAGCCATTGCGGCAACGCGGCGCCAAGCTCCGACTGCAGTTCCGTCGCCAGCGGAGGCATGCGCTCCTCCAGGTTGCACTCCTCGATCGCAAAGCGGTATCCCCCGAGCCACCGGTGATCGAGGCGTCTCGAAGTTTCCCGGCTGAGCACCAGGCCGATCCGGCGGTAGCCGAGCGCCGCACATTCCTGAACCGCAAGGACCGCCGACTGGAAGTGATCGCTGGAGACGCGCTCGATGACCGGAGAACTGACGCTCATGCCAAGGCCAACCGTGGCCAGGCCGGAAAAGTCAAAATTCACCCTCGTCTCGCCATGCGGCATGGGGGCAACGATCACCGCATGGATGTTGCGCGTCCGCCAGATCTCGCGCATCCGGGCCGCCGTCATTCCCTCGGACCTCAATCCAAACTCCTCGAGCCTGCACCCCATCTCGGACAGTCGTTCAGCGGCCCCGTTGAACATGCTGAGGTAGAACGCCGCCCTCCGCCAGAGGTCGGACGGCGTGTGCGTGAGATAGGCGACCGAGGTCGTCACATCCATCACGGGCCGTCTTTGGCGCTGCAGGGTCATGAGCGCGGATATCAGCGGATTCGTGCTGTAGCCCATTTTCCGCGCAATCGACGCAATCCGTTCACGCGTTTTCTCAGGAATGCTGGGGTCACCCCGAAGCGCGAGCGATACCGCGGCCCGCGAGAAGCCGGACGCGCGTGCCACCTCCTCCATCGTCGGCTTCGGCTTCATTTCCACTCAACCGTGTCAGTAGCAGCGGTGTTGTCAGCGAAATTCATGTCTCCCAGCGTCGGCGCATGCCCGCCCAAAGCGTTTTGCCCGGCCCCACAGGCTCCGGCGCCGTCAACACGGCATCCGCGACCAGACCCGCAGCCGCGTTCCTGCTGCCCCCGGACATGTTTGAACTCGTCTATGGCGAGGAATGCCTGAAGGCCGTCGGCGCGCAATCCACCCTGCTCGCCGACAGGCCGCTCGGCCCGCACGAGCCGCACCGGGACTGGATTGATCTTCTGGGCGAAGTGGAGGCGATCTTCACCGGCTGGCATAGTCCGCGACTGGATGCGAACCTGTTGAGTCGACTGCCACGGCTGCGAGCGGTTTTTCATGGAGGGGGCACAGTTCGCCCCCTGGTCACGGCGGGGTTCTGGGAACGCGGCATCACCATCAGCACGGCCGCCGCCGCCAACGCCGTGCCGGTCGCTGAGTTCACGCTGGGCGCCATTCTGCTTTCCCTCAAACAGGCCTGGATCCTGAACAGGAGGGCCTGCCGGGAGCGTGCCTTTCCGGCAACCTTTCCAAGGGTCGCCGGCGTGCACGGCTCCACGGTAGGCCTTGTCTCCCTCGGTCTGATAGGCCGGGAAGTCCTCAGGCTGCTCCGCCCGTTCGACGTGAGGATCATCGCCCACGACCCGCACCTGCCTGCGGGACGCTTTCAAGAGCTCGGAGTCGAGTCCGTCACACTGGAGGACCTGATGGCACGCAGCGATGTCGTCTCGCTGCACACCCCCTTGAACGCGGCAACCACCGGATTCATCGGCGGTCCGCTGCTGCGCCGGCTGAAGCACGGCGCCACCTTGATCAACACGGCGCGCGGCGGTCTGTTGCGTGAACCCGAGTTGATCACATTCCTGCGCGAAAGGACGGATGTTCAGGCGGTGCTTGATGTCACCTTCCCGGAACCCCCGCCGGTGGACAGCCCGCTCTACGACCTGCCCAATGTCTTCCTGACTCCTCACATCGCCGGCTCGCTCGGCCCGGAATGCCGCCGGCTCGGCTGGTCGATGGTCGAGGAGTTCAAGCGCTTCGTGAAGGGTGAACCCCTGCAGCATGCCTTGAGCCGCGAAGCCGCGGAAGCCCAGACGTGACCGCCAAACCAAAAGGCCTGGGAAATGCGTCCCCGCCGCTCCTCCAGGTCACGCGTCTGACTTCACACTGCTCCTGCCGGCCTTGTCATTGACCAGCCTGCCGTATCCCCGCGGAGAGATCCCCATCGCCTTCTTGAAGGCGCGGCTGAAGGCGAATATGGAGTCAAAACCGCACGCCTTTGCGATGTCCTCGATGCGCGGACGTCCGTCGCCGGCGAGCATCGACGCCGCCACGGAAAGACGCGAATCGCGCATATAGCCGCCCAGACTCACGCCGTACTGCTTCCGGAACACCGCCCGCAGATAACTCACCGAATAGCCCGTATGACGCGCGAGGTCCGCAATCCGGAGCGGCTGGTTCAAATGGGCCCGGACGTGGGCGTTGATCGACTCCAGCAGGGCTCCGCAGGCGTCACCGTCATCAACTTTCCGCTGGGTTGGACCCCCGGCCCGAGGGGAATCAAGCATGCGCCGGAGGAAAGCGGAAACTTTCAGCATCAAGTCCAGCTTCCTTTCGACCATCCGCTTTGACTTCAACAGATCGTCCACAATCCCGCGGAGAACCCCAAAATCTCCAGGCGCAAGCACACGCGGAGAATTTCTCAGCGGCTGCAGCAGGCGCTCATGCGCCGATTCGAAGGTGATGAAGAGCCATCGGATGGGGCCGGCCTCAACATCGAGGTAATGATGAAACTGATGCGGAAAAATCAACGCCGCATGCCCGGGGTTCAATCGGAACGAGAGGCCGTCAGCATGAATCTGTCCACCCTTCACAATCGGAAGAACAAGCTCGAAGCGATGATGATAGTTGTGGGTCACCCCATGCGGTTTCAGCATCTCCGTCGACGTGCGCTTGAAGACGACGATGTTGTCCGCAAGCAGCACATCCCCGATCCGCACTCCTGAAAAGAGATCCACCGGGTTGCTGATCCGCTCCATGGCCGAACTGATGGCGCGGCGGTCTGCTTCGGGGATTGCGGTTCGTCTGCTGGCTTTGCCTGGGACTCGCTGCATGGGATCCTGCGTCAACCGTCGTTCCGCTCAAACATGGCGCGCGTGATGCACATGCAATGACAGCCTCAGTTTCGGGAACTCCCCGTGTTTCGGTCCCAAAGGCGGCTGGTAACGTGGATCAGTGTCCCGCCGGTGACCACAAAGACCCCCAGGAGGAGCACGGCATGCTGCGTGCGACCGTACACGAAGTTTCCGATCGCAAAGAGTGACGACCAGATCGCCAGGCATCCGGCAATCCACCCGATCGCGGCCTTCCCCATGTGATCGCCATGCGTCGCTGGGTCCGACTCGCTCACACCCGCCGCGCGCCGGATCCTGCGCCAGCCCGGCCCAGCGGGGTGCACCTTGCGATAAAAATCAATCAGGCGCTGCTCGCTCGTGGGCCTGCTCACGAAGGCGGTGACTAGCCAGCAGACGGTCGTGAACGCGACCGAATACAGGACGGTGTGGGCAAACGGCTGCGCATGACCCGCCTTCTTCATCAAAAAGAAAACCACCGTGATCAGAAAGGACGCCAGCATCGCCACCACCTCGCACCACGCATTGATGCGCCACCAGAACCAGCGAAGCAGATACAGCAGCCCCGTGCCCGCACCGATCGAAATGAGCACCTCGAACGCATCCTGCGCCGTGTTCAGGACGCCGCTCAGCAGCGCCGCAAACACATACAGGGCGACGGTGCAGACGCGCCCCGCCTTCACATAGTGCGCCTCGCTGGCCGTCGGCTTTATGAACCGCCGGTAGAAATCGTGAACGAGGTAGGAGGCCCCCCAGTTCAAGTGCGTGAGGATGGTCGATGAGTTGGCGGAAATGAGACCGCCAACCATCAGCCCAACCATGCCCACCGGCAGAAACTTCAGCATGGCGGGAAATGCGCTGTCATGTCCGATCAGTGCCGGATCTGCGTCCGGAAAAGCCGCCTGGATGTCCTTCAACTCCGGAAAGATGATGATGGAGCAGAGCGCCGTGATGATCCACGGCCACGGACGCAGCACGTAGTGCGCGAAGTTGAAAAACAGCGTGGCGCCCAGCGCATCCTTCTCCGACTTGGATGCCAGCATGCGCTGAGCGATGTAGCTGCCGCCACCCGGCTCGGCGCCGGGATACCAGTTGGCCCACCAGCCGATTGCCATCGGCACGATGAATATCATGAGGGCGAGTTCGCTCATCGCGAAGTTCGGCAGGATGTCCAGCATCGGCTGGCCATGGCCGTCGATGGCGGACAAAACGGGTTGTCCGCCCGGGGCAAGGTTGACCTGCTGCGCGCCAAGCACGTCCACCAGCTTCCTGAGCCCCGCAAGCGCACCCTCCCCCACCCCTGTCTGCCGCGCCACCGCCACGAGCCCATAGTATGCAGCGGCGACAACCGCCGTCATCTTGATGAAGAACTGGACCATGTCGATGACCAGCACTCCCCACAGCCCCGAATGCGCGGCAAACGCAACGTTGAGCACGCCGCAGATAACGATCGTCTGCCAGGGCGGCAGGCCGAAGAGAATGTTGGCGATCTTGCACGCAGCCAGCGTGACCATCGCCATGATGAAGCAGTTGAAGAAAAGCCCCAGATAGACCGCCCGAAATCCGCGCACGACCGATGCGGCTTTTCCGGAATAGCGCAGCTCGTAGAACTCCAGGTCAGTCATCACACCGGACCGCCGCCAGAGCCGGGCGAAGAAAAACACCGTCGAAACGCCCGTGAGCACAAACGCCCACCACTGCCAGTTTCCCGCCACGCCATACTGCCGGACCTGCTGCGTCACCCAGTTGGGCGTGTCGCTGCTGAAGGTGGTCGCCACCATGGACAGGCCCGCGAGCCACCAGGGCACCGATCGCCCCGAGGCAAAAAACTCCGACGTGTTTTTCCCCGCACGCTTGCCGAAAAAGAGCGCCGGAATGAAACAAACGGCCAGGGTCAGCAGCACAATGATCCAGTCAAGGAGGAGCAGCTTCATGGGTAATCCGGGGTTTGAGCGAGGTCCAATGACGGCCGCGCCATCTTGTCATTCAATGCACTTCTTCTGTTTCCAAAGGCGGGGCGGAATTGGCGCGCGCGAAGTCAACGCAGAGCTTGGAGTGGGATGGCGCAGGCGCAATCATGACCCTTGCCCGGCCGTACTCCGATCGCGAAAGTACGCCAGTGTCTCCGCAAGGCCCTCTTCAAAGGAGCTGACCGGTCGAAAACCGGCGGCATGCAGGGCGTCGACGCTGGCCCGGGAGTGCCGCACATCCCCCGCTCGCTCCGGCGCGTGATGGATTTCCGAACGCGATCCCGCGCAGGCGATGATCTGACGGGCCAGCTCCAGCACGGTGATTTGGCCGCCATAGCCGGCGTTGAATACCCCCGTCAGCCCCGGGGTCGTCGCCGCAAAAATATTCGCCGCGGCAATATCCTTCACGTAAACGAAATCCCGCGTCTGCCCGCCGTCGCCATAAATGGTGAGCGGTTCATCCCTGAGCGCCTTCTGCATGAAGATCGGCACTGCGGCCGCATAGGCGCTGCCGGGATCCTGCCGCGGCCCGAAGACATTGAAGAAGCGCAACGCCACGGTCTCAAGCCGGCCGTCCTCGGCGAACTGGCGGCAGTAGTATTCTCCGTCCAGCTTCGTCACGGCATAGGGACTCCGCGGCTCGGGGAGCATGTTCTCCACCTTGGGCACGATCGGATTGTTGCCATAGACCGCGGCGGAGGAACTGAAGCACAGTTTGCGAACACCCGCATCCGCGGAGGCCTCCAGCACATTGAGCAGCCCGGTTACATTGAGAGCCACGCACTCGTGAATCTTCCCCACCGATTCCGGCACGCTGACCATCGCCGCCAGATGAAACACGTGGTCAACCCCACGCACGGCCGCACGCACCGCCTCGCGGTCAAGAATCGATCCTTCCACAAACTCCACCTTCAAACCCGCGAGATTGCGCCGGTGGCCGCTTCTCAGATTGTCCAGCACGCGCACCTCGGCGCGCCCCTGGAGCGCCTGTGCGATATGGCTGCCAATGAACCCCGCGCCGCCTGTGATGAGCGCCTTCATGTCAGCGTCCCCCGCCGCCCGCCGCCGCCTTCAACACGCGGTCCGCCAGCGCCTGCATCTCCGCCTCCTGCCGCTCGATGCTGGCCACGAGCGCAAACTGCGTCCGGCACCTGTCGAGATTGTGCTCCGGACGCTTCGTCTTGAAATACACATCCCCCTCGAGGTGATCGGTGAGAAACCGCAGTCCGATCTCGTAGGTGATGAGTTTTCCCGCGAACGCCAGATGAGCGCGCTCCGCGGCGTTGAGAAATGATCCGGCCGAGGCTGCGTAACCGGCGACGAGGCCTTCATAGATTTCCATGCGCATCGCGACCTTGGCGACATCGCGCTCATCCTCCGCCGCCGCGTTGGTGGCCGAGCGCACCATGTCGCCAAAATCATAGAGGGCTGATCCCGGCATGACGGTGTCCAGGTCGATCACGCACACAGCGTGCGAGGTCGCATCATCCAGCATCACATTGTTGAACTTTGTGTCATTGTGGGTGATGCGCTCCGGCATCTCCCCCCGGGCCATCAGGTCCAGGATCACCCCGGCGACCGGCTCGCGCGCCAGCGCGAAATCAATCTCCTTCTGAACCGAGCGCACCCGCCCCGCCCGGTCTGCAGCGACCGCCCGTTTGAGCAGCGCAAGGCGGGCGCGCGTGTCGTGAAATCCCGGTATGGTTTCGTGCAACCTGGCTCCCGGGAGGTCGACCAGCATTCGCTGAAACTCCCCGAAGGCGCGCGCCGCCTCAAACGCCTGCCGGGAATTCCCGACCAGGTCGTAGGTCCGCGCGTTTTCTATGAAAAGGTAGCACCGCCAGAACGCCCCGTGCTGGTCGCGATGCCAGGCGGCGCCGTCCCGCGCACGGACGAGCGTCAGCACGCTGCGCGAGTCGCCGCCTCCCTTTTCAGCTCCGCGAGCCGCGTGGTCGGTCACGCGCTGGATGTTCTCCATGAGCGCCGGCACATCCTTGAATATCCTGTGATTGATGCGCTGAAACAGGTAGCGCACCGTCCGCCCCGCCTGGTTCATCGAGATGACGAAGGTGTCATTGATGTGACCGCTTCCATAGGGCGCACCCTCGACAAAACGACCGTGAAGCTGAAACGCGCCGGCAACGCGTGCGAGCTCAACGGTCGGAAGGCTGGAGGGGTGGCTCATGGGCCTAGCTTCGGGGGAAATAATCGATTATGTCAAGTTATCATATTTTTTATCATAATAGATTCCGTTCATCGGGTGCATCGCAGAGACAAGCGGACCCGCGACCCCGCATGCCGCGAGCTCCCTTCGCTCCAATCCCGCGGAATTCGCCGGCTCAACGGCGCAAGTCGTGCAAGGTTTGACTCCGCGCCCGATTGAGGACTCAGGAGGATCATGCCCGCCGGATTTTTTCGGATGCCTCCCCGCGCCCTGGGAGCCCTCGCCGCCATTTCCTGCACAGGGATGGCCTCCGCCTCCACTTCGGTCCTCTCATTTGAGGACTCCACACCGCCCGCCTCGCTTCATGCAGGGGCCTCGGTGCGCGTCACGACCGAACACGCCAAGTACGGTCGGCAGAGTCTGCGGTGGGACTGGCGGGCCGGCGCCGCCCTTACCTTTTCCCACCCCATCGCATTCACGCCCTATGCGCCCGGTGCGGCAAACAACGCGCTCAGCACATTCATAGTCTGGGTCTACAATCCCGCTCAAAGGCCCGGCAACGTCCTGAGGTTTGAATTCGGACGCGGTTCGGAACGCAACTGCTGGTTCGACTTCGGACTCGACTTCACAGGCTGGCGCACCTGCTGGGTCGCCTTCGAACGCGACATGCAGGGCAAACCGGTCGACGGCATGGACACCCTGCGAATCGTCGCTCCCGAAGGGGGAAACGGCGGCACCCTGTTCCTCGATTCGATGGTCTTCTCGCAGCCGATCGACGCGCGACACCACACCCGCGACAGACAGGTGCCCTTTGTCAATTCCTGCCTGCCCACCGATGCCAACGACCACTGGCTCGGCCTGTACCGCTTCGACCGTGAACCCATTCCCTCCCTTCCGCTTCCGTCCGATGCGGTCAATGCCGCACGCACCCTTGCCCAGCGCTACGAGCAGCTCTTCTCACGCCCGACACGAGTCGATTCCACCGCCATGACCAGATTGCGCGCGCGTTTCAAGGAATGGGGAATCCGCCGCACCCCGGACGGCATCATCGGGCGCGCCGTGTCCTATCCCCATGAATACGCCGCCTACCCCGCGGGATCATTGGAGCGCACCGAATCGAGTCGAGGGAACGGGCTGCAGACCTGCTCCCGGCTTCTTTTCGATCTGGCCCAGGCCCATCGAAGCACGGGCGACTCCGGGTTCCGCGCGGAACTGCTCGGAATGTTCATGGACCTCAGCGATCACCTGCTGGACCAGGGCTGGGCCGACGGAAGCGGCATGGGCACGCTCCACCACCTCGGCTACAACAACCGGCTCTACTACCCGGCCCTCTTTCTCATGCGTGACGAACTGAGCGCATCGGGACGTCTCACCGAAGTCCGCAAGGCGATGGCGTGGCTCAGCGGCGTCGGCAAGGCCTATGGTCCGCTCGATGAAGTCAACGGTGTCAGTATCGACACTCTGAATACAACGCTCCTCGGCCAGATCGCCGCCCAGTTGATGATCGGGGACGAAAACGAGCGCGCGCGTGCGCTGCATGCCACCTCGCGGTGGCTTGGCCGCTCTCTTGAGCCCTGCATCGGACTCGCCGGTGGAATCAAGATCGACGGATCAATCCTTCACCACGCCAATCACTACCCCGCCTACGCCGAGGGCGGAATCCTCGGAGCGGCGCAGGCGCTCTGGCTTTTCGGGAACACCTCCCTGCGCGTGCCGGAACCCGGCCACGCGAGCCTCCGGCAGGCGATGCTCAATCTGCGGTTTCACAGCAACGTTCTGCAGTGGCCTCTCAGCCTCTCCGGGCGGCATCCTAACGCCACGTTCACCCTGTCTCCGGACCCCTACCGTTTTCTCGCGAACGCCGGCACACCGGACGGCCGAGAACCCTTCGATGCGGAGATCGGCGCCGTCTGGCGTCGCCTCGCCAATGCATCCGACTCCGTCCCCGCAGGTGAATCGTCCGCCATCTTCCCAAATCTTCCTCCTGTCGATCCGGAGCCTGCGCCGACCGGACACCTCACACTGAGCTACGCCACGACGGCGGCGCATCGCCGCGCCCACTGGCTCGTCACCGCGCGCGGCTTCAACCGCTACCTCTGGGGTTCGGAAATCTATCCCACCGCCAACGTCTTCGGACGGTACCTCGCCTACGGCCAGGTTGAAATTCTCGCAGGCGGCAGTCCCGTGAACCTCCATGACAGCGGCTTTTCTGAAAACGGCTGGGACTGGAACTGCTGGCCCGGCACAACCACGATCCACCTGCCGCTCGACCTCCTCCGCGCCCGCGTCAGGAATGTCGATGCTTACAGCGGCTTCGAGGAAATGCTGCTCAGCGACGAGGCGTTCGCCGGCGGCTGCAGCCTGGAGCATTCCAACGGACTCTTCGCCATGAAGCTGCACGAGCACGCGAAGTACGACGGATCGCATCGCGCCCGCAAATCCGTCTTCCTCCTTGAGGACCACATCGTGCTCCTCGGCACGGGCATCACAAACAGCGATGCGAACCATGACACCCGGACCACCCTTTTCCAGCATCACCTCCGGCAGCGAAACTCACCGGTGCCCGTCAACGACCAGTCGGTCATGGCCGACTTTCCCTCCCGATTCGAAAAGAACAACGCATACGGGACCCGGCTCGCCGACACCATCGGCAACGCCTACTTTGTCCTCTCGGACAGCACCCTCCGCATCGCCAAGTCGAACCAGACCTCGCGCAGCAACAACGACAAGCAGGCCACCTCCGGCGATTTCGTCCTCGCCTGGCTGGACCACGGCACAGCTCCCCAGGACGCTGGATACGCCTACGCCATTCTTATCCAGCCGTCTGCCCAGCGCCTGCGCGATTTCGGCGAGTCTCTTCATCAGAAGGGCGGCGCGCCCGTCCAAATACTCCGCCGGGACAATCACGCCCACATCGTCAGGGATCTCGAAACAGGCATACTTGCGATGGCCTGCTTCGAACCCGTCACCGACACCGGGCTCGCCGTGGAAGCGGTCGATACACCCGCGCTGGTCATGGTGCGTTCAAATGAAAGCGGCCTCACACTCAGCGTCTGCGACCCGGATCTTCACCTCTATGCCGGACGCGAGTCTGATCAGGTGACACCGGACGGGAGCCAGCGGGAGGTCAGCATCTACTCGAGAAAGTGGTTTCATGCCGCCAGTTCGCCCTCGCGCGTGCAGGTGAAACTCGCCGGCCGCTTCGTTGTCGTTCAACCAGAAAACCGCGTGCATGTCGTTTCCCACGAATCCGGCCGCACGACTCTCGAATTCACCTGCAGGGATGGACTGCCCGTCGAAGTCAAACTCGCCGCACAGCCCTGAGAATGGTTCAATCTCCAAACTTCATGAAAACTTCCATCGCCGCACTTGCCTGCCTGCTGCTGCTTTCTCCTGGAGCCGCGAAGGCCGCGCCGCCGAACATCATCTTCATTCTCATCGATGACATGGGTGCCGCCGACGGCGGATGCTTTGGCAGCCGCTACTATCAGACTCCGAATCTCGACCAACTCGCCGCCGATGGAGTCAAATTCACCCGGGCCTACGCATCCTGCGCAGTCTGCTCACCCTCCCGAGCGGCGATTCTAACTGGAAAGGCGCCGGCAAGACTTCATCTGACGGACTGGATTCCGGGTGAGAAGGAACCGGCCGGCAGCCGCCTGCTGCTGCCGGCCTGGCAGAAATCGCTGCCGCTTTCAGAGGTCACACTGGCTGAGGTTTTGAAGGCGCACGGCTACGCGACCGCGAGCATCGGCAAGTGGCATCTGGGAGGCGGTCACTCACCCAGGGACTACGGCTTCGACATCAACATCGGCGGCGGAGACACTGGCCAGCCCGCATCCTACTTCTGGCCATACGGAAGGAAAGGCCAGGCCCATGAGGTCCCGGGCCTCGCGGAGCGAGGCGGCAGTCCAGGCGAATACCTCACTGACCGGCTTACGAATGAGGCACTTCGTTTCATCGAGGATCATCGCACCCGGCCCTTCTTCCTCTACCTGCCTCACTATGCCGTGCACGGCCCGCTCATGGGCAAGCCGGAGGATATTGAGAACGCATCCAAGCACGCGCCTGCCGATGGCCAGGGCAACGCGGTCTATGCCGCGATGCTTCGAAGCGTGGATGACAGCGTGGGACGCCTGCGCCAGAAGCTGCGGGACTTACACCTCGAGGAGAACACCATTGTCGTCTTCACCTCGGACAACGGCGGTGCGGTGCATTTCGGAAATCCCCCGGCCACGGCCAATGGCGCTCTCCGCCTGGGGAAAGGCTACCCCTACGAAGGCGGGCTGCGCGTTCCCCTGCTCATGTGGGCGCCCGGTGTGAAACGCGGCACGGTCTGCGACACGCCCGTCATCAGCCATGATTTTCTGCCAACGCTCCTGGAGCTGGCCGGTCTGCCGCCCGTCTCCCATGCCATTGACGGCATGAGTTTCGCATCTGTGCTTCGAGGACACAGCGACCTGTCGCGCGACGCCCTCTTCTGGCACTACCCCCACTACTGGTTCGGCGGCAAGGTGTCCCCCTACAGCGTGGCGCACGTGGGCGACTGGAAACTCATTCGATTCTACGAGGACAATCATGAAGAGCTCTACAATCTGCGGGATGACCCCTCCGAGAAGGAGGATCTTGCCCGCACTCACTCCGAAAAACGCCGAGCACTGGGTACGCGTCTTGATCGCTGGCTGAAGGACGTCGGAGCACAGATGAACCCACCACGATAACCGACAACAACGCCTCCTCCGATGCAGGAATTCTTCCAACGATATACGCCATCCACCATCGTGCTTTTGCTGGCGGTGGGGTTCTTGGCGCCCTCAGGTCTCGGCGCGGGAAACGATTCCTCCGCCCCTCCCCCCAGGCGCCCAAACCTGCTTTTTATCTTTCCGGATCAGATGCGCCGTCAGGCCATGGGATTTGTTGGAGAAGATCCCGTCCATACGCCGAACATCGACCGCCTTGCGCGGGAGGGCATCTACCTGCCGCAAGCGACGTCAACCTATCCGTTGTGCACGCCATGGCGGGGCATGATGATGACCGGACGCTACCCTCCAGCCACAGGCATCGTGCACAACGCCAACTCCACGCGACCCAGCGTGTACCTGCGGCGAAACGAAGACTGCATCACCGACGTGCTTCATCGGGCCGGCTACAACATCGGCTACATCGGCAAATGGCATCTCACGCATCCGCATGAGCCCTACCTGCCCCAGGACCAACGGGAGAATGATGTCAAATGGGACGAATTCACTCCGAAGCAGGATCGGCATCACATCGATTTCTGGTACGCCTACAACGCCTACGACGAACACCTTCGCCCGCGATACTGGACAACCGATGCCGGGCGAAATGATTTTCACTACGTCGACGAATGGTCCCCCGCGCACGAAACGGACCTTGCCCTCCGCTACCTGGAGAACCGGGACGGCAGGATGCGTGATGCAACGAAGCCCTTCGCGCTTTGGATGTCGCTCAATCCGCCGCATTCGCCCTACGCGCAGATTCCACCCCACCTGCGCGAGCGCTATCACGGCAGGACCTGGCGCGAGCTCTTGAACCGCGACAATGTGCGACTGGAAGGCACAGGCTCCGCGGCACGCGCAGCGGTGCTCGACTATTTCGCCGCCATTTCAGGAGTGGATGAACAGCTCGGCCGCATCCTGGAGCTGCTGGACCGCCTCAATCTGGCGAAAGACACGGTTGTCGTCTTCACCAGCGACCATGGCGACATGATGGGCAGTCACGGCCTGATGAGCAAACCCTACGCCTTCAGGGAGGCGTTTGAAATTCCCCTGATCTTCCGCTGGCCGGGACACATCGCCCCGGGCGCCTCGGACGACCTGCTCATCGGCACCGCTGACCTGATGCCAACCGTGCTCGGCCTCATGGGGCTCAAGACCGCCATTCCCACGCAGGTCGAGGGCGCGGACTATTCCTCCGTGCTCCTCGGGCAGCCCTTCACAGCAAGGCCGAAATCATCGCTCTACATGGATGAGACCAATGGTGGACACCGGGGAATCCGCACCAACCTACATACTCTGATACTCAGCCAGGGCCGCGATGGTGAACCCCCCGTGCGCCTTTTCGACGACAAGGCGGATCCGTTCCAACTTCATGATATTTCAGCCGCCAATCCAAAGCTTGTCACTGAGCTGACCATGGAGGTTCAACGCTGGCTCGATCATATCGGTGACCGCTGGAGCCCTTCAACACCCCCGCCCGCGAGCCCGCGTTGAAGGCGTCCCGTTCTTTTCGGCTCTTGCACTTATGGGCGCAGCCTAAAATCTAAGCCCCCATGGTCATCAAGCCAAAGGTTCGCGGTTTTGTGTGCATTACGTCCCATCCCGAGGGGTGCGCGGCGCATGTAAACGAGCAGATCGCCTACGTGAAATCGAAGGGGCCCCTGACCAAGGGACCTCGGAGCGTTCTGGTCATCGGCGCATCCACGGGCTATGGCCTGGCCTCGCGCATTGCCGCCGCCTTCGGCTCAAATGCCAACACGCTGGGCGTGTTTTTTGAACGCCCGTCCGACGACGGACGACCGGCAACGCCTGGCTGGTACAACACGATCGCGTTCACGCAGGCGGCCCGCAACGCGGGCCTCAAGGCTTTCAACATCAATGGCGACGCCTTTTCCGACGAAATAAAGGCCCAGACGATCGACCTCCTGAAGCGGGAGTTCGCCCCGGTGGACCTCATCGTCTATTCCCTCGCTTCCCCGCGTCGCACGCATCCGAAAACCGGCGTCGTTCACAAATCAACCCTCAAGCCGATCAGCCAGACTTTCACCAACAAGACGGTCGACACCGACAAGGGCGTTGTCAGTCAGGTGACTATCGAGCCGGCTTCCGACGCCGAGGTCGCCGACACCGTTGCCGTCATGGGTGGCGAGGATTGGGAAATGTGGATCGACGCACTCATGGCCGCGGGTGTTGTCGCGCCGGGCGCAACTTCCGTGGCCTACAGTTACATCGGACCCGAGGTCACCTGGCCGATCTACAAGAACGGCACGATCGGCATTGCGAAGAACGACCTCGAGAAGTCGGCGCGGAAGATCGATGCAATTCTAAAATCCAACGGCTACGGCCGCGCATTCATCTCCGTCAACAAGGCCCTGGTCACGCAGGCCAGCTCCGCCATCCCCGTCGTGCCGCTCTACATCTCGATCCTCTACAAGATCATGAAGGCGCAGGGCACGCACGAGGGCTGCATCGAGCAGATGCAGCGTCTGTTTGCCACCCAGCTCTTCGGCGGTCGGGGCGCACAGTTTGACGACGCGGGCCGGGTCCGCGTCGACGATTGGGAGATGAGGCCGTCGGTCCAGGCCGAGGTCGCACGCATCTGGCCAGCCGTGACAACTGAAAATCTGAATGAATTGACGGACATCGCCGGCTACCGCGCCGAATTCCTCAAGCTTTTCGGATTCGGTCTTCCCGGCATCAATTACGACGCTGAGGTGGAGCCCCATCGACCGATGCTGTAGAAGGCGGCGCCCCGCCTTTTCGCCGGGACGCAGTCTATCCGAACAGCTCTTCGGGCTTGAAGAAACGCGCCAGTTCGATCCTGGCGTTCTCGTCGCTGTCCGATGCGTGCACGACATTCACCATCATGTCGGTGCCGTAGTCACCGCGAATGGTCCCCTTCGCCGCCTTCTTGGAGTCTGTCGGTCCCAGAAGGTCGCGGACCTTCGCGACGACATTGTCGCCTTTCAGCGCCGCGACGATCACCGGACGCGAGCTCATGAAACGCTCGATCTCCGGATAGAACGGCTTGGACGCGACATGCGCATAGTGATCGCGCAGGACCGCCGGTGTCAGGCGGATCATCTTCGCGCCAGCAATTTCAAATCCGGCCTTCTCCAATCTGCCCAGCACGTCTCCAACATGCTTCTGCTGCATGCAGTCTGGCTTCAGGATGATGAGTGTTTTCTGCATAAACGTCCAATCAAGCGCGGGGCGACCAACATTGAAAGCCTGATTTTACCCGCAAACCCACGTCGTTTTCACACCAGCGGCGAAAACGAGACATCATGTGCTGTTCCGCCCGTGAGATTGCGCACAACAATCCGCAGTCGGTCCGCATCCGCCGCGCCTTCCATCCAGGTGGCACGCTCGGGCTGGGGACCGCCGCCGATCAATTGCGCATAGGGAAACTCGGCTGTGGCCGGCATCCAGGTCGCGCGGTGGGTGTGGCCTGAAATGATCACCTGCGCTTTCCACGCCACAAGGGAGTCGTGCCATGCGGCCCGACTGCGACCGCTGTGCCGGTCGAAACCACGATTGGCATAGTCCTGCGGGCTTTCATCAGTCCACCTCAGCGGAATGTGACAGCACATGACGCGATACGGCGCGGTGGCGAACTCCGGAAGCTTGATGGTTTTCGCAAGCCACCGAGCCTGTTCCTTGCGCAGGCGGTCAAACGAAACGCGTCCCGCAAATGTCGGGTGGTCGTCGGGCTTGTCCTCTCCGGTGTCCATGAAGATGAAAGCGACCGGACCCGATCGGAATGCATAGAACGGCCGCCCACTCGGCGTCGCCACCATTTCAGGCATCCGAAAACCAAACCTGCCGCGAACATCGTGATTCCCCCAGGTCAGCAGCAGCGGCCTGCCGTCGGTGATGTCGCACTCGCCGGGATGCAGCAGTGTTGGCACGAGCAGATCCTCCGTCTTCCAGTCATTGCAGGTGTCGCCATTCCACAGGAGAAAATCCGCAGACGGTGTCTTCTCGTGCAGCGCCTTGATGGTAGGGTTGTTGATGTGGGTGTCGTTCCAGACGACAAATGACGTCGCACCCGCTGCAGGATCCAGCGTGCGGAACGGCTTCCAATCCGTCGTCTCCACAAGATCGCTTTCGGCTGCGGACGTCACCGCGCGGACCCGATAAGTCCGGCCCGGCTTCAGACCTGCGACCCGGACACGCAGCACCTTGTCTCCCTGCGGCACAAATCCAAATGCATCGGTGCCCGCCACGCCTTTTCCGCCATCCGCATCGAGCCATTCAATGCGCCCGCGGCATAGTGTCGTGACACCCCAGACCGCCTCGAAGCCATCCGGACGCGGTGCCATCAGCACCATCGGGGTCCGCGTCAAACGTCCGGCTGCTGCGGCGGACTGGGCGCGTGCCGAACCCGAAATCAAGGCGGCGCCAACGGCTCCGCCCGCAACCTGACTGATGAAGTGACGGCGTTTCATGCGAAAAGGGAAGCGGTTCCATCCAGCGACTTCAAGCACGCGACAATCCGCGCCACGCTGAGATGCGCTCTGTCTGTGCAGCTTCATACCCTTGCTGACATTCACCCGATTTCTCCAATATCCCGGCAGGGCCTTGCATCGTTTGCAAAAGGAACAATGGTGAACCCTCTGCGTCGTCTGACGCCGCCTTTCACCCATGCAATCCAAGCTTCGCACCCTCCTGATCGGACTGGCCGTCATCGGTTCCCCGATCGCGGCAATTGCTGCTGAACAGACCGACCGCGCGCTCGTCGTCGTGATCAGCCTCGATCAGTTCCGCGCCGACTACCTGAAACGATTCCGCCCGTTCTTCGGCCCGCGGGGTTTCAACCTGCTGCTCAATGAAGGCGCTGTCTATTCGGACTGCCATTTCAAGCATGCGTACACAATCACGGGACCCGGCCACGCAGTCATGCTCAGCGGCACGTACCCAAACACTCACGGCATCATCGACAACGACTGGATCGACCGCACCACGCTGCTCGGCACAAATTGCGTCTCGGATCCTTCTGTGTCGATCGTCGGACGCACCTTCTCCGGCAAGCCGCCGGAAGGCCGGTCACCGCGCAACCTGATGGTCACCACAGTGGGCGACGAGTACAAGCTCGCGCGCGGCGGCAGGCGGAAGGTCATCGGAATCGCCAACAAGGATCGCGCCGCAATCCTCATGGCCGGGCACCTCGCCGACGCCGCGTACTTCATGCAGGAGGGCTCGTTTGTCTCCTCAACCTACTACATGAACACGGTGCCCGGCTGGGTCGCCAACTGGAACCGCGCCGCGAAAGCGGATGCCTATTTCGGCAGGGTGTGGGACCGTATTCTTCCGCCCGCCGCCTACGAAATCCAGGGACCGGATGACATGGAAGGCGAATTCACGGGAGCCGGACTTGGCCGCACATTTCCCAAAACGGTCAATGGTGGAGACTCGAAACCCGGCGGCGCGTTCTACTCAGCCCTCGGATCAACGCCGTTCGCCAGCGAGCTGCTTGCCGACTTTGCCAGGACCGCCATCACGCGCGAGAACCTCGGCAAGCGCGGTGTCACCGACATCCTCTGCCTCGGCTTCTCCGTTCCCGACGCAATCGGACACAACTACGGACCAAACAGCCAGGAAGTCATGGACAACGCGGTGCGCACCGACCGGATACTCGCGGAGCTCTTTGAATTCCTCGACGGCTGGGTGGGATTGAACCGTTGCACAATCATTCTCACCGCCGATCACGGAGCCGCGCCCCTGCCCGAATACATTCAGGCGTCCGGACGTCCCGTGCCGAGCGGTCGCATTCGCTTTCGCGATGTCGCCCGCGCGGAGGAGGCAGCGCTCAACGCGCGTTTCGGCCCTCTCGCCGACAACGGGGCATGGCTCGTCGACTACGGGCTGATCCAGCCTTCGGCGTTGAAGGAAAAAAATCTTCATGCCGCGGAAGTCGAGGCGGTGATGCGCGATGCGGCGCTCACGCTGCCATGGGTCCAGGCCGCCTACACGAGAACCCAACTCGAACAAGGCGAGGTGCATGACCGGATCGGACACCAGGTGCTGCTGAGCTTCAACAAGGAGCGCAGCGGCAACCTGCTCGTCATTGTGAAACCCTACTACTTCCAGAAATCCGGCATGGGCATTTCACATGGTTCGCCGTACAACTACGACACGCACGTGCCATTGCTCTGGTACGGCGTGGGCGTGCCGCGCGGCGAGCACACCGAACGCGTTGGCGTCGATGATCTGGCTCCAACTCTTTCGCATCTGCTCGGGCTCCCCGCGCCTCCCAAAGCAAACGGCAGGGTGCTCTTCTGACCGACCATTGCGCGTCGTCAGCCAATGGCGAGGGGCATTCGGCTACGCAGGTCTTCGGGTTTGCTTTGCTTTCCGCCCGGCACCCACGGGCCCAGGTGACTTGTCAACCGCTTTCGCCCCGGCTCGAAGCTTCCTAAGCAATGCCTGAAAATCCTTCGGAAACGGAGCCCTCAAATCCAGTTTCCGCCCGGTGTGGGGATGGGTCACCACCAGGTGCTCCGCATGCAGCATCACTCGCTCCGCCGCGAGCTCAGGATGTCGCAGATCGGGTTTCCACCCGTACACCGCATCGCCGACGATGACATGTCCGAGATGCTTGAGATGCACGCGGATCTGGTGCGTGCGGCCCGTGTGTATGATGCAACGAAGCAGAGCCGCGTGCCCGCCAAACGCCTCCACCCGCTCCCAATCCGTGTGGGCATCGCGTCCTCCCTCGGATGTTTCCCGGATCGCCATCTTGTGACGATGCTGGGGATTCCGTCCAATCGGTTTGACAATGCCGCCGCTGAGCAGCGGCGGCACACCCTGCACGAGCGCGAGGTATTCCTTCCGCAGCGCCCTCTCTGAAAACTGGGCGCTCAGCGCACGGTGCGCGGCGTCGGTCTTCGCCACAAGCATCACTCCCGAGGTCTCACGATCGAGGCGGTGAACAATGCCGGGACGCTCCACCCCGCCAATCCCGCTCAGCGAGCCCGCGCAATGTGCGAGCAGCGCATGCACAAGCGTGTCCTCCCCCGTGCCCGCACCCGGGTGCACCACCATGCCCGCTGCCTTGTTGATCGCAAGGATGTGCTCATCCTCAAAGAGGATCTCCAGCGGAATCTCAACCGGCCGCAGCTCCAGCGTTCGATTTTCAGGGAACGAGAATGCCAGCGCATCTTCGGGAAGAAGCATCGTGTCCTTCGAGAGCACGCTCTCCCCTCGCCTCACTAGTCCCGCGTCAAAGGTTCGCTGGATCGCGGCGCGGCTGAACTCGGGAAAGGCGGCCGCGAGCGCCTTGTCGGCCCGCATGCGGCGGGCGTCGGGTGGATGCCGGTAGGCTCTTACGTCATTTGACACGCAGCCCCATGGTCATGCTCATGCATGCACCCAAGGGCAAGCGCCGTCCGATCAACGCGGCATCGCGTCAGGATTGGCCACCGAATCAATCGCAGGCACCTGAACCGTGGCGGCATAGTCGCCCGCGTCATTCTGCGCTGTCGGAGTCGAGTGATCCATGAATGCAGCAACGATGCCTGCAAACAGGGTTACGGCCACAAGGTTGTGAAGAATTGAGTAGTTCATGGAATGATTGGTTACAGGGTCCATGACGGCACAACCCGCCCGTTTGGTAACAACACCCGCACACATTACCCAGGAAAATTCCTGCGGTCCTGCGTAACCGCCGCACGCCACCTGACGTCGTCCCGGAATCACACCGGGTGATTCACCCCGTCAGGCCGGTGCTTTTTCCTCAGCCAGAGCCAGAGGATTGCCGACGCCAGCATTGTTCCAAGAAAGGCGAACACCGCCGTTTGGAAAGAATCGTCGGCCGAAACCGAATAGATCAGCGACACCGCGAGGTTCGGCAGCAGCGTGAGCAGCACGATCCGTTTCAGTGGAATGCCCATGGCCGCAGCCACGATGACCGACGTCTCAGCCAGCACCGGCACGCTGCGAAGACACGCAAGCGTGAGCGCAAGCCTGGTCTGCAATGCCTCGCGCAGGCGAACGAGCTCCTGGTCGGGAAAAAAGCGCGGCGCAATGCGGCCCACGGCAACGCGGCCGAACCAGCCGGCGGCCAGCACGCCCGCTGTCATGCCCAGGGTGCCGCCAACAATGCCGGCGATCGTCCCCGCCTTCGCGGCCAGAAACATGATGACGAGCGTCGCCGGCACGGGAGCCACCGAATCCGCCGCAAGCAGGATGATCGCAATCGCCACCAGCCACTCCACCCTGTGCTCCTGTGCATTGAGCAGCGGCATCACAAAATCCTCCCCCCAGATCACAAAGGGCGCGCACACCAGCGCCATCACAAACAGGACAAACAGTACCATTCTGACCAGACGAAAGGAAGGTGACTTCATGAATTTTCCAGGCCGACCGCGTCCGACCGCACGCTAGTCGGTCGTTCTCCCGGTCAAACGCGCGATGAACTTGATCGCGTAAAGATACGCCCGCTCCCGCACGACCCAAGTGTCGCCCACGGTTCCTGAAATTCCAATGTCACTCACACCTGACATGACCGTGCCTTCGTCCGGATGCAGCGCTATCCAGGTGAGGATCTTGATGAGCTCGTCCTTCGGATACGTTTCCGAGAGGAACTCGAATACAACGACCGGAACATAACGCTCAACGGGCATCTGGATCGCATCGGGAACCGCGGCAATGTAGAGATAGTTTCGAATCGCCTGAATCTCGTCCGGAACCAGACCAGGTTTCCAGGTCGCGATGTTGCGTCGCACCGCCTCAATCTCCGGCGCCGAGTAGTCATCAGGCTGCTCGTCGCTTGCGGCAAATGGCGCGACAACTCCGCGGTCCGGCGGCACGTTGAAATCGAGCCCGGCTGTCTGCTCCGGGGTGATCGAGGCCCACACTGGCTTCGGAGTTGGACGTGGCGTGGGCGAAGGTGTGGGTGTGGGCATGGGGATCGGGCTCGGCGCGAGCGTCGGGACCGGGACCGGCGCCGGCGCGGGTGTTGATGCCGGCTCCGGCTTTCGGACCACGTCGGACGCCGTGTCCGGCCCGTCCTTTGACAGAACAGCCACACCCTTCCATTCCGCAAGCGCACCCGAAGCCATCCACGCAGCCAGCGGAACGAGCAGCCATGACTTTCCAGGCATCCGCGAAAAGCGCTGCTGGGTGTCCCAGCGGAAGAGCTTCGCACCAGTTAGAAATCCGGCCACGCCCATCAGCGTGAGGACGATCAGGGAAAAACCGACGGCTGAAAAACCGCCACCGGTCACGCACTGCTGGATCGCTCCCACCGCATAACGTCCGGGGAAAAATGCGGAGAGGTGCTGCGCCCATTCCGGCAGACTCACAAGCTGCACCGCAACACCACCAATGATGAGCATCGGCAGAAAGATGCACTGTCCCAGCGCCTGAACCGCGGGAACGGTGTCGGCCATCATCGCAAGCACCAGACCCAGCCCGATGAACGAGAGCGTCACGCAGGAAAACACCACGGCCAGGGCCAGCGGGTGCCCCGGCGCGGTCATGCCCACGGCGAGCGCCGCGCCAAGCTGCACCAGCCCGGCTGTTGCAATGATCACGAATCGCGCAAGGACCGTGCTTGCCACAAAAAGCCCCGTCGACATCGGAGCCAGGCGATACCGCTTCCAGACCCCACGCTCACGTTCGCTGACCAGTGTGGTCGGCAGTCCGAAGCACGCCCCGCCCAGCACACTCACAGTCAGCAGTTCGCCCATGTGATGAAGCAGGGGAATCTTCTCGTGCCGATAGAGAACCCAGAATGCCAGCAGGAAAACAAGCGGAAACAGGTAGCCGTAGATCAGCGCCATGCGATTCCGAAAATGCAGGCGGATGCACACGTTCAGGTGTTGAAGGAATCCGCTCATGATTTTCCCCGGGCGGTGAGTTTCAGGAAGACATCCTCAAGCGAGGACCTTCGAACCTGCAGTTCGACAATTTCCACGCGCTCGCGCACGAGTTTCTCCGCCAGTCCGGCCACTGCCTCACTCGCTGACGCCGTGAGAAAACGATACTCCACATCCGATCCGGTTATCTCGCCAACCCCCGGAAGCGCCTCGATCCATGCTTTCGGCACGGGGCGGTCACACTTCAAGGCAACTGTCTGCGCCGTATCCAGACCCGCCATCAGTTCTCCCGGTGTGCCACTGGCAATCACCACGCCGCGATCGATGATGGCGATCCTGTCGCAAAGTTTTTCTGCCTCTTCAAGATGATGCGTGCTCAGCAGTATCGTGCGACCCTCCGCCTTCATGCGCAGGATCTCCTCATGAAGCTCCTGCCTTGCGTGCGGATCGAGCCCCACCGTCGGCTCGTCAAGGATCAGCACCTGCGGTCGGTTCACAAACGCCATCGCCAGGGCCAGCCGCTGGCGCTGCCCGCCAGATAGCGCGTCGAAGGGCATGTCAGCCTTCTCCTCCAGTCCGAAGCGCGAAAGCAGGGCCTGCACCTCCTCCTGCTCACGGTAAAACGCACCAAACAGCGTCAGCGCCTCCCGCGAAGTCAGCTTGTCCTGAAGCGACGTGCTCTGCAGCGCCACCCCGATCCTTTCCTTCACGGCCCGGGGATCTTTCCGTGCATCGACTCCCGATATCGAGAATTCCCCGGCGTCAGGTTCGCGCAGTCCGACCAGGCACTCCAGTGTCGAGGTTTTTCCCGCGCCGTTCGGTCCGAGCAGTCCGAAGATCTCGTTGGGTAGAACCGTGAAACTGACTCCGCGAACCGCCTCGACCGCGCCGTAGCGTTTGCGCAGCCCCCTCACCTCCACTGCCGGCGCACTCATCATTTCAGCTCAGTGCGTGGCGGGCGCGGGCTGGGAGCCGGCGGTCTCTTCAGAAATGGGCGTGGCACCGTAGATCGTCAGTCCATCGCGTCGCACAAGCCCCGGCGGCAGGCCCGCTGGATCAACCTGCGAATCCGTGACGTTCAGAATCTCAAGCTTGTCAAGCGCCGCGACAGGACGGAGCCCCTCGGCGGTGACAGCGGTCGCCGTGAGATCGAGGTGGCGCAGATTCTTCCAGGTTGAAATCGAGGCGAGCCCCTTGTCAGTGACCCGGGTGCGCGCGAGTTCAGCCTCGACGATCACATCCGACAGCGGAGCCAGCGCCGCGATTGCGTCATCAGTGCAATGAGCCGGTGCGCTCGCCGTGCGGACGACAAGGCCATCACCCGGCTGTTGCGACCTGGCGACGACCCGGATCCCAAGCCGCTCTGCCAGCGCTTTCGCCACTTCCAGCCTGGGTCGATAGTCAGGCGCCCAAGCCACGGCTTCGTTCTGTTTTTCCTCCGGCGGAGACGGCGCCTGGCTGAAGCTGCTCAACGGAGCGGTTTCAGACGCACCCGCTGCAATCCAGAGCTCAATCCACTTGGTCTCCGTCGCCGTGAGCGGCTTCTTGTTCCCGCCAGGCATGAACTCCTCGTCGTCGTGCGGAAGTGTGATGCGACGATATAGCTCGCTGTCGTCCAGCTTTCCCGCGACTACCGCAGGGCCGCTGTCGCCGCCCTGCAGCATGAGCGCATAGGTGTCCAACCGCAGTCCTCCCTTCGTCTTCTTGGGACCGTGGCAGGACCGACAGGTCCGCTCCAAGGCAGGTTCAATCCGCGCATTGTAGAACGAGATGTCCTCTTTGTCCGCTTTCTCCACCACGGGCGCTCCATCCGACGCGCCGGGCGGAACGGAGGGGCCGGGCGCGGACTTCAGGAACGGCGCTCCGACCGGCAGACCAAGCAGCGATCGCAGTGCGGATGGCATGTATTCGGTCAGGTACTTGTCGCCATAGATCAACTGCCCGCCCTGATGCGCCGTGAACGCCATGACTCCTACCGCGAGCATGAGCACAGGCGCATAAAGAATGCCAAAACCCCAGAAGCCGTCGATCTGCCACCGTCTGCGAAGGAGCAGCGCGAGCAGGCAGATCAGGGAGAGTGCGCACCCGCTCCACATGTGCGCAATGACAAGGTCCCCCTTGTAGCCGCCAAAGCGCGCCAGCAGCCAGCCAAGTGCGGTCCCAAGAATCGCCGTCGCGGTGGCGATCCAGAGCAGGAATGCGGGTGCGCCTCTAAGGGCGTGGCCGCGGCGGAAGAGTGCGCAGACTTCGATCACGGGAAGGAGAAAAAGAAGGGCGATGGGGAAATGAACGACAAGCGGATGAAATCGTCCGATGAACTGCGGGAGCGTGGAGCGTTGCGCGCCGTCTGGAGGGAAAGCGAGCGAAAGCAGCGCAAGCAGCACGATCGCTGAGAACCAGAAGACGCCGGCAAGGGGACGGTGGGAGCTTCCGCGGGAAACACGTTTGGAAATTTCTGCTGTCTCGGGCATGCGTCAGGACGGGATAGTCCAACTACCCTGCCGTTTTCCCGCGCGGCGTCACGCCAGCAAATCGTAAATCACTTCAGCCGGCAAAACGCCGGTCATGCGCTGGTCGAGCCCCTGGAACTTGAAAGTCAACTTGTTGTGATCAAGTCCGAACTGATGGAGGATCGTTGCATGCAGATCGCGGATGTGGACGGGATCCTTCGTGATGTTGTAGGAAAAGTCATCGGTTTCCCCGTACGTGAATCCACGCTTCACCCCGGCTCCCGCCATCCACATGCTGAAACAGCGCGGGTGATGATCGCGGCCGTAATTGTCGCGCTTGAGCCCGCCCTGCGAATACACCGTGCGCCCGAACTCACCGCCCCAGATGACCAGCGTGTCGTCAAGCAGCCCGCGCCGCCTGAGGTCCGTGATGAGCCCGTAGGTGGGCCGGTCGCAGTCCTCGCACAGCGCCGTGAGGCGGCTGGGCACCTCGCCGTGGGTGTCCCAGCTCCGCAGGAATATCTGCGTGAACCGCACGCCGCGCTCCGCCAGCCGGCGCGCCATGAGGCAGTTGTACGCAAACGTGCCGCGCTCCTTCGCCTTCTCTCCGTACAGATCCCAGGTCGACTTCGGCACCTTCGAGACGTCGGTCAGCTCCGGCACCGACGTCTGCATGCGGAACGCCATTTCATACTGGGCAATGCGCGCGTTGATCTCGGGGTCGCCGACACGCTCGAAGAGATCGCGGTTGAGCGCATTGACTCCATCGATCATCGTCCGCCTGGCCTCCCCATCGATCCCGGCCGGGTTCTGCAGATAAAGCACGGGGTCGCCGCCCGGCCGCAAAGTCACCGCCGCATGCTCGGGCGATAGAAACCCGGAGGACCACAGACGATTTGAAAGGGCCTGCACGTTCTTCGTCACAGGCATCTTCGATGTCAGCACGACAAAGGACGGCAGTTCGTCATTGATCGCTCCGAGGCCATATGAGAGCCACGATCCCAGCGAGGGCTTGCCCGCAAACATGTTTCCCGTGGTGATCTGCAGGATCGCCGGCTCGTGATTGATCGCCTCGGTGTGCAGCGACTTGATGACCGTCAGCTCATCCGCCACCTTCGCCGTCCAGGGAAAGAGATCGGACACCCACATCCCGGACTTGCCGTATTGCTTGAATCCAAACGGACTCGGGGCGATCGGCAGCCGCGCCTGGCTCGCGGTCATGCCCGTCAGCACCTGCCCGCCGCGCACGGACTCCGGAAGGTCCTTGTCGAAGAGGTCCGACAGCATCGGCTTGTAGTCCCACGTTTCGATCTGCGACGGCGCACCGGCCATGAAAAGATAAATCGCGCGCTTCGCCCTCGGCGCAAAGTGGGGCACGACGCTCTGCCGCGAGGTCATGTTCGCAAAGGCCTGGGGCATGCTCCTGCCGAGGATGCTCGCCAGCCCGGCCCACGCCAGCGCCTTGCCCGTGCGCCCGAGAAAATGGCGCCGCGTCTCCAGTTGCAGCCACTCCCGCTTCAGGGAAAGAGGAATGGGAAGATCCCAGACCGTCGGCCCCTCCCCGGCATGGTCCGAGCAGAGATGGGCATGGGGGTCGTGTTGATCGTGCAGGTGCATGTGCCGTGAAAATTCCAAGGATTACTTTGTCAGGAATTCATCGAGATTGTAGAACTGGCTCGCCACCATCGTCCAACTGGCAAGTTCGACGGGATCGAGCCCGGAGTCGGCCACGCTCTCGCCCACCGCAAGAAACTCTCCGGACGCTCCCTTGGACTCGCGGAAGTAGCGCATGAATCCGTCGAGCGACTTCGCAATCACCGCGCGCTCGCCAGCGTCGAGGCGCCGGCCGAGTGTCAGCATCGCCAGCATGTCGATGCGCGCCTCCGCACCCGTTTGTGCATGCATGGCCCGCCCGGCCATTGTGCGCGCGGCCTCAACCCACTGCGTGTCGTTCATGGTCACAAAGGCCTGGAGGGGCGTGTTGCTCCGCGCGCGCCGCACACAAACGGTCTCGCGCGACGGTGCATCAAACGTTTCCATGCTCGGCGGCGGCGATGCCCGCTTCCAGAACGAGTAGAGGCTGCGCCGGTACAGGCCCGCCCCCTGGTCGTCGACATACGACTTCGTGTTCGATTCCGGCATTGCCACCTCTTCCCAGACTCCCGGCGGCTGGTACGGCTTCACGGGAGGGCCCCCCAGCTTGTCAACGAGAAGACCCGATGTGGCGAGCGCCGCGTCGCGCAGGATCTCACCATCCATGCGGAAGCGGGGGCCGCGCGAAAGAAGCCTGTTGGCCGGGTCCTTCAGAAGCTGTTCCGGCGTCACCCGGGACGTCTGCCGGTACGTGGCCGATGCCACAAGCAGGCGGTACATGCGCTTCACGTCCCACCCACTTTCGCGAAATTCCACCGCGAGCCAGTCCAGCAGCTCCGGATGCGAGGGCTTGGATCCCATCACCCCGAAATCGCCGGGTGTATCCACCAATCCAGTACCGAAGATCTCCTGCCACATCCGGTTCACCGTGACGCGCGCAAAGAGAGGCTGTTCGTCCGTCAGAAGCCAGTCAGCCAGACCGGCCCGGTCATCGCGCTCGCCGGCGGCGAGCGGCGGCAGGAAGTGGGGGGTCAGCGGCGGCACGCGGCCCATTCTTGCATAGTAGTCGCCGCGCTTGAGGATGTCCGACGACCCCGGTGTCGGTTTCTCGCGCGCAATCAAAGTCGGCACTCCGTCCTTGCCGTACTGCCCGATTGCATCGTCCAACAGAGCGATCTCCGACGCCGTCTCCATCGCCTCCGTGTCGATCGTGCCCTCAAAGAAACGGTCGACGAGCATGTCCTTCTCCTCGGGCGTCCAGGTGGACATGTCAGGACTGCGGGCCACGATTTCCGCGGCGACAGCCTCAAGGGGCAGGCGGGTGACCTCGTCCGGAGTGAGTTCGCGGCGATAGATCCTCACATCCTGAAAGGACGTTTCACGCAGGGGTTCCCCATCATCCCGCCGGCCCAGTTGCGTCGTCGCCTGTGTGGCGATGCTCGCACCGGCCAGGCTGTCCCTTCGAATCTCCATGGCGACCGGCTTGCCATTCACGTAAATGCGCACGCCCGCCGCCCTGCCCGACCCGTCGTAGGTGAAAAAGACATGCGCCCAGTCGAAGGCGATGACGCGCTCCATGGTGGTCACCTCGATGGATTTTTCGCCCTCCCCGTGGGAAAGCGTGAGCGTCAGTCGCTGATCATTCTGGTACAATTCCCACCCCTGGGTCTGCTTCGATCCGGTTTCGCGCATGCGGGAAATCAGCGCGCCCGAGCCCGTGCTGCCTCCGCCGACCTTCTGGCGCCGCAGCACCCAGCCTCCACCGGAAAATGCCTGCGATCCGTCCACCGCGCCGACCTGTCCCAGCGGGAGCTGACTCGCGATATCCATGCGCATGCTCGGCCAGAAAAGTGCGTTCTCCCCCCACACCAGCGGATTGGTGTCAGCCTTGAAACTCGCGGTGCCGGCGTTGGGTGCGGAGTTTGCGACAACATCACCCTTGCCTTCATCGAGGCGCAGGCGCAGCTCGAGCTGATCGTCTGAAACCGAATGGAGCTTGTTGCCCGCCGCAAGCCAGGCGGCGAAGCGCCCGTCAGCGGTGCGCCGCAAATCATCCAATCGGGCCTGGAGCCTGCCACGCCAAGCCACTGCACCGTCCATCGCGGCGCGGGACTTGGCATCCGGCAGCCAGATGACGGGATCCGGATCCGCCACATTGAGATCCCACGCCTTTTCAGCCGTGTTTCCAAGAAATGCGGCAAGGCCGTAAAAGTCCTTCTGGGTGATGGGATCGAATTTGTGATCGTGACACGCCGCGCAACCTGTGGTCAGACCGAGAAACGTGACCCCAAAGGACTCCACGCGGTCGCGGGTCTGGTTGACAAAAACTTCCTCGGGAATCGTGCCGCCTTCATTGGTAGTCAGATTGCAGCGCATGAACCCCGTGGCCACGATCTCCTCGATCGATTTCGCGGGCATGAGATCGCCCGCCAGCTGCTCGCGGACAAAACGATCGAACGGCTTGTTGGCGTTGAAAGCCCGGATGACATAGTCGCGATAGGGCCAGATCGATCGCAGGTTGTCGAAATGCAGGCCGTGCGTATCCGCGTAGCGGATATAGTCGAGCCAGTAGCGGGCGCGATGCTCTCCATAGTGCGGGCTCGCCAGCAGGCGATCGACCGCGCGCTCATAGGCGTTGGGCGCCGTGTCGGCCGCGAACGCGGCGACCTCACCCGGTGTCGGCGGCAGTCCCGTGAGGTCAAAGGTGACCCGGCGCAACAGGCTGGAGCGATCGGCCTCGGGCGACGGCTTGAGGCCAGCCTTGGCGAGTCGTTCGAGAATGAACGCATCCACAGCTGAACGCGCTCCGGCAACCGCAGTCCCCGCCGGCACCTTGGGTCGAACCGGCGCGATGAACGCCCAGTGCTCCTGATACTCGGCGCCTTCCTTGACCCACTGGCGCAACAGCGCGATCTCGGCAGGTTTGAGGGTCTTGTGCGCCTCAAGCGGAGGCATCCGCTCATCCTCATCCTCCGACTCAATTCGCTGCACCAAGGCGCTCTTTTCCGTGTCGCCGGGAACGATCGCGGGACCACGATCCTTGCCCGGCGCGTACGCGGACTCGCGGCGGTCCAACCTCAGCCCCGCCTTGCGCGACCCCGGATCCGGCCCGTGACATTGGTAGCAGTTTTCAGCCAGGATCGGCTGAATGTGCTCATTGAAGGCAAGCCTGCCTTTGACATCACTGGTCTCCGCAGCACCGCTGCCCCTGACCGCAAAGATCGCCAGAAAAACAAACGCTGCATGAATCGGGTCGCGCACGCGTTGAAAATTCGATGCTGAAAAGCGGGTATCACTCATGAAAACAAGCCGGCAGGAACCGGGGAAAACCTACCGTCGTCAAGTCCAAGGCCAAGCGCTATCCCTCGTAACTCCAAGAAAACTGCACAGTGATGAAATTTCATCGACAAGCTGCTGCCCAACGGGAGCCTTTCCTCCTCAATGTAGTTCGTTCTTGATCCAACGGAAGCACAACCATTCTCCCATTCCCCCATGCACCCGCCCGCTCACACAGCCCACACCAGGACATCTTGCGGCTCAGCCGTCGACCTACGATCAGGCTTCCGGCAAGGAGCAGACAGAATCTCCCGCCTAATGCTGCCGTTGTTGGCCATGGCAGCAGCCGCGTCGGGCGCGGCCCCTGAACCCGATTACAGTAGGATGATCGACCGCTACCTCACGCCGATCGCCGAGCAACAACTGGCCCGGCGCGCTGCGGAGGTCAAATCCCTGGAAACACCGGCGGCCATCGAGGCCCGGCAGCAATACATCCGCGAGCGGCTCCTGGCCGAGATCGGCGGTTTGCCGAACGAGCGGACCCCGCTTCGTGCAAAAGTGACCGGAGTTCTGGATGGCGGTGACTACACCGTGGAAAAAGTCGTTTTTGAAAGCCTGCCCCGATACTACGTGACGGCAAATGTCTACGTGCCCAAAAACGCGCGTCCACCGTTTCCGGCCGTACTCGGTGCGGCGGGTCACAGCGGCTCGGGCAAGGCGGCTGAAGTCTACCAGCGGGCCTGGGTCGGAATGGTCAAGCGTGGCATCCTGGTCCTTGCCTGGGATCCGCCCGGCCAGGGGGAGCGATTCCAATATCTGGATGCCAGCGGGAAAAAATCCCTGTACGAGGGAGGCGGCCCGGGTGAGCACACCATGGCCGGCATCCAATGCCTGCTGACGGGAACAAGCGTCGCGCGGTACTTTATCTGGGACGGGATGCGCGCGCTGGACTATCTGCTGACGCGAGGCGACGTGGACCCCGCCCGGATCGGCGCTGCGGGCAACTCAGGGGGCGGCACCATGACGAGCTACCTGGCCGCTTTCGAACCACGAATCGCCGTGGCGGCTCCTTCCTGCTATCTCACCTCCTGGGAAACGCTGTGGCCCACGCGTGGACCGCAGGACGCGGAGCAAGTCTTTCCAGGCTTCATTGCGGACGGCTTCAACTTCGGGGATTTCCTGATTTCCTTTGCACCAAAGCCCCTGCAGATGGCGACCGCCACGCGCGACTATTTTCCCATCGCCGGCGCAAAGGCCACGTTTGCGGAAGCCCAGCGCATCTACACCGCCCTCGGCGCCGCGGAACGCGTCGCCTTCTTTGAGTTCGACGACACCCACGGTTGGTCGAAACCGCGCCGCGAGGCCACGTATCGATGGTTCGCCCGATGGCTGCTGAACCGCACGGAAGATGGCGCTGAGCAGGATTCCCCCACGGTGTCTGTCGAGGCGCTCAACTGCACGAAGACCGGCCAGGTGATGACATCGTATCCAGACGCCGAATCAATTCAGACGCTGAATGCGGCCCTTGCGCGGACGATATATCCGCACAGGACCGCCGCTCACGCAACCGATCTGACTGGCATTGTCCGGCGGCGTCTCGGTGTGACAGAACTCCGCCGATCGGCAGCTCAGGAGCCGAAGGGAACTGTCAACCATGACGGCTACCGGGTGGAAACATTCGATCTGGTTCCCGAGCCGGGGATCGTCCTGCCCGCCTCCTTGTTTGTACCCAATGGCGGACCCAAACAGAAGTCCGCCGTGATCTACCTGGATCCGGCGGGAGCCATGACGACGGGTGCCAACCAAACCCGGATTGAGGCGCTGGTGCGGGCTGGAAACATCGTGCTCGCGGTGGATCCCCGTGGATTTGGACGCAGCGCGCCACGTGGCCGGATCGTTGGCGGCTACTCGCCCGAATACTCGACAGCCATGCGTGCACTTTTGGTTGGCCGCAACCTTCCGGCGATGCAGACGGAGGACATCCTGAGTGCATTCGACCTCCTTGCGCGCCGGACCGATGTCGCGGCCGACCACATTCGTCTGATCGCAAGGGGCAATGGCACGGTGCCGGCCCTGTTCGCCGCGATGCTCGAGCCGCGCATCGCCCGCCTCACCGCCGAAAGCGGACCGGATTCGTATCTGGCTCTATCTCAGGCACCGACCCACCGGGGGCTGCTGGAGATCCTTGTGCCCGGCGTCCTGCACGATTTCGACCTTCCCGACATTCGCGCGGCCCTGGGCAGTCGGCTCGATCCCTGATCAATCTCGAGCACCGGCGCACCCACGCCTTCCAAACGCAGCCGGCAGCCCGCATCCCCCCACCCAGCCCATCTCCGACAAAATCAAAAGTCCGGTTCCCAAGCCAAAGGGGTCAAACCTCACTTTTCGCACTTTTCAATCCATTTTCCACTCCCAGCCATGAACGCGCGCCAGCGGGTGCGCAGGGCGTCGATCTCCAACCGGACGAACTCCACGCGATATTCGCGTGCGAATTTCTTGCGTCCACCCCGCGTCGTTCCTCGAACTTTACAAGGGCCGTGAGCGCAAAAATCAGATGAATTGCGACATCAGGATCGTTCGGCAGGCCCGATCCATGTCATCCGCATACAATTGACCGATCGACGCATTTAGCCGCTCCCTCCGCAGACCCTGAACAAACTGGCCAGGAAGTCCCGCCGGAGGGGAGTCGGGAGTTCAAGTGAGGGGCTCTCCGATCCGTAAAAGGAATGAGAAGCGCTCTCTTTCAACTTCCATGCTCCTTTCGCGTCCGCTTTTCCGCCACCGCCGGCACTGGAGCCTCTTCCGTGGCCTGGCAGCCTGCGTCCTCGGCTGCGCGGCGTCCGCGTCCGCCGCCCCCCTGCAGGAGTTGATCGAGCAGAATAAACTCATGCGCGCCCAGTTGGAAGCCCAGCAGCGGCAGCTCGACGAATTGCGCGTCCAGATGAGTGTCATGCGGGAATCCGCATCAGCCCCCCGGGAGGAAGGCGCGCCACGCGAGGAGACCTCCGGACGGCGAATCGCCATCTCCAGCGAAGTGGGATTGTCCTTCTTCGCGTCAAGCAATGACGGCCAGTATCGCAACGAGGAGTTCCGCGTAGACGACGCCAACCTCCGCCTCGAGGCGCAAATCTCCCGGCGCACCTACTTCTCCGGCGAGCTGCAGCTCTCGAAACACGAATCGTCGGACGAAAATTTCCACCTCGGGGAATTCTACCTTGAATTCGAGGATGTATCAGGCGCGTTGGGTGGCCCCGAGCGACTGGTCAACGTGCGGCTAGGCCGCGTCGACGTTCCGTTTGGCGAGGAATACCAGAATCGCGATCCGCTCACGAACCCGCTCATCGCCCATTCGGTGAGCGACGTCTGGGGTACGGATGAGGGCATCGAACTCCATGGCGAACTCGGCCGCGTCGACTACGCCCTGGCCGTGCTGAACGGCGGCTCAAAGATTTCGCGGGATTTCAACGCCGACAAGTCGGTCGCATTGCGCGTTGGATTCGGTGTCCTCCCGCGCCTGCACGTCAGCGCCAGCGCCATGCGGACGGGGGAGTTGAATTCCGCAGCGGAACCTCTTTCGGAAATCTGGATCGGCAACAGTTTCTTTCGCAACATTGGCTCCGCGCGCTCCACCACGCATGAGGCGGAAATGGCGGAGATCGACGCACGGTACACGTGGAGCTCCGGGCACCTCTGGGCCGCGGGCGGTCGCGCACGGTACCGCGACAACGACCCTGTCGCCGACAACACCCGCCGCTTCACCTATTTTCAGATCGAGGGCGTCCAGTCTCTCTGGGGAAATTTCTACGGCGCGCTGCGCTACAGTTCGCTGCGAGCCGACCGCGGCTACCCACTCGCCGGGATCGGCAATTTCAAGAAGTACTTTTTCAGCAGCCTGCAGACCCGCGAGCTTGAACGCCTGAGCCTGGGCGGCGGCTACCGTTTCAATCCCTCGCTGCTCATCAAGGTGAACTACACGCTGGAACAAGGCGAACTCACCACGGACACCGATCGCGACAACCGCATGTTCGCAGCGCAGGCAGCGGTTGGATTCTGACCCCGCTCAGATGCCCTCCCATCGCCATTGCCTCCCGCTTTTCGGATCGCTCGCGGTTCTCGCCATTCTCGCCGCACCCACAAGCGCGGGAACCATCACCGGGCATGTCGAGGCGCGAGGTGTGACCGATGAGGCCGCCGGCGACGCGGGCGGCGGCTATGGCAGCCGCCGCTACAAATTTCTTGAGAGAATCGACTACAGCAAGCTGCGGAATTTTGTGGTAAATGTCGACGGGGTCGATGCCCCCCCGCCCGCCGATCAGCCGCCCCCCCGGGCCACAGTGACACAGCGCGACGGCGTCTTCGTCCCTCATGTATTGCCGGTGCTCGTGGGCACGGAGGTCGACTGGCCGAATGCCGACGACGTCTTTCACAACGTGTTCTGCATGGCGGAGAGCACCCCATTCGACCTCGGACTCTACAAGCGGGGCGAACAGGCCAGGAGCGTGGTGTTTTCCAAGACCGGTCGCATGGAGATATTTTGTTCCATCCATACCAAGATGAGCTGCATCGTGCTGGTGTTGCCGAACCCCTGGTTCTCCCACGCGAACGACAAGGGCCACTTCGTCATCCCCAACGTGCCGGCTGGCACCTACAAGCTCCGGGCATGGCATGAGCGACTGCCCAGCAAGATCAAGGAAGTGATCGTGCCCGCCGATGGAATCGTTGAGGTGAATTTTGTCCTCGGATTGGGTGCCTCCGCACACGACTAGCCGCCGACCGGCCCCACCATGAAGCCCCGCCTTGCGCTGCGTTTCAGTTTTCAGGCCAAAGTGCTCGCGCCGGTGCTGGCGTTCCTCGTCCTGCTGCCGATGGTGACAATCTGGATCATCAACCGCCACGTCAGCGCCGGGGCGGTCGTCGAGAGCCGGCGGACCCTCACCGCCGCCGACGCCGTCTTCCGAAATTCCCTCGACATCCTCGAACGGGGACTGGCCAGCCGCTTCCGCGGATTCGTCAACGAGCCGCGTTTCAAGGCGATCGCGCAATTGGGCGACGCGAATACGATGACCGAGTTTCTGCGCGACTCCCTGGATGAACTGGGTGGCGAGGTCGAATTCCTGACGTATTCCGTCCGCCCCGGCACCATGCTGGCCGGCGCCCGTCGTGAAACCCGCGTCGATTTCGGCGCATTCCTGTCTCCAACGACCCGCCTGGCGAAAACCGCCTTCGAGGGTGAAGCGGTCGTCGGTACTGTATTTGTCGGGCGATCGCATTACAACGTCGTCTGCGTACCGGTATTGTCGACAGACCGGCTGGCCGTTGCCGGTGTGCTCACGATCGGACTGGCCTTCGGCGACCGTTCACTGCAGGAACTGAAATCTCTGACGCGCGCGGACATCGCGGTATTCCATGACAAGCAGCTCACCGCCACAACCATGCTGCACGAGCTTCCGCTCCTGTCTGAAGACGAGATAGGACCAGGCGAAAACCCGAATTCGCAGCTGATTTTTCCGATCGTCGTCGAAGGGCAGCACTTTTTCGCCCTCTCGGGCGACTACTCGGCAACAGCCGGACAGCCCGGGTTTCACTACCTGCTCCTGTCTTCATACGAGGCAAGCCTGCAGGCGCTGCGCGACATCAGGTTTCTGTTGGTGAGCGTGAGCCTCATTGGCATCGCCGTCAGTTCCGCCGCAGTCTGGCTCCTGATCCGGCGCATCACGCGGCCGTTGCGCCAGCTCCGCGACAGCGCCGAAGCGGTCGGCCGGGGCGATTTCAGCCACCGCGTCGAAAGGTTTTCCAACGACGAGTGCGGGGAACTGGCCGGCGCCTTCAATCACATGACCGCCAATCTGCTCGCGTCCCGCACGGAGTTGGAACGCACGGTCGACATGCTCCGCTCCACCGACGCCCGTCTGCGCGAGAGTGAGGAGCAACTGCGCCTGATCATTGAAAGCGCGCGCGACCACATGATTTGCGCAGTCGACGCGAGCGGGCGGATCCTTCGCTGGAACGCCGCGGCGGAACGGCTGCTGGGCCACTCCGCGAGCGAGGCGCAGGGGCTGGGTTACGCAGGTCTCTTCTCGCCGGAGGACTGCGCGGCGGGAGTGCCCGCGCGTCTGCTTGCCGCGGCGCAGTCAACCGGGAGGGAGGCCTTCGAGGGTTGGCGCGTGCGCCGCGACGGAACCCGTTTCTGGGTCGATGTCACGCTGTCCCGCCTGACGGACGGCGCGGGTTTCGTGGAAATTTCCCGGGACAACACGCTCCGCAAGGAGGCGGAGGAAGCCCTGCGCACCGCGCGCGACACCGCGGAAAACGCCAACCGGGCCAAGACCGAGTTCATCGCCAACATGAGCCATGAACTGCGCACCCCGATGAACGCCATCATCGGCATGTCCAGCCTCCTCATGGATGAGAATCTGCCCTCGGAAACCGGCGAGGGCGTCCGGACGATCCAATCGAGCGCGGAAGCCCTGCTGGCAATCATCGACGACATCCTGGACATTTCCAAGATCGAGGCCGGCCGCCTCGAAATCAATCAGCAGCCATTCGATCTCTGCGGCTGCGTGGAGGCCACCATCGATCTCTTTTCCGCGCGTTGTCGCGAACGCCACCTCGACCTGGCCGTGCATTTCGCGCGGGACCTGCCGCGCATCGTCGTCGGCGACGCGGCCAGGCTGCGCCAGGTGCTCGGCAATCTCGTCGGCAACGCCATCAAGTTCACCGAACGCGGCGGAGTCACGATCCACGTTTCGACCGACCGATCGGTCGCGGGCGGCGAAGGGTTGCTGTTTTCCGTGCGGGACACCGGGGTGGGCATCCCGGCAAACCGCATGGAGCGCCTTTTCAAGATGTTCTCCCAGGTTGATGCATCCACCACGCGCCGCTTCGGCGGAACCGGGCTCGGGCTGGCGATCGCCCGTCGTCTGGTCGAACTCATGGACGGAAGCATCGGCGTCGAAAGCGAGGTCGGACGGGGGTCGCATTTCTTCTTTACCATCCGCGCACCCGCCGAACCGATGCGCACGCTGCCCGAGTTCTCCGCATTGGACAAATGCCGTGTCATTCTGGTCGGCCCGGAGACCATCGCGACCCAGGGCGCCAAGCTTCAACTGGAGGAATGGGGGGCGCAGGTGCGATGGATCGCCTCGCCGGCGGATGTCCAGACCGCCTTCGACGCCATGTTGCTCGCCGACGGTGTGGAGATCGAGACGTCAAGCACCGGAGCGGGCGACCCCAGCCCCATCGTCCGCCTGGTGTGGCGGCGCGGCGAGCGCAGCCATGCCGCGACCGAAGCATTTCTCGAGGTGCCGATGCCGGTGAAGCCGCGAACGCTCCACGCCGCCGTGCTCAAGGCGGCGGGCCGATTGCGCAAGCCGCCCGACATCGCTCCCAAAGGCCCGGTGTTTGGCGAAGAGTTTGCTGCCAGGCACCCCCTGCGCGTGCTGCTGGTCGAGGACAATCCGGTGAACGCGCGTGTCGCCCAGCTCCTGCTCAAACGCCTCGGGTACGCCGCCGACTGGGTGGACAATGGACGAAAAGCGGTCGAGAGCCTCGCGCATCAGTCCTACGACGCGGTTCTGATGGATTTGCAGATGCCCGAAATGGACGGCCTCGAAGCCACGCGCAGGATGCCCGAGGTCATCCCCGCAGGCCGCCTCCCCTACGTGATCGCCCTGACCGCCAACGCTCGCAAGGACGACCAGGACGCCTGCGCCGCGGCTGGCATGCACGACTTCATGGGCAAACCGGTGCAGTTGGAAAAACTCGCCGACGGACTTGCACGCGCTCACACGTGGATCGTCGCGCGAGACAAGAATTCCCGACCGCCGACCTTGACCGCAACCTGAGGCCAGCAGGGCGTGTCAGCTCTTAACCGTAAACGGGAGCGAGAACTGGGTGGTTTCCCACTGGATTTTGATCTCACCTCCGCCCGTGGCCGGATCCTTTGCCACGGCGATTGTCAACTGGTCTACGGGTGTTTCGATCGGTGCCTTCGCGAGGTCAAAGCGCGCGACGTCATGGGTCTCGTCGACGGGGATGCCCCATTTTCCGAGGGCGGTGCTGAAGGCGAGTTTCGTGGCACCGTTTTCCGAGGGCACGATGTACAGGGTGTAGGCGCCCGCCGGAACGGTCGTCCCGGCGATCTCCAGCGGTTTTTCGGTGAGGAGCAGCGTGGCCTCGTCGGCGCCGAGGCGGTCGGCCTTGTCCCACTTGACCAGGCCGCCCCAGATCTTGCGCATCTCGCCCGACTTGGGATCCTTGGTGTGCGGCCTGCCGTAGGTGATCGTGACGCGGGAGCCCGTCTGGCGGTTCCCACCGATCACGGCGCTTACGGTTTCATGGGGGCTCAGGCGGGCGCGAGCGGCGGGGATGGGGCGCACGGTGTCGGTTTCTGCGCGCAGGCTCGCGACGGCGACGGCGAGGGCGAGCAGGACAACGGTGGAGTGAATGATTTTCATGATGGGTGAGGGGACAGGCTTTCCCGGTTGGGGAGGAATCAAGGATTGAGACGCACGCAGAAGGCGGAGGTTTCCTGAAACGAAGAAGCCTGACGATCCTGTTGCAGTCCGTCCGGGAATTCCGCACGTGGGGCATCAATCGGTCCCGGTGGTGAGGCCGCATCCCGTACACACCGCCGCGGCCCCTGCCAACTCCCCACTTTAGCACAACGCACTGATCTCCCGCTTGCGGGAGGATTTTCCGCTGCACTCTTCTCCATTCCATTCATGCGAAAGGCGCACATTACGACATCCCAAGGCCTGTCACGCTGCCGCGCGCGTTGCATTGCGACTCCGTTTTGGCCTTGGCATTCGGCCTCGCCACAATCGGTGACAGCCAGGAACCCGCTCGCCACTTTGGCAGTTGTCTGGCCGGCTGCGCCAGCCCCGGAAGCACGAGGGTCACAGATGTGAAAATCCAGGAGACATGCGGGCTCACTTCGTAGAGCACGCTCGACCTCGACTGACGCCTTCGCCGATTCCGCGCCTCAATCGATCTTGTCCAAGACCAATCGAAAACGGCGCGAACCGTGGCGCCGGTAGGTCCGGAAGCCGCGCTCATCAAGCGTCAGAATCTTGTCCAAGCCTGTTTCCTCCGCGAGCAGGACCAATGTGGCGTCGGCAAAGTCCATCGGTGTGTCCGCATACCTGCCCATCAGCCGGGATGCCGCGCGAAGCTGCTCCGGGGCAAAGCAGTCCCGAATGCCAATCTGCGCGTCATCCAGGAACTCCACCAACACCTCCGCGCCCTTCGCCTGCCCGCCGATGAAATGCATGGCCTCGGTCACGACTGCTCCCGTGGTCAGCAAGGTTCCGGAAAATCCAGACAGAACTCTGGCGCACCGTTCATGCTGAGGGTCTCCCCGGTTTAGAGCCGCCACCAAGGGACCGGTATCCAGCAACCAGTAGGTCACGACCGGGTGTTCATGCGCAGCAGGTGCTTCCGCCAGGGATCCCCGCCCTGGAACATCGGTGCAAAGTCAAGGCGGCCCATGTGGCGTCCGGCCCGCTCGCCCACTGTGCCCGGCCGCAGCAACTGCCCGGCAATCAGCTCACGCACCAGCTCGGACTCGGTCCGTCCCGAAGCGGCTGCACGCGCACGCAAGGCCTTCCGATGGGCTGCGGGCAGACGAATGGTGAGCGATTCAGACATGTCTGAAATGAAAACCGTCGTAAGACACGACGCAAGACACAAAGGATCACGAAGCGGGTTCCAAGGCATCTGGTCCAACCCAGGCACCACGAAGCCCAACCCGCGCGGTTCTGGGATGCGCGAATCCAGGTCACGACGGAGCGTGCCCCTCCAATTGGGGTTTGTTGTCCAGCTTTTGCGGCGTGCGCGTTCGTCGGGATTGCTTGGATGATTCAGAGGCGTGCCTGAGGTCTCGAACGGGGCTCTGGGGCAGCACCATACCAATCGATCCATGGCGTGGCGGCGTTGCTTGGGTGTGGTGAGCGCCTGCCAACGGATTTTGACAATAATTTCCCAACGCGGCGTGCCGTATAGGTGTATGTTTTCAGTCCAGCCACGCCGCAACGCGATGAAACTCCTCATTACCGGGGGAGCCGGTTACATCGGCTCCGTCCTCACTCCCCACCTCCTGTCCGAAGGCCACGAAGTCACTGTCCTCGACACCTTCATGTTCGGACAATCGACCCTGCTCGATTGCTGCAAATACGAGGGCTTCCATCCCGTGCGCGGGGACTGTCGCGACGAGGCATTGATCAAGCCGCTGCTCGCAAAGGCCGACACCATCATCCCCCTGGCCGCGCTGGTCGGCGCGCCGCTCTGCAAGGCCGACGCCATCGGCGCGCGGACCATCAATCAGGATGCCGTGGAGATGATCTGCCGGCTCGCCTCCCCGTCGCAGTGGATCCTGCTCCCGGTGACCAACAGCGGCTATGGCATCGGCGAATCCGGCAAGTTCTGCACGGAAGACACCCCACTCCGCCCGATTTCACTCTATGGCACGACAAAGGTCGCCGCCGAGGCCGCCGTGCTCAGCCGAACGAACAGCCTGAGCTTCCGTCTCGCCACCGTTTTCGGCCTTTCACCGAGGATGCGCGTCGACCTGCTCGTGAACGATTTCGTGCACCGCGCCGTGACCGATCGCGCCGTCGTCATTTTCGAGGGACACTTCAAGCGCAACTACATCCACATCCAGGACGTCGCGCGCGCCTTCTCCTTCGCCCTCCAGAATTTCGAACGCATGAAGGGCCGCGCCTACAATGCGGGCCTCGAGGAGGCCAATCTTTCCAAACTCGAATTGTGCGCGGTCATCAGGAAGCACCTGCCGACCTTCACCTTTCTCGAGGCGCCGGTCGGCGAGGATCCCGACAAACGCGACTATATCGTTTCCAACCAGCGCCTTCTCTCCACGGGCTTCCGCACGCAGTGGAACCTCGACCGGGGCATCCGCGAATTGATCAAGGGGTACACGATCCTGCGAAACTCCCGTTACAGCAATGTCTGAACGCACACCTCCGCCCGGCGTCATCGTGCTTGCCGGCGGTTTCGGCACGCGGGTGAGTCACCTGCTGCCGGGCGTGCCCAAACCCATGGCACCCGTCGCGGGGCGCCCATTCGTCGAGTGGGTCGTGCGCGCCTTCGCCCGCTGGGGATGCCGCGATTTCTTCCTGGCAACCGGTCACCTGGCGGAGGTGGTCGGAAATCATTTCAAATCGCAGCCCGTCCCGAACATCTCCGTCACCTGCCGCCCGGAGACCAGTCCGCTGGGCACCGCTGGCGGATGCATCCACGCGCTGCCCGCCGTCATCGACGACAGCCGCCGATGGCTCGTGGTGAATGGCGACTCGCTCGTTCTCACCGACCCGCGCCCGCTACTCGCTCCCATTGACGCCGGTGTCGCGGACGCCGCGCTGCTCGGTCTCGCCCTGCCTGATGCCTCGCGCTTCGGCACGCTCGAGATTGGTCCCGACAGATTCCTCAAATCCTTTCGCGAAAAATCCCCCGGTGCTGGCACCATCAACGCGGGTGTCTATGCCTTCAGCGAACGCGCGCTCCGGTCGCTGCCCGCCACCCGCCCTCTCAGCTTCGAATTCGACGTCTTTCCATCGCTCGCGCTGAACCATCGCATGCAAGTGACAACCGTGACCGCGCCCTTCCTCGACATCGGCACGCCCGAAACACTCCGGGCCGCCGAGAAATTCATCACAGCCCACCGGAGCCATTTTGCATGATCTGCCGCGTCTGCGATTCCACCCAGCTCACTCCGGCTGTCGATCTCGGACGCCAGCCGTGGGCCAACCACTTCCTCAAGCCGGCGGACGCGGGCAGCGAGCCCTTCTATCCGCTCTCCGTCGTGCTGTGCGATCGCTGCGGGACCGCTCAACTTGACCACACGGTTCCGAAGGAGACAATGTTTGAGGACCACACTTATCTGTCGGGCACCACCAAAACCCTGAGCGATCACTTTCAGGCTGTCGCCAGATCCGTCGACGAGCGCTACTTCAGGAATCGCGTCGGCAAGGCGATGCTGGACATCGGATCAAACGACGGAACGCAGCTCCGACACTATCGCGCGCTGGGATACGACATCGTTGGTGTTGAACCGGCAAAACTTCCCTCCGACCTCGCAAACGCCGCGGGCCTCACCACGGTGCGCGCCTTCTTCAACGAGCAGACCGCGCGCGCCCTCGACCGCACCTTCGAGGTCATCAACGCCTCGGGAGTCTTCTTCCATCTGGAGGAACTGCATTCCGTCACGAAAGGCATCCGTGCCTGCCTCGCACCGGACGGTGTCTTCATCATCCAGTTTCTCTACATGAAGCGCATCGTCGAGAACGACGCGTTCGACCAGATTTATCACGAGCACCTGCTGTACTACAATGTGCGCACGCTCGACGTGCTGCTCCGCCGGCACGGACTCGCGCTCTTCGACGCCGAGCTTTCACCGATCCACGGTGGATCCATCATAGCGCACGCGACGCACGCAGGCTCGGCGAAACCCAGCGCACGGCTTGCGGAGTTCATCGCCGTCGAGGATGCCGCCGGAGCAAATTCACTCCCCTGGTACCAGGCATTCGCCCGCCGCATCGCCACGCGCCGCGAGGAAAACCGGGCCTATCTGCAGCAGTGCCGACTGGCCGGAAAACGCGTGTTCGGCCTCGGCGCACCGGTCAAGGGCAACACCCTGCTCAACTACTACGGGATCGGCCCGGACCTGATCGAGTGCCTGACCGAGCGCAATCCGCATCGCCGCGGCCTTGTAGCGCCCGGCAGCCACATCCCGGTCCGGATCGAGGATGAATTCACCGACGTGCCCGACGTGTACTACGTGCTCGCATGGAACTTCAAGCAGGAGATTCTCGCGCGTTACGCGCACCTGATCGCACGCGGAGTCGAATTCTATTTTCCGGTCAACCCACGCGACACATGAGCGATTCGCTTTCGATATTCGTCACCGGCGGGAACGGCTTTCTCGGGCGTCACCTCACAGCAGCGCTGGAGAAGGCTGGCCATCGCGTCGTCGCCCCGCGATCACAGGAGTGCAATCTGCTCAACTCCGGCGCGCTCGCGCCCTGGGACGCAGAGCGGTTTGACCGCATCTACCATCTCGCCGCCTGGACGCAGGCCGGGGACTTCTGCCTGCATCATCCGGGTGAGCAGTGGGTGCACAATCAGCGCATCAACACCACCCTGCTCGACTGGTGGTCATCGCGCCAACCCCAAGCCAAACTCATTTCCATCGGTACGAGTTGCGCGTACGCGCCGGATCGCGCGCTCCGCGAGGAGAACTACCTCGACGGTCAGCCCATCGACAGCCTCTTCACCTACGCCATGACCAAGCGCATGCTGTGGATCGGCCAGCTTGCGCTCGCGAAGCAGTACGGCTTGAAGCATCTCACGCTCATTCCGTCCACGCTGTACGGACCGGGCTACCATGCGGACGGGCGGCAGCTACATTTCATCTTCGACCTGATCCGAAAAATTCTGCGCGGCCATCTCCACAATGAGCCGGTGGTGCTCTGGGGGAACGGACACCAGCGCCGCGAGTTGATCCACGTCGACGACTTTGTCCGCGTCGCACTCGAACTCAGCCCCCGAGTGGAAGGCCAGCTCGTCAACGTCGGCGCGGGCGAGGAGTTTCCCATCCGCACTTTCGCCGAACTGATCTGCCTGCAGGTCGGTTACGATCCCTCGTGCATCGAATACGACACCAGCCGCTACACGGGCGCGCGCTCGAAGTGCCTGGAGATCGACCGCCTCAGGCGCCTGTGGCCTGCGTTCGATCCGGTGTCGCTGGCGACCGGCCTTGGACCCGTGATCGCGTGGGTGCGCAGTTCGCTCGTGGAAAATGCACCCGATGCGAGCCGGCGCGAGCCTGTAGCGTCACGGATCTGAATGCGCCGCGCGGCAATCAACGCTTCGAGTCCGGATGCGAAACCGCAGCGACTATGGCGCGAACCGCCTCCTGGAGACTTGAATAACCCGGAACACCCCTCGCCTCGCGCAGGCGGCGATTCTGCTCCGGCTCCTCAGCGTTGCAGCCGACCGCGGCTACGTTGATTCCCGCGGCGAGGCCCGCCTCCCAGTCGGACGGGGAGTCCCCGATCATCCAGCTTTGCCGGGGATCGAGCCCATCGGCGCGGCACGTTTCCAGGATGAATCGCGGCGACGGTTTGCGGTAGACGGCCGGCGCATCCGGCGCCTCGGGCGCGATGCACACGTCGGCAAAAAGATCGTCGCCACCACCCAGGAGCTCGAGCATGCGCTGATTGACGGCATGAACGGCGTCCAGGTCGAACAGCCCGCGGCCCACTCCCGATTGGTTGGTGAAAAGATACAGCTCAAATCCCGACGCGCGCGCCTCCCCAAGCGCGGCACTAACACCTGCGATCAGTTTCACTTCTTCAGGCATGTGAAGGTAGGGAACATGCACGATCAACGTACCATCCCGGTCGAGGAACAAGGCGCGACGGCCGGCATTGCAGGGATTGGGCGGGGTCTTCCCATCCGCCGGAGCGCCGCAAGTATTGGCTGGATGCTGTGTTGCCACTGCTGGACTCACGCACATCGACGGCGCAGTTTCCAGCCAGGTCTTCGACCAACCTGGGCGGACTCGCCGGCAATGCCCCCTCGCATTCCCGGATTCGATCGAGTTTTTCCCCTATGGCGCAATTATTCCTTCAATCGCCGGCAAGGGTGGTTCGATTTCAGGGCACATGACTTCCTCGATTCCGTCGCTTCCGCAATCTTCCGTGCGCAGGGTCAACCTCGGCTGGGAGGACGCGCTTTTCCGCGACATTGAGTCGGCCGAATACAGGTGGGGCGGAGACGTTGGTATTGACGATGCCGGAATCGATGAAATGGTCCCCTCCATGCCGTCGCTGCACGAGCTACTGATGGCCTCCATCGGCAAGCCGTCGACCCCTCCGGTCGCGCTCTGGACCGACCATCCGTTCGGCGACGATGCTGCGTGAGTGTGGCCCCGGTCCCGACGCATTCCGCCAGGCAGAGGCAGCAGCGAGTCCAGCGCATCTTCCACTTCACCACCTGGGCGGACCGCCTGGAAACCGCAGCCGACTATCTCGCGCGGCTGCCCCGACTCGATGTCAGCCGGAAAGTCAGCGACCCGCACGACCAGACCCTGATCGCCCTTGCGCGTCTCGACTGCGACTGGCATGCGGAAAACGTGCGGGTGTTTGACGCGCTCGCCCATCCGGCGCTCCGCTTTGAACCCGCCCACGTTGTCGGCGCGAACCACATGGCGGAATTTCTCCAACGTTGCCGCGGGAAACCGGCCAGCGAAGACTGGTGGCTCGTTTTCATGGGGCAGCATCCGCAGGGCCTTGCCGGAATCTGGCGCAGCCTTGGACCGATGCTGCGAAAACTGGATGTCCGCATCCTTTATTACGCCTTCGACGAGGCGAGCCGCACCATGCCCTGCTTTCAGGAATTGGCCCCGCACCTCGACATCCTTGTCCACGACGAATGCCCCTTGGAACCGCAGGCAAGGTCGCAGCTGAGAACTGACTGCCTCGCGCTTCATCGCAGCTGGGTGGCCAACTGCCTGCCGTTCTCGGTGCCGTTTGAGGAGGAGCCTGAACGGACCATTGTTTTCCTCGGATCGAAAATGGGGCTCACGCCACACCGCCAGCGGCAGGTCGATTTTCTTGAGAAGACATTCAAGGATGCGTTCAGGCTTTTTGCCGACCACTCCATTGCCGTGGCCGAACGATCCCAGCTTCGCCGCTACAAGGTGAGCCTCTGTCCCGAGGGCAGAAAGTTCGCGACGCCGGCAATGGCGGCCACGCACACGGACCGGCCCTTCTGGTCAGGCTGCATGGGCATGGTTCCTGTCAGCGAGGATTCCGCGGCGGGGGGCAGATTGGAGAGCCTTGCGAAAGCGGGACTCATCCTCCGCTACGGCCACGGGAATCTGCGCGAACTTGGTGAAGCCTGCGAGCAGGCCCTTGCGCTCGACCGCGCAGCCCGCCGCCGCATCTACGAGCATTTCAATCGCGAGGAGACAGTCGGCACGGTCGTCGCCGGCCTGATCGCCGGGCATCAAGGCATGAGGCGCGCAACTTGAAGCCAGAAATCGAACCGCGACAATCGCCCAATCCGCCACGAAATTTCATCAATTGCTTGATCCAGCGCAAGGAATCCGCGGGACAGAAGTCAAAGTAATGGCTTGAAATGCGAACGCCGGCTGTCGACGCTGGAACTTACCGGCGTCCTCAGGACCGCTGCCATTTCTTTTCCGGCGACATGACATTTCCCTCTCTTCCTTGCATTCCGGTACGGCGCGCGTACCAGGCATTGGCTGTTGCCTGCCTGCCGCTTTTCACGGGCGGATGGATCTATGGTCCGCAATCCACCTTCGAGGCCGAAGGCCCCGTGGCCAGGTCACAACTGGATCTCTTCTATGTGACACTTTGGGTGTGCACCATCATCTTTGTCATTGTCGGCGGGGTGCTCGCCTACGCCACATTGAAGTTCAAGGCGAAGGACAACGATCCCGCACGTGAACCTCCGGAACAAAGCCACGGTAATCCGGTGGTCGAGATCAGCCTCATCGGTGCCTCCATCATGGCACTGGTCATCATAGCAGTGCCCACGATTCACGGCATCCTTTACACTTATGACGTTCCCGAAGCGGAGCGTGCGAACGCCTATGAGGTCACGGCGACAGGCTACCAATGGTGGTTCAGGTTTGAATATCCCAAGGAGCAGATCGACGGCTCGGGAAACTTGGTGACAGCCAACGAACTGGTTGTCCCCGCGGGAAGGCCCGTCCGCGTCAATCTGCGCACCGTCGATGTCATCCACTCCTTCTGGGTTCCCAAGCTCGCCGGAAAGGTCGACATGATTCCGAACCGCGGAAACTTCCTCTGGCTCCAGGCGGACAAGCCGGGCTACTTCTGGGGGCAATGCGCGGAATACTGCGGCGAGTCGCACGCCGTGATGCGTTTTCGCGTGATTGCGCTCGCGGAAAACGACTTCAACGCGTGGCTCGCCAACCAGAAGCATCCCGCCCGAAAGGCCGGATCGCTCTTTGCCGGCGCTCTCGAACAGCCGCGCATACAGTTCGCGTCCTACACCTACGAAAAGCACAGGCTCAATGCCCCGGGCTGGAGCGAGGCTTTTGACCAGCAGCCGTTCGCGGCATGGAAAAAGCAGCAGGAGATAACCGTCAACGACGATCTCGAGCTGGTTGCCCAGGGGCGGAAGATCTTCATGGAGAAGACCTGCGTGGGCTGCCACACCATCCGCGGACATGAAGGCCTGGGCATCACCGGCCCGGACCTCACCCATGTTGGCGCACGAACAACCATCGCCGGCGGCCTGCTGGAAAACACGCAGGAGAATCTGCACCGATGGCTCGTCGAACCCAACCACGTGAAACCAGGCAACAAGATGTGGTTCGGAGGCTACATGGCGCGCAACGATGCCGGTGAATGGAAACCCAATTTCACGGTCAGCGACAAGGAGGCCAATGCGCTCGTCGCCTACCTGCACAGCCTCAAGTAACACTCTCAATCGTCAAATTCTCCAGGTCATGGACGTCACAGCCAAAACAGATTTCATCGGCAAGGATTCACCGGCATCCTCCGAGCGCCCCGCAATTTTCACACGCCCCACGGCAAAGACCGGCATCGTCAGCTGGCTGACGACCGTCGATCACAAGCGCATCGGCCTTCTCTACGGGATCTCCGCGCTCTTCTTCTTCCTCGTCGGCGGAGCCGAGGCCCTCCTTATCCGCCTGCAGCTCGCCGTGCCCAACAACACCCTGCTGAGCGCGCACACCTACAACGAGATGTTCACCATGCACGCGACGACGATGATCTTCCTCGCGGTCATGCCGCTCTCAGCCGCGTTCTTCAACTACATCATGCCGCTGCAGATCGGGGCTCGCGACGTCGCGTTTCCACGTCTCAATGGATTCGCCTACTGGCTGTTTCTGGCAGGGGCGATCATTCTGAATGTCGGCTGGTTCATCAAGTCGGGCGTGCCCGACGTGGGCTGGTTCGGGTACGCACCGCTGACGTCGAAGGCGTTCTCGAACACCTTTGCCACGGACATCTCAACGGACCTTTGGGTCATGGGACTTCAGGTGCTCGGTGTTTCCTCGGTGATAGGCTCGCTCAACTTCATCGTCACCATCTTCAATCTGCGCGCGCCGGGCATGACGATGATGCGCCTGCCGGTGTTCACCTGGATGACACTGTTCACCGCATTCATGATCGTGCTTTCCTTTCCCGCGATCACCATCGCGCTGGTAGGCCTGATGATGGACCGTCAGTTCGGAGCGAATTTCTTCGAGGTGTCCAGCGGCGGGCTGCCGATTCTCTGGCAGCACCTCTTCTGGGTGTTCGGCCATCCGGAGGTGTACATCCTCATCCTTCCGGCAATGGGCATCATCTCGGAGATTCTCCCGTGTTTCTCGCGAAAGCCCCTCTTTGGTTATCCGATCGTTGTTTTCTCAGGCGCCGTGATCGGCACGCTCGGTTTCGGAGTCTGGTCCCACCACATGTTCACCACGGGCATGGGCACCGTCGCAACCGCGGCGTTTGCACTGGCGACCATGACCATCGCGGTGCCGACCGGCGTGAAGATCTTCAACTGGATCGGCACGATCTGGGGCGGACAGCTTCACATGCGAACTCCCATGATGTTCGCGCTTGGATTCGTGTGGACCTTCATGATCGGCGGATTCTCCGGTGTCATGCACGCCGCCGCGCCCGCCGACGCGCAGCAGCAGGACAGCTACTTCGTGGTGGCGCATTTCCACTACGTGCTCATCGGCGGATCACTCTTCGCGCTTCTCGCGGGCATCCACTATTGGTTCCCGCTCATCTTCGGACGCAAGGTCTCTGAACTCTGGGGCAAACTCTCCTTCTGGATGATTTTCATCGGCTTCAATGTGACGTTCTTCCCGATGCACTTCCTCGGGTTGAACGGCATGCCGCGCCGCACATTCACCTACGACGGCAACATGGGTTGGAATTCCGCCAATCTGATCGCCACCATCGGCGCGATCATCCTGGGCATCGGCATCGCCGTGTACTTCTCCGTGATGATCTACACCTACTACAGGGGCCAGCGTGTTGGACGCGACCCCTGGCAGGCGCGAACGCTGGAGTGGGCGCTTCCGAACCCGCCGCCCGAGTACAATTTTGCGGTGATTCCCACCATTCACGCCCGGGATGCGTACTGGTATGAAAAGCAGCACCGGGCCGAAATCGCCACGGAGAACGCCGAGCATGGAAGGGCCGAGCAGGCGCACGGCGGTATTCACATGCCAAGCCAGTCCTGGTTCCCGTTCTTCACCGCAATGTCCATTCTCGCAGGCAGCCTGTTCTTTGCGGATCACAACTTCAAGGGGGCGATCTGTGCGGGAGTCTGCATTGTTGTTTTCGCCTACCTGTGGGCGTGGGAGGGACCGGGTGGCTACCACATCCACCTCGACAAGGACGGCAATGAGATCCCGGAAAACAAGGGCTCCCATTCCGCCCACTAGGCCGAACGCGCAACACGTCCGAATTTCGCATCACTCATGAGCAGTCAAGCGGCCCAGGCCACCATCGATCATCATCACGACGCCACCACGTCGACCGGCATTCCGAACAAGAAGCTGTTCATGTGGACCTTCCTGGCGTCGGACTGCATGTTCTTCGGATCGCTGATCTCGATGCATGTCGTCTATCGCGTGCATCCTCCGGCGGGATCACCCGACCCGCGCTCCATCTTCTCGATCGAGCTCACATCCTTCTCGACATTCATCCTGCTGATGTCGTCGCTGCTGATGGCTCTCGCGGTGAACGCCATCCAGAAGGGCAACCTCCAGAGCACGCGGCGCAATCTGCTTGGCACGATCTTCTTCGGATTGATCTTCCTGGGCTGCCAGATCTACGAGTTCCAGCACTTCGTTCATGAGAAAGGCCTGACCCTTTCGAGCAGTCTGTTCGGTTCGACCTTCTACACCCTTACCGGCACTCACGGGTGCCACGTGGCGATCGGCGTGCTGTGGCTGATCTTCATGTACATTCGCACGTTCAAGCCGGAGAACGCCGACGCGTCGCGCAAACCCTGGTTCATTGTCAGCATCGCCCACTTCCTCGTTTTCGCGGTGGCCGTCGTCCTCGGCGTTCATGTGGTCGTTTCCCTCGCCCACCAGATACAGACGCCCGCATTTGCCATCGGCGGCTTTCTCGCGGGACACGCGCTCGCGCTCATCGGCCTGCTCGTCAGCCTGGCCGGACTCTATGCGATGGGCCGCCAGTCGGGCGCCGTGGACTTCAATCAATCCCACGCCATCGACGTCGAGTCGATGGGCCTCTACTGGCACTTCGTCGACATCGTGTGGATCATTATTTTCCCCGTGGTCTACCTGCTCGAGTACTTCTAGTCCGCGGCTTTTCTCGAAAACTCCCCCTCGGCATACCTGACGAAATCCTTCCGCTCCCTGCATCCATGAGTGTCACCACCTTTGATCACGCTTCCTCCTCCAACTCCGGACACGAGGCGAGCAAGTTCCATATCTTTGTCCAGGTTGCGATGCTTCTCGCGGTCATCACCGGCCTCGAGATCGTCGTGATCTACCTGCCCCTGCCGTACTTTGCGGTGTTCGTGACCCTGGCCATTCTGTCGCTGGCCAAGTTCATGTTCGTCATTTTCATCTTCATGCACCTGCGCTGGGACAAGGTGTTCTGCACCCTGCTGTTTTTCCTGGGTCTGGTGCTTGCAGGAGGCACCGCCATCGCACTCCATGCGCTGTTCTCGGCGACCGCCAGCAAGCCCACCGGCTCGGCCTACGACACCGCGCTGGCCAGCCCGCGTCCCGCCCCCATTGTCAGCGTTGCCTGAAGGCGGACGGGGCCGGAGCACACCTGAGGGCGCTCCGCCTCCCGGCCGCAGCCTGGGTCCATGATCGACTGGCGCCACTGGCATAACGAACCCTACCTCATCGGCGGTCTCATTGTTCTGGGATGGCTCTACGGCCTGCTGTGCGGGCCGCTGCGGCACTGGATGACTTCCGATGCCGATTTCCCGCGCCGGAAGGCGTGGGCGTTCTACAGCTCACTGGTCATCTTCTATCTCGCGGTCGGATCCCCCCTTGATCAGGCGGGCGAACGCTTCCTTCTGAGCGCCCATATGGTGCAGCACCTGCTGCTGATCTACCCTGCGGCGATTCTTTTCCTTCGCGGCATTCCGGAATGGCTGCTCGCTCCCATTGCCCGGCATTCAGCCGTGCGCCGCACGCTGGCGTTTTTCTTCCATCCGATCACCTGCTTCGTGATCTACGTCGCCGTGCTCTCCGCATGGCACATGCCCGTCCTCTACGACTGGGCCCTGAGGGACAAGACCGTGCACGTCATCGAGCACATCATGTTCTTCGGCGCCGCACTTTTCTTCTGGTGGCCGATTGCGAGCCCGGCGCGCGAGCTGCCCGCAATCCAGCCGGGAGCGCAGATCCTCTATCTGATCGCGGTCACCATTGGGATGACCCCGCTGTTTGCCTACATCGCCTTTTCCGACCAAATCCTCTATCCAACCTACGAGTTCGCGCCGCGCATAATCGCCGGATTCGGCCCGGAAGACGATCAACTCCTCGCCGCAGCCATCATGAAACTCGGCGGCATGGCCGTCACGGTGCTGGTCGTCGGCATTGCCTTCTACAAGTGGTACAAGCAAAGCGGAAGCCGCAGGGAGCAGCTTCCGCCATGAGCTCGTCCGACCACGCTGAGCCTTTCAGAACGTGCCTGCTCAGGAACCAGCGAGGAGATCCTCGATGGAATCGCTTTCGGAACTGATGTCGGCAAAGAGCCAGGTGGAGAGGTAACGTTCGCTGCTGGAGGGCACGATGACCACAATCTGCTTTCCTGAATTCTCCGGCCGCTTGGCCAGTTGCAGCCCGGCCCATATTGCGGCGCCCGAGGAAATGCCGACCGGAATGCCATCCTGGGTGTTCACCTGCTTGCTGATCGGAGCGGAGTCCGCCTCCTTCACGCGGATGACCTCGTCGTAGATCTTAGTGTTGAGAACGGCGGGAATGAATCCGGCGCCGAGGCCCTGAAGCTTGTGCGGACCTGGCGCGCCGCCGGAGAGAACGGCGGACGAGTCCGGCTCCACCGCAACAATCCTCACACCAGGCTTTTTAGCCTTCAGCACTTCGCCAACGCCCGTGATCGTGCCGCCGGTGCCAATGCCGGATACGACAATGTCAACCTTCCCGTCGGTATCCCTCCAGATTTCCTCAGCCGTTGTCCTCCGGTGGATGGCCGGGTTGGCAAGATTGTTGAACTGCTGGAGAATGACGCTGTTGGGAATCTTCGCGTGAATCTCCTCGGCCTTCGCCATCGCGCCCTTCATGCCCTTCGGCCCTTCGGTCAGCACGACACGCGCGCCAAGCACCTTGAGAAGTCTGCGGCGCTCCATGGACATTGTCTCCGGCATGGTCAGGATGAGTTTCAATCCCTTCGATGCCGCGACAAATGCCAGGGCGATGCCTGTGTTTCCCGAGGTGGCCTCGATCAGCACGGTTTTCGAGTTTATCGCGCCGGTGCGAAAACCTTCCTCGATCATTGCCAGGCCAATCCGATCCTTGACGCTCGAGAGTGGATTGAAGAACTCGAGCTTGAGAAGAACATCCGCCAGGGCACCGTGTGCGGCCGCGGTGCGATTGAGGCGAACGAGCGGGGTATTACCGATAGTTTCTGTGATGTCTTTGTATATTTTAGCCATGGGAAAAATGGGTGTGCGCAATTCAAATGCTGAAGTCCTCGCCGACCGCCCTCGGATTCTGAAGGCGCAGGAGCACGGCGTCGCCGACGGCGAGGCGAAGCTCGCCGAGGCGCGAGCGCGGCAGTTCGGCCTCCACAATTTCATCGTCGCGCCCCCGGGTGCAGCGAACCCTCGCAAACGGTCCCGCCGCATGTATCGAACGCACGAGCGCGGGCTCACCGGGGCTGCCCGCCTCGAAGCGCGTGAGGTGGATGTCGTGCGGACGCACATAGGCAACCGCGCCGTCCGCCGATGTCGTCAGTTCCCGGACCGTTTCCAATCCGCGGATGGGAAGCCTGACCTGATTCACATTTCCGAGGAACTGATAGACGAAGGGTGATGCAGGACGGTCGTACACCTCCTGCGGGGAACCCACCTGCTCGATGCGCGCCTGGTTCATGATCACGACTTCATCCGCGATCTCCAGCGCCTCCTCCTGATCGTGCGTGACGAACACCGTCGTCAGGTGGACCTCCTCGTGAAACTGCCGCAGCCAGCGCCGCAGCTCCTTGCGCACCTTTGCGTCAAGCGCTCCAAAGGGTTCGTCGAGCAGAAGCACCCTGGGCTCCACAGCGAGCGCCCGCGCAAGCGCGACACGCTGACGCTGCCCACCTGAGAGCTGCGTCGGAAAGCGCCCTCCGAGTTCCTCGAGCTGGACCAGCTTGAGCAGCTTGCGCACCCTGTCGATGATCTCCGCCTTCTTCGGCCGATCCCGCCACCTGCGGACCTTCAGTCCAAAGGCGATGTTCTCAAACACCGTCATGTGCCGGAAGAGCGCATAGTGCTGGAAAACGAATCCGACGCGCCGCTTTCCGGCCGAACGATCCGTGACATCCTCCCCGTGAAAAAGAATCCGCCCGCTCCCCGGATCCGCATGCTCCAGCCCCGCAATGATGCGCAGGAGCGTCGTTTTTCCCGATCCCGAAGGCCCCAGCAAGGCGACCAGTTTGCCGCTCGGCACCGTCAGACTGACATTGTCGAGGGCCGTGTAGCCGCCAAACCGCTTGCTGATCAGTGATGTAACAATGCTCATTCGGATGCGTTTCCTTCAGGTCTCCGCATAGCGAAGCCTCGCATGGCGCCATTCTATCAGCGACTTGATGACCAGCGTGACAATCGCGAGCAGCGTCAGGAGTGACGCCACGGCGAAAGCCGCAGAAAACTGATACTCGTTGTAAAGAATCTCCACGTGCAGGGGCATCGTGTTGGTTTCCCCCCGGATGTGCCCGCTGACGACGGACACCGCGCCAAACTCCCCCATTGCCCGGGCATTGCAAAGGATGACTCCGTAAAAAAGCCCCCACTTGATGTTCGGCAGCGTCACCCGCCAGAATGTCTTCCAGCCTCCCGCTCCGAGCGTGATCGCCGCGTATTCCTCGTCCGTCCCCTGCGCCTGCATCAACGGAATGAGCTCGCGGGCAACGAACGGGAAGGTGACGAAAGTCGTCGCAAGGACTATTCCCGGGACCGCAAAGATGATCCGGATGTCGTGATCATTCAGCCACGCCTGCAGCCAGGGAAACCACGGATTTTCGGCATTCTGGATCTGTCCCATCCATCCCTGAAGACCGAACACCAGCACGTAAATGAGGCCGGATACCACAGGGGACACCGCAAATGGCAGGTCGATCAAGGTGATGAGGACGCTTTTCCCGCGGAATGAAAATTTGGAAATCGCCCAAGCCGCCGACACTCCGAAGACAACATTGGCCGGAACAGCGATGGCCGCAGTGAGCAGGGTGAGCCTTATCGCGGCGAGCGCATCGGGTTCCACGAGCGCCGCAAGGTAGGACTTGACTCCTTCGCGCAGTGCCTCGGCAAACACGGCAATCAGTGGGAGGACCAGGAAAAAGGCCAGAAAAAGCAGCGCGATGCCCGTGAGCGCCCAGCGCACCCAGCGCGAATCCTGGATGACCGACGACGAGGCGCCGCGTGAGCCGGCGGAGCGCGAACCGAGGCCTGTGACGACTGAAGCCATGTTTCCTCAGATCCGGTTGTGACGGCGGCTCCATTTCTGGAGCAGATTTATCAGAAGAAGCAAAACGAACGATGCAACAAGCATCACCGTGGCAATGGCCGTCGCGCCACGATAGTCGTACTGCTCCAGTTTGGAGATGATCAGAAGCGGGGTGATCTCGGAGTGCATCGGCCGGTTCCCCGCGATGAAAATCACCGAACCGTACTCACCGAGAGCGCGCGCGAACGCCATGGAAAAACCCGTGATGAGCGCGGGCGTCAGCTCCGGCAGCACAACCCTGACCATGGTCTGCCACCGCGACGCACCCAGACTCGCCGAGGCTTCCTCCAGCTCCGGCTCCAGCTCCTCAAGGACCGGCTGCAGCGTGCGCACCACAAAGGGAAGGCCGATGAACGTCAGCGCTATGAATACCCCGGGGCGGTCAAATGCAATCTGCACCCCCAGCCATTCCTTCCACGCCACGCCCGGTATCGTTCTGTCGAGCCATGCCACCACACCTCCCCACAGCGGATCCAGAAATCCAAGCCATCCGCTGGGCGCATAAATCGCGCTCAACGCGATGCCGGCCACCGCGGTCGGAAGCGCGAAGGGAAGGTCAACCAAGGCGTCGATGATGCGTTTGCCCGGAAAAGAATACCTGACGAGCACCCAGGCCACCACGAGGCCGAAAAACGCATTGATGAGGGCCGCCCCGAACGACGCCCCGAAGCTCAGCCGGTACGACGCAAGCACGCGCGGCGATGTCACGGCACTGACGAATTCCGACCACGTCATTCCGGCCGTGCGAATGAAGGCGGCCGACAGCGGGATGAGCACAATGAGGCTGAGGCAGGTCAATGTGAAACCCAGCGAAAGGCCGAAGCCTGGCAGAACGGAACGTCGTGACGCGGCCATGCTCATGTCATCTCAACGAAATCTGGTCGTAGGTCCCGCCATCACTGAAATGCACCTTCGCCGCCTTGCTCCAACCGCCGAAGGCATCGTCAATCGTGAACAGCTCGAGGGGACGGAAGAGCGACGCGTGCTTCGCCATGATCTCCTTGGAACGCGGACGATAGAAGTGGCGGGCCGCAATTTCCTGCGCGATGTCGGAATAGAGGTATTCCAGGTACGCCGTCGCCACCGCCTCAGTTTTCCGCCGCTTCACAACACGATCGACCACGCAAACCGAAGGCTCCGCGAGAATGCTGAGCGATGGAACAACCATTTCAAAGTCGCCGTTGTCGAATTTCCTCAACGCCAGGAACGCCTCATTCTCCCATGAAATGAGGACGTCCCCGATGCCACGCTGCGCAAATGTCGTCGTCGATCCGCGCGCTCCGGAATCGAGGACCGCCACATTGTGGTAGAGCCGCGACACGAACTCCTTCGCGGCCGCATCGCCGCCGTACTTGCGGCGCCCGTACTCCCACGCCGCAAGGTAATTCCACTGCGCACCACCGGAGGTTCGCGGATTCGGCGTGACAACACTTGCTCCTGATCTTGCAAGATCATCCCAATCGCGGATGTTCCTCGGGTTTCCCCGTCTGACCAAAAACACAATGGTGCTCGTGTATGGCGCGGAATTGTTCGGCAGGCGACTCTGCCAGTCCTTGTCAATCATCCGCCCAACGGTGTACAGCGCGTTGACGTCGTTCGCCAGGGCAAGCGTCACCACATCCGCGGGTATTCCGTCGAGCACGGAGCGCGCCTGCTTTCCCGAACCCCCATGCGATTGCTTGATCGTGACATCATCTCCGGTCCTGTGTTTCCAGTAGTCCGAGAACGCCTTGTTGTAGTCCTGATAGAATTCGCGCGTGGGATCGTAGGAAACATTCAGCATGGCAACCGACTTCGCCGACGCCAGGCTCCCAAGGAGGAGCGCGGGCAGGAGGACGAAGCGGCAAGCCTTGATGATCATGAGTGTTCCTGTGATGCCTTGAAGGATCAGAACCGCAGTTGTGCGCGCGAGAAGAGTGCGCTTTCAGCGGGACGCAGGGTGCTGCCGTCGAAATCTGTGTACTCGTAATTGACGAGAAAAATCAGATTGCGCGACATGAACCAGTTGATCCCGGTGCCATAGGCAGTGGCTCCAGTGGAGTTGATCGAAGTCGGCGCATTCGGCAATGCGCCAGCGTCCGGAGCGAATAGGTCATCGTCAAAATCGATGCCACTGATCCGAACGACGATTTCAAACGCTCCCCAGGACTCGCCCCGCAGGAAATTGACGCGGGGAGTCACGCCTCCCGGCGTGGATTCCTCCCCGGTGAGGACATGGCCGATGGTCGCGCGCCAGGCGCGGGTCTTCGCATCGAAGCCCGTGGCTCCCCTGAGCAGCCGCTGCCGCGTCCATGCGTATTCCGCCACCAGGCTCACGGGACCCGAATAGTAGGAGGCGCTCGGGGAAATGCGCACGTGTCTGCCGTCGGCGGCGAGCGAACCGTAGCTGAGCAGCGTCTGCTGGCCGTTGGTGACCGGGTCCTCCAGCGTGCCCGCTGGATCGCCTTCCTCACGCGAAACGCCCGCACCAACGCCCAGGCTCAACCCCTTCAATCCTCCGTCCGTCCCGATGAACGGATTGAAAGTGAGCCTTCCGGCGATGCTCTTGCCGTTGTCCACATCCTCCGCGAAGTCCGCCGTGTTGTTGCGGGAGCCATTGTAGCCACCCACTCTATACGCCACGCGTCCGTCGCCAATCGTCCCCATGAACTCCACCCCGATGTCTCGATTGGGCAGGATGGCGTTGACGAACGGCGCCTCAATGAAATGACGGCTGGTTCCGGCCTCGAGCGCGATCGGCGAAGTGAACTTCCCCGCCTTGATCGCCAGCGTGGACGTCAACCGGGCCGAAATCCAGGCATCCTGTACGCGGGCCGATGAACTGGTGGCGTCTCCAGCTCCCAGCTCGGAAACTATCGTGAAGTCAAAAATGCCGCCCAAGGTGCCGGCAAGCGCGGGTCGAACACGCCGCAGCAGGAATGTGTTCTGTGCCACAGGCGTTTCCGTGCCGCGAATCCTCTTGTCGTTCAAGAACAGGCGATGGTCCACCTGGACGAGCGCCTTCAAGGCGAGCCTGTACCGCTTGTCAGCCGATTCCATCGAGAATCCCGAGCCATCCGCGGACACAACCGATGGCGGACTGTCGGCAACGGCGCGGCGCTCCTTCTCCTCCTGTTTCCTCTCGAGCTTCCGGAGCTTCGCGTCAAGAAGCCGGATCTGTTCGCGAAGCTGGCGGATTTCCTCGCGATCGGCGTCCTGCGCGCGCGCGCATGGCTGCTCAAGCGCGAAAAGTGACATCACGCCGGCAGCAAGGAGGGCCAATGGAATGCGAGAGCTCATCAGAATGCCAGACGGATGCAGCATGGGCGCGCCTGTTTGAAAAGTCTGACCAAACAAACGCGCCGCGACGAGACTATGTCTGCAGGCAGACGCAGAAAAATTCGTATTTTAGATCGTGTAATCAAAAATGAGGTTGTGAATCAGTCCTTCCACAGGCTGCAGGCGTGCGCGCGATGAATGGGGATGAGAGTGCACGGGCCTGCCGTGATTGGCGGCCGGTGAGGACTCGCTGAAGGGGAGCGGAAATTCGTCGCGACGCAGTTTCCGAATCGTCACCTCGACAACATCAGCAAGCGAATACCGGTCGAGAATCCCTGCGATCGCGTGGCGCACATCCAGCATGAGCATGCGCAGGCCGCAGTGCTCCTCGTCCGGACAACTGCATGGCTCATAGGCCGAATGGGAAACACAACCGATGGGTGCAAGAGGACCGTCGATCAGGCGAATGACCTCCCCCATGGAAATCCGCGACGCAGGGCGAGCCAGGCGATAGCCGCCAAACTTTCCACGCTGGCTTTCGACAAACCCTCCCTCCTTGAGGCTCTGCATCACCTGCTCAAGGAACTTCATCGGCAACCGCTCCTTCGACGCGATTTCCCCAACCTGCAGAAGCGTCCGCCCCGCCTCGGCTGCAATTCCGAGATCGATCAGCGCACGCAGCGCATACTCCCCTTTCTTGGAAAGTTTCATTCAAGCGAATCAATTCAGAGTGGTTTACTATGAATTGGTTTCAAGGATAAAAATATATGTTCATGGACAAACTAAACTAATGACGCAAAATCCTATAAATAACAAATTATTGATTCAATCGCATTTCTTTCTGGTAATTCAGCCCTCAGATCCTGAGACGCAGCCCGTCATGGGCGAATGTGATTCCCGGTGGCAGCTCCGCACACCAGGCAGCGTGCTCCATATAATGCGTGATGTGTGTCAGGTAGGTCTGCGGTGCGGCAATCTCGCGAGCTGCCGCTATCGCCTCATGCACACTCATGTGCGACGGATGCGGTTGCGGCCGCAATCCGTCGAGAACAACCACGCTGGATCCCCTGGCCAATTCCCGCGCTTCCGGCGTCACACACTTGCAATCGGTGTAATAGGTGAATTTCTGACCTGAGCTGCGCTCGGTGAATACCAATCCCAGCGTGTTCAGTCCGCCATGGGGAAGCAGGGTCGATTCAATCGTGCCTTGGGGCAGGTCCAGCCTCGTAGGCATCTGCATGAGTTTGAACGCCGCATAGCCGCGCACGATCGGCCTTTCAATGATGGTATAGGGATATATCGCGAGGATCCGCGCCATTCCTTCCTCCGTGGAATACACGCTCATCGCATTCCCTCCCAGCAGATCGCAGAAGCGCCGGAGATCGTCCATCCCCGTGACATGATCGGCATGGCCGTGCGTGAGGATGAAGAGGTCAATCCATTCGATCCTGTTCTCCAGGCACTGCAGCCGGAACTCGGGAGCGGCGTCCACCTGGATGCGCAAACCGTCCATCACCACGTGAATCGAGGCCCGGCTCCGCTTGTTGCGGGGATCCGCCGAAGTGCAGACCGCACAGCTGCACGCAATCATGGGAACTCCCTGGGAAGTACCGGTGCCGAGAAAGATCACCTCCATGCAGCGACCGAAACGCCGCTTCCGGGGAAAGGAAAGGGAAAACCTCGCCCTCCTGCCTTTCCGTCGAGCCGCCCCGGAGTCGCGGAACCGCACGCAGGCATGAAAAAGGCCGGCTCCTTGCGGAACCGGCCCTGCCTAGCGAAGACGGGCGCACAGCACCCGTGCTTACGCAGTAGAGTCTTAGTAATCCATGCCGCCGCCGTGCGGAGGATGCGCACCACCTGCGGCTTCCTTCTTCTCCGGAACGTCCGTGACGATCGCTTCCGTGGTGAGCAGGAGGCCGGCGATGGACGCGGCATTCTGAAGGGCGGTGCGGGTGACCTTGGTCGGGTCGACGACGCCGGCCTTCACAAGGTCCTCAAAATTGCCCGTGGCAACATTGTAGCCCAGGTTGCCCTTGGATGTCATGACCTGCTGAACGATCACGGCACCTTCAACGCCGGCATTGAAGCAGAGCTGCTTGAGCGGAGACTCGATCGCGCGCCGCACGATCTGGGCGCCGAGCTTCTCGTCGCCTTCGAGGCTCGCGGTAAGGGTGTCGATGGCCTTTGCCGTGCGCAGAAGCGCGACGCCGCCACCCGAAACAATGCCTTCCTCAACGGCCGCGCGCGTCGCGTGCAGCGCGTCCTCAACACGCATCTTCTTCTCCTTCATTTCCGACTCGGTGGCCGCGCCGACATTGATGACGGCGACGCCGCCCGCGAGCTTGGCAAGGCGCTCCTGCAGCTTCTCGCGATCGTAGTCCGAGGTTGTTTCCTCGATCTGACGGCGGATCTGCTTGACGCGTCCCTGGATTTCCGAGCTCTTGCCGGCGCCTTCGACGATCGTGGTGTTTTCCTTGTCGACCACGATGCGCTTTGCGCGGCCGAGGTCGCTCAACTGGACATTCTCGAGCTTGATGCCGAGGTCTTCGCTGAGGAGACGTCCGCCGGTGAGGACCGCAATGTCCTCAAGCATGGCCTTGCGGCGATCGCCGAAGCCGGGAGCCTTGACAGCAGCAACATTGAGCGTGCCCCGGATCTTGTTCACGACGAGCGCGGCAAGCGCTTCGCCTTCGACCTCCTCGGCAATGATGAGGAGGGGCTTGCCGGTCTTCGCCGTCGTCTGGAGCAGCGGGAGGAATTCCTGGAGATTCGAGATCTTCTTCTCGTGGATCAGCACGTAGGCGTCTTCGAGGATCGCCTCCTGGCTTTCCATGTTGGTCGCGAAATAGGGCGAGAGATAGCCCTTGTCGAACTGCATGCCTTCAACGACATCAAGTGTCGTCTCAATCGACTTGGCTTCCTCGACGGTGATCGTGCCATCCTTGCCAACCTTGTCCATGGCATCGGCGATGATCTCGCCGATCGTAGAATCCCAGTTGGCGGACACGGTCGCAACCTGGCGGATCTCGTCGCTGTTGTTGACCTTCTTGGAGACGCGGGCGAGTTCGCCGACGGAGGCCTCGACGGCCTTGTCGATGCCGCGCTTCAGGTAGATCGGGCTGGCGCCCGCGGTCACGTGCTTGAGGCCTTCCTTGTAGACGGCTTCAGCGAGCACCGTGGCGGTCGTCGTGCCGTCGCCGGCGGCGTCATTCGTCTTGGAAGCGACTTCCTTGACGAGCTGCGCACCGATGTTCTCGTACGGATCGGCGAGCTCGATTTCCTTGGCGACCGTGACACCGTCCTTGGTGACGGTGGGAGAGCCGAATTTCTTGTCGAGGACGACATTGCGGCCTTTCGGGCCGAGCGTCACCTTGACGGCACGGGAGAGTAGTTCGACGCCACGGAGCACCTTCTGGCGCGCGGCTTCGTCGAAGAGGAGTTGTTTAGCAGCCATGATAAATTGTGTTTTTTCCTAAATTGCTGGCGATTGTGGTGAATCCTCAGGCGATCACGCCAAGGATGTCGTCTTCACGGACCAGGGTGAACTTTTCATTTTCGATCTTCACCTCAGTGCCGCCGTACTTGCTGATCAGGACCTTGTCACCGACCTTCACCTCGAAGGCGACGACATTGCCCTTTTCATCCTTCTTGCCCGTGCCGAGAGCGATCACTTCGGCCTCCTGCGGCTTTTCCTTGGCGGAATCCGGGATGATGATGCCTCCACGGACCTGCTCCTTTTCTTCGATGTGCTTCACGAGCACGCGATCGCCGATCGGCTTGATTTTGACTTTTGCCATATGAGTATTCTTGGGATGGATTGTGTGTATTCGAGCGAGGAGCGTCGGTTGCCGTGCAACACACGGCAACCCTCGCGCGCCCGCATCAGAAATTTGTGTCTACTTCTTGTCCTCGTCGACGACCTCAAAGTCGGCGTCGACAACGTTGGCCTTCTTTTCCGTTTTCTTGCCCTCGTCGGAGGACGCGGCGCCTGCAGCGGCTCCTGATGCGCCCTGTGCAGCGTCCGCACCCGGAGCGGCGCCTGCCGCCGCAGCCGCGGCATAAAGGTCGGCACCCACCTTGGAGAGGTTCTCCATGGCTGCCTTCATCTTGTCGGCATCGTCGGACTCGAGTGCCTTCTTTGCCTCACCAATGGCCGCTTCGATCGCGGTCTTCTTGTCGGCTGGCACCTTGTCGCCCGCCTCCTTGAGCGTCTTCTCGAGCTGGTAGGTGATGCTGTCGAGCTGATTCTTGGTCTCGACCGATTCCTTGCGTTTGCGATCGGATTCGGCGTTGAGCTCCGCTTCCTTCGTCATGCGCTCGACTTCCTCTTTCGAGAGTCCGGAGGAGCCCTGGATGGTAATCTTCTGATCCTTGCCGGTGCCAAGATCCTTTGCGGACACGTGGAGAATGCCGTTTGCGTCGATGTCGAACGTGACCTCGACCTGCGGCACTCCGCGCGGCGCCGGCGGGATGCCGTCGAGACGGAAGGTTCCAAGCGTCTTGTTGTCGCGCGACATCGGACGCTCACCCTGCAGGACGACGATCTCCACCGACGGCTGATTGTCGGAATAAGTGGAAAACACCTGCGTCTTCTTGGATGGAATCGTCGTATTGCGCGAAATCATCGCCGTCGAGACACCGCCCGCGGTCTCAATGCCGAGTGTCAGCGGAGTGACATCGAGCAGGAGGACATCACGGACGTCGCCCTTGAGCACGCCACCTTGGATGGCGGCGCCGACGGCAACAACCTCGTCGGGATTGACTCCCTGGTGAGGCGGTTTTCCGCCGAGCTGACGGGCGATTTCCACAACCTTCGGCATGCGGGTCATGCCTCCGACCAGGACGAGTTCGTCGATCTTGTCGTTGGCGAGATCCGCATCCTTCAGGCAGCTTTTGAACGGGGGAATGCAGCGCTGGAAAAGGGGATCGCAGATCTGCTCCATTTTCGAGCGGCTGAGGGACACGGTCAGATGCTTCGGACCTGTCGCATCCGCCGTGATGAAGGGCAGATTGATGTCGTAGCTCTGAGTCGATGAAAGCGCGATCTTGGCTTTCTCAGCCTCTTCCTTCAAACGCTGAAGCGCCATCGGATCCTTGCGCAGATCGATGCCGTTTTCCTTCTGAAAGGTTTCAACCAGCCAGGTGATCAGTGCTTCGTCCCAGTTGTCGCCGCCAAGATGAGTGTCACCGTTGGTGGCCTTTACCTCGAACACACCGTCGCCGATCTCGAGGATCGACACGTCGAACGTTCCGCCGCCCAGATCGAATACGGCGATCTTTTCGTCCTTTTTCTTGTCGAGCCCGTACGCCAGCGACGCCGCCGTGGGCTCGTTGATGATGCGCAGCACTTCAAGACCCGCAATCTTGCCCGCATCCTTCGTGGCCTGGCGCTGCGAATCATTGAAATAGGCCGGAACCGTGATGACTGTCTGGGTGATCTTCTCACCAAGATAGGCTTCGGCATCGGCCTTCAGTTTACCCAGGACAAACGCGGAAATCTGCTGCGGCGCAAACTGCTCGGACTTGTCCCCGACCTGCACTTCGATATACGCGTCGCTATTCTTGCCCTCCACAACCTTGAAGGGAAAATTCTTGGACTCCTCACGGGTCTCTGAGAACTTGCGGCCAATCAAGCGTTTCGCGGAAAAAATGGTGTTCTTGGGATTGGTGACGGCCTGGCGCTTCGCTGCCTGGCCAACCAGCCGCTCGCCCGATTTTGTGAAGGCCACCACTGATGGTGTCGTGCGTGCACCTTCGGCATTGGGAATCACCACGGGCTCGCCGCCTTCCATGACGGCCATGCAGGAGTTGGTGGTTCCAAGATCGATACCTAAAATTCGGCTCATGCACTCTGATCAGCAATGGGCATTCCTCAATTTTGCATATCAAATCAATGCGCTGCACATCAATAACTTAAAAAATTGATCGTCGCCCTGCATTTTGATCGCAACCACGTGCGGCGCGTCAGTAAGTCACAGTTTGTGACAGGATCATTCAGGAATCCTGTGACGAGGCACAGGAGTGTCACACCTTGCGTGTCGCGCCCAAACCGCATATAAACAGGCGAAATCAATGGAGGCTGAAATTCTGGTTCCAGACGAAATCGCAGTCATGGCGCTTCGGGACGTCGCATTCTTTCCCCAAGCTCTCCTGCCGCTTCACATTTTTGAGGAGCGCTATCGATTGATGCTCAAGAGTGTTCTGGCGACCCATCGGCTCTTTGCTGTCGCTGGCATCGATCCCAACAATACCTCCGGTGAGCCTGAACCCCTGCACAAAGTAGCCAGTGTCGGAATCGTCAGGGCATGTCAGGAGAACGAGAACGGAACATCCAATCTCCTGCTTCAGGGATTGACCCGTATCGAAATCATAGAAACGACCAGACATCAACCGTTTCGGCACATCCGCATCAGACCTTTGTCGAGCGTGGACGGCGCTGCCCCGAGGGAAAACAAGCGGCTCTGCGCCCGGGTCGAACGGTTGCTGTCCATCCGCCAGCACCTGAACGGCGAGCCGCACAGCAATTTCGCCCAGTTTCTCCAGACTGTTGATGACCCGGAGATCTTTGTGGACATCGCGGCCTTCAATCTCTGCGAAAACGCAGCCGTCAAACAGACCCTTCTGGAAACCCTCGACGTCAACCAGCGCCTTCAATTGTTTTCACATCAGCTTCGCGGCGAAATCGCAGCCATAAAGCTCCGCAAGCGCCTGCAGGGCAGCCTGCCCGACGACGCCATCGGGAACAATTGAACCGGGCTTCAATCAGCCCGCGCTCCCAAGCTGGAGCCGATGGTCGGGATTGAACCGACGACCCACGCTTTACGAAAGCGTTGCTCTACCACTGAGCTACATCGGCGAAACCGGGTCAGCCACCCGTCCTAAAACGGGCGAAGGGTATTAGGTGCCCGCTTCCGCCCGCAGCAAGCAATTTCGTCACACAGCATGACGCCGGCCGGGAGGCCGGGAATTGAGTGGTGCGTCTTCCCGATGGCACGCCTTGCGGTTGAATTGAGCGCCAATCCAGTCTGTCGTTTCCCGCTTCAATCGTGACACCACCGCTGGCCACCGACCTTTTTGACTACTCACTTCCGCCGGACCTGATCGCACAGACTCCGGCCGCGAGGCGCGACCAGTCTCGCCTACTCGTTGTCGACCGCGGGCGACACACAATCTCCCACCATGTCTTCTCGGATCTGCCGGCGTTCCTGCGGCAGGGAGATTGCCTGATCCGCAACTCCGCCGCTGTTCTGCCCGCGCGGCTGCTCGCAAAACGCACGGGGGGCGGGGCGTGCGAGTGCCTGCTCCTGCGCCCCACTCAGGAAAACAACACCTGGTGGTGCCTGCTTCGCCCGGGAAAGAAGCTGCCGATCGGCGCGCATTTCTCCCGCGAAGGCGGCTTTGCGGCAACGGTTCTGGAAAAGGATGCCGAAGGCTGCGCCCGGGTCCGGTTTGAAACGGAAGGTGCCGAATCGATTGTCTCGGTCGCAAACCGCCTCGGTGCGGTTCCACTTCCTCCCTATATCAACCGGGACGACCCCGAAGGCAGTTCGCGGGAAACGGACCTGCAGCGCTATCAAACCGTCTACGCCCGCTTGGATCGGCAGGTCGCCGTTGCCGCGCCAACAGCCGGACTGCATTTCACGCCGGAGCTGCTTGCCTCGCTTCACCAATCCGGCGTGCACACCACCGATGTCACGCTCCACGTTGGCCTGGGCACGTTCAAGCCGATCTCGACTCCCACCGTGGAGGAACACGCCATTCACCGCGAAACCTATGAAATGCCCACGGACGCACAGGCGCGCATCTTCCACCCCGGTGACGGGCGTCGAGTCGCGGTCGGCACGACATCAGTGCGATGCATCGAGGATTTTCTCCGCAAACACCCGGAGCCTCTTCCGCCCTTTCAAACCTTCACTGGCGAGGCCTCTCTCTTCATCCATCCGCCACGGACATTCTCCGGAGTCGACGCGCTCATCACGAATTTTCATCAGCCCCGCTCGACGCTGCTCTGCCTCGTGGCCGCATTCCTCGCCCCCGGCTCGGTCGATGGCATTCCCTTCCTCCACGAGATCTATGTCGAGGCGATCACAAGGAAATACCGGTTTCTCAGCTACGGCGACGCGATGCTCATCCTCTGAGGCGCGGGATTCTTTCGGTCGTCGCCAAGTTGGAGTCCGCTCAGCAGAGGAGCGTGGAATGCACGCACCTCCTCCTACCTGGTTTCCATTCGCTTCAGGGCTGCCTTGGCAGCCTCGCTTAGGCGGATATCCGCACTTGTCATGTAAGGCTCGATCAATGTCCGGTCTTCCTTTCCACCGGCCAGTCCAAGGGTGGCGATTGCCGAAGCTTTCAGCATGATGCCCGAGTTGGACGCGTCGAGAAACCGGCGCGCATCCAAAGCCGCTGTGGCCGGATCATACTCTGCCAGAAGCTGAACGACGGCTCGTTTCAACGTTTCAGATTCGCCCTGGCTTTTGAGGTGCTCACGAAATCGATCTCGGATCAATTCAACGGAAACCAAGTTTGGACGCGCCTCCTGCAGGCGCACCAATCCCAGCGCTACTTCCACAGGATGCTCCCCCTGCAGCCGGCTCCACAAAAAATCCACTCCCGTCTTCTGGAAACACCGTGCCGCGGGACAGGATCGCAGATTTGCGGCCGTCAGAGCGTGGCGAGGATGTCCTCCCGCGTGATACCCTTGGCGACAGCGACCTCGCGCAGGATGGCGTTGAGCGTGCCGATGCGCAGCGGCTTGTGATTGGGCACCGAGACGCGGTGATGCCGCGGGGTCTCCGTCTGCAAAATGATGTGGCTGCCGACCTCGTTGACCTTCGTGTAAGCCCACCGGGCGCAGAGCACGCGCGCCAGATCGCGGCCGCAAAGATCGCGCGGCAACCTCATGCGAGCACTTCGTCCCGGACCAGATGCAGGCGCAGCACCTTCGGGGCGGGACGGTCGAAGTAAAACGCCGTCACCGCCTCGCGCACGTTGGCGCGCAACCCCTCCCAGGTGTCGGCCTGCGTGATGATGCTTTCACCGAGGGCCTCGGCGACGTAGCCGCCATCGGCCTCCTGGGTGATTTGGAAAACGAGTTCGTTCATGGCGGACATTTTACGGTGCGGATGCCGGTACGGCAAGCGCCGTGTCCGCCCGCCCGACCAGATGGCATCTGGCGTGGACCTCGTTCAACTGGGTGATCGTCACCTCGGCATAGATCGTGGTCGTCTCCAGGCTCCGTTAGGCTCCTCTACGCCAAACCTTATCGGCGCTTCGGTGCTGCCCACGATGTCCCAACACCGCGGCCCCCCCATTTTGAGAAATTCGGGACTCGGTAACACGGCTTTGCAGTTCGCTGCCTACGCTTGAAGACGCCGTTTCCGGCCGCCAGCCAAGGCTCGCTTTGGGCTGCCCGTCAGGCTTTGCCGGGCGGAACGGTTCCCGCAGGGTGTCCATTGAGACTTTCCCTCGCTCCTTCCCTCTCCTTTTCCTCTCGTTTTCTATTTTGGGCGCTTTCGGGTTTCATCGGGCTCTTGCTGGCGTCATGGGACAGGCTCTAGAAAAGACCGAAGCCCCTATCCCATCCAATCCAATGGTCTAAACGAAGCGTTCCATCAATCGCCGCAGTGCCAACAAGTTCGCCTGAGCGATGGCGCGAAATGAAGGGGCAAGCCCTGCGTCCGCCCCGGCCCGCTCCCAGAATCCCGCAGCCGCAGTGGCTGCATCGGGCCAAACGTCCAGGACCGAAGCAAGTGGAGGACGGGGGAAAAACGCCCGCTCAGATAAGTCGCCCTGAGACCCTGGCGCATAGAGCATGGGCAGCATGTCGTAGAACCGCGTGAGCGTAAAAGGCCGCTTCTCGCCAAACCAAAAACTCGCGTTGGCGCGGTGCATGTCGGTGTTGGCAATGAGATCACCGAAGCACCAGATCCAGCGAAGGGAGCGGGCTTCAGCAGCGGAAATCCAACCTTCTCCTTCAAGCAATGACGCTGCGACCGACCAATCCGCGGACGGCTGAGCAAGAAATGCGTCCTCGAGGGCGCCGAGCGAAATCATCCCGCGACGGCCGCAGGCGTTGATCCGGTCGAAACGTTCAACTTCAAGAAAGCGACGACCGCCGGCGTCGATGATTTCAGTGCGCGCGGCAATGATGCCGCGCGCACGCATCGTTTCGGATGCGAGATGTTCGCACCGAAGCAAATCAGCCCAGCGCTGTGAAACCGGTGAAGGGTCTGCGGACGAAAACTTGACCAGCACGGATTGGAACTGGCCGGGTTGCCGGGAAACATGGGTCAGGAACTTCGGTTGTTCTCCGCCTGCGGAAGAACCGATCAACTCTCCTCGCTGCGCCGCCGCCGCCTGCTCCGGATACACTCGAGAACGATCGTCGTTTGCGACGGCCGTGGTCGACACATTTTCAGCGCTCCGATGGGCACGTTCCATCGCGCGGTCGCCCACAATCATATCCCCGGGCAAATCATGACCGTCAGTCAGAAAATACGAAAGCACATCATCGTCATTCCATTGGCGGAGATCGGTCGGAGCTCCCTGACGCGCAGCAAAATCGCGCGCAATCGCGCGACCGAGATAGCCTTGAGGTCGAACTTCCTGCAGGAAAAAAGGCAGACCGGAAAACAGGCCGTCGGGATAATCCGCCTGCATCCACGCGGGCGCAGGACCTTGCGGAATAAAACGGAAACCGCCGTGCAACGCACGCAGTTGTCCCCAGACTCGCGGACGACCGTCCGCATCCAAGCGATAGACCGGCCATTGATCGCCAAAATTGCGGACCACGCGCCTCAACAAATACCGTGAACTGCGGGCTGCGCCCACGCGTTCGATGGAAGAACCGAGGCGTTTGATCAGCCGCGTCACAGTAGGTTCACTCACACCCATCGCCTCGGCCAATGCCCTGCCCGAAAGCGCTCCACGGACTTGGAGAATAAGTGTGAGCTGCCTGGGATCTGGAATAGGCCGAGCCATTTAGTGAAAGGATATCAAACACGATACTTTTTATGTTACTCGCTTTATGTCAATTGTTTCCTATGTTCCAATCATTTTTAATGAAATGATTTATTAGAGAATATTCATCAAGCAGTTGTCGATTTTCCAACCGACACCTCAACGCGCAGTATACGTGTCCCCCCAGCTCTGTAACGCAAGTTTGCGAGCTGACCAAGCCACGCCACAGACGGCTCGGCAGTTTCGCCAGCTGGCTCACTTAGCGCTCTACGCTCAGCCAAGACTACCAGCACGATCACGGGAACGCGCTCATCAGGATCGATGTAGGAAAGTGGGTTGTTCCGCATCCCCAAGTAGGGATTTCCGTCGGGGAGTAACGATCCATCCACCGAAGGGATGTCAGGCTCCGGCAAATCCAATTCGAGAGAGTCCTGTGCGCGACGGCGTAGATTGCGATGTGTGTGTCTTCACCCCAACCCCCACCACGCTCCAAACCCGATCCTTCAGACCACTGTCGCTCCCACCCTGACCAAATCCACTCCCGTCTTCAGGAAACACCATGACGTGGGACACAACTCCTGGTTTCGGCTCCGCCGAATTTAGGATTTACACTTCCTTTACAAGCGCATAAGTGTTTGAAGGACAGTATATAAAAGTGCGTGCTTCAGGGTTTATTTTTGCATTGGAATCATTTTCGGCAACCACCCAAAAATTTGTAGAATATATCATATTAACTGACAATGCGTTGAATCCAGAAAGGCCTCAAGTTGAGAAATCGCATCCTGATTGTGAGCGGTCACCAGAAGTGAAAACAAAATTTGAAACCTTTCCGCGAAACGGCGGTCGCAGGACAATTCCAGCGCCGTCTTCGGAGCCCGACCTTCCGGCCGACTGCTCCATTATTTATAATACGTCTATGCGACGTTCACATAGTGCAATAACCGGAATGATCCCAATATGAACATGAAAACTTTTCTATCATCACTGTCTCTTGCGGCCATGATCCTGGCAGCTTCATGTGCAATATCCGGACGTGCGGATGCTCAGGAGGCAAAACGGGATCATTTCAGGGATCTAAATGAGATCGCCGAGGCGTTTTCGCTTGGGCGGCCGGAGCTCGCCTTGGGCAAACTTGACACATTTCTCGCTGGATCTAAATCTGCCAGGAACCCTGTTCTCCGGCGTCTTGATCTGCTGCAAGACGTTGCGGTGATCCTCCTCGCCGGGGAGAAGTCGGGACTTCCCGAGGTAGCCGCTGAGCTGAGGAAGATTCCACTGGGGCAGGCGGACAAGTTGGTGACGGCCGATGCGTGGGCACAAGTCGGAGAGATTGAAGAAAGGCTGCTGGACGACTTCGAGGCCGCAAAGGCCTCCTATCGGAATGCGTTGATGAATTCCGCCGACAACGCGCGTGCAAAAAGGGGATTGGAGCGAATGGCTTCGCGTGAGCAGCTTTCGCTCAGGTTCCAGCGAGAGCAGGAAGCCATGAGGGCTGGTCGTATCAACTAGCAGAATCGACCTGTTGTCATGCCTACGCTATACCGTTGGGTGCGGCTGCATGCCGCAGTTTGCGCTTTTCTATGTGGATTGACCTCCTGGGGGCAATTGAACCAAGAGGGACTGTATGTGCCGGTTGAAATCGGGATAAATTATACTGCGTCCATCGGTACAACGCCACTTTCCCCGGCAGAAGTCTTTGTCGTGCTTGGCTCCAGTTCGCTCTATGACAATGCGCCCAAGGCGGGATACTATTTCGCGGGAAATTTGTACGCATCCATCAAGCCCGGAAAGGAATATTATATCAGCAGCAGTGGCTCCAGCATCGACTCCAGTGAGCTTCGTGTAAACGTGACATCCGGGTGGAGGGTCTTGATTGATGAAGTTGAGCAAAGAAGGGTGGTTGTCCCAGGTCTCGGTGCGCTCCTCAAATTCCGCATCGAACGTGACACGCAACTCGCGATGGGCGAGTCCACGGAATTGCGTGCCGGGCGCGTGATTTGGGAGCTTGGTGTTGGCTCGCTTAGAGGCGGAGGCAGCGCAGGCAACATTTCATTGCGCGAATCGGGGATATCCGCGCTCACCTTCAAGCCTGACGTACTGGACTACGACTGTGATGAAACCGTGGTCGAAATTTACCGTCCAGGCGGTATCTTGCGGCAGATTCTTTCGGACCAGTGTCTGGTGGATATCGATGCCTTGAATGGGTGGACATACTACATTCGGTTTTACCAGAGGATTGATGTGGGCTCAAAGTCAGGTTCGCTTTGGCAGGTTGTGCCTGGAGCGCAACCCATATACGAATATACGGTCACCAATCCTGATCATCCTGCGTTGAATCGAGTGCGGATCACCAAGACCACCAAACAGAATGGATACTCCAAGACTTGGTGGACTGAACTCGTGAAGACCGGCTCCACGCCGACATGGACGGCTACTGATTGGACCGACACGTCGCTCGGCACAGTCGGCGCTTCAAAGCGTGAGTGGGTGATGGCCGGCTTCGACCGGGATGAAACTCTGGTGGTAAAGAGTGGTACAGGGGCAATCGCCAGCAACACCAGGACGCTTTCCACCAATTACTTTTGGGGGGATTCAGTTACTCAACAAACGCTTGGAGACGGGCTGGCAAATCCCGAAACGACAACCTATGCGTACGACAGCACGGGAACGAGCGGCGTTGGCAAAATGACGTCGATTGTCAAATCGTCCGGTGAGTGGACGAAGTATGAGTATTACACCGATACCGCTCGACGCGGAATGGTCCACCGCACGTATGAGCCCTATTTGAATTCACCTTCAACGCCTGCCGGTGCCTCCCCTTTCGTGGGAAAAGTCCAGGAGTTTGACTATGTTTCGGATTGGACGGGGCTTTCGACTCTTCCGAGTTCGATAGTTACAAAGATCAACGACGTTCAGGTGGGTAAAACGTTGATTGCATATGTTAATGAAACGAAGAATGGTCAGCCACTGCGAGTCGCGACCCGGAAGGATTATTCAGATGCGACAAATTATGTCCAGACGGTGACCAAGACGTACCGGGAGGATGCCGATGAGCTATATCATCGACTGCCGGGGAAGATTCACTCCGTCATCCGTCCGGACGGCACCATGCGGGTGACTTTATATGTGAGAGGAAATGTCGGCAATCCGACTTATAGGGAATTCATACCAGACCCCAGCGGATCGCTGTGGCGGGAAATCAGCTATGAAGGCACCAGCGTTTCAACAGGGGGAGTTCTGACCACTTCAATATCATTCGGTGCATTCGGAACCCTGTCGACGGAATCGAATTTCTATCTGGTTCCCGGGCGTTCGGTTTCCGAAAGCACCACTTTTGCCGCGTATGGACGCCCTCTTTGGCGTGAGAAGCAGATTTACACCTCAAGTGGTTGGGTCTCCATTGAATTCTCAGAGTCGTATTTCGCGTCCACAGACACGGTGTTTCCAACGCATTCATACCTCTTCTATGGAGCCGGAAATCCACTGGGGGTGATTGCTTCCTACGAATGGAAGGCTGGCCAGCTTGATGCGAAGGTCGATGCAACCGGCGCCCGTTTTGAATATGCCTACGACAATGGGGGGCGGTTGGTGCGGGAGGCCAGAAAAGCAAAGTCTGGTCAGCCGCAGGCCGGGGAACAGTGGCGGTTGCTGACACTTGACGGTGCGGGCAGGGTGCTGACTGAAAGACTGCAAAACGGAGCCGGAGCCTCGGGTGGAGATATAGTCAAATCTTTCGCTTATGACACCGCCGGGCGGCTCACGGGCAGCACTGAGCCCGGACCCTCGGGTGGCCTGACCAGCACGATTACACATGGTTATGGAGGCAATCCGCGGATAGCGCGCATCGTCTATCCGGGTGGTGGCGATCGGATCACTGAGGTCAATCTGGATGGAACGCTGGCCGGCATTACCGGCTCCGCGCAAGTGCCGCAACACATTAGCTATTCAGTCGAAACGGGTGGCATTCAGGTCCGGCAAAGCCGTCAGTCTGGTGCTTCTCCGGGGGTAGGTTGGTCGGAAATGCGTTTCGACTGGCTCGGACGGACAGTCGGGCAGACACTGCCCAACACGGGCGGCGGCACCATCAGAGAAAGTTTCAATTACAATGCCGCGGGCCAATTGGGCTCCAGAATAATACAGAACGGCTTTGGCGCAACTCAGTTGTCCCCCTATTTGTTCGTCTATGACTCCATGGGGGGACTGTTGCGAGAAGGGCTCGATTTGAACGAAGACGGGACGTTGACCAGCGCTTCAGCGTCGAACGATCGCGTTACTGAATATCAGGTCGACACCGTATACGATGGCGGCGCATGGTGGACACAGAAGGACACGAAAGTCTATTACGATTACTCTTCAGCCGCTTCCAGTCGCGTCTCCCGAAGCCGGGTTCGCCTGACAGGCCTGAGCGCGACATTGCTCGCCGAAGTGAGGGTGATTGACGGCAATAACAATGTGCTTGCAACCACGACCACAGTGGTGCCTTCCACCGCGACGATCACCACCGAAAGCCAGATCCCAGGTTCGACCACGAGTTCCCGCAAGATCGAGCAGAACGGCTTTCCAAAAGAGGAACGCAGCAGCCGGGGAGAGGTTGTAAGTTTTGCGTACGACGCCTTTGGCAGACCGGTCTCGACACAGGGACGATCGAACGTCAAGGAAGACAGGGTATATTATGATGGCACACGTTTCATCAAAAACCTGAGAAATCAGTATCTTCATCCCGGTGTTATTGGTTCGGAATGGCAGGAGTTCGTCTATGACGCGGCCGGCCGGGTTTCAGAGCACAAGGTGAACGACAACGGCGATTGGAAGTCGGCGTATTATAGCTATTCGACGCAAGGGAAATTGAATCGGCAGTGGGGGCCCCGAGTCGAGCCGGTCGAATATTCATACGACAGCTATGGACGATTGAGCGCGCAGACCACCTACCGAAGCGGAGTCCACTTTGAAAGTTCAAGCTGGCCTGGCAGTCCCCCCACTGGGGATCTTACCCAATGGCAGTACGACGATCCGACCAACCTCTTGATCAGCAAGACCGACGCGAAACTGAAGGCGGTGGCCTACACGTATGACGCATTGAATCGTGTTGCCACTCGCACTTGGGCGAGAGGAGCCACCACCACCTACACCTATCGGAGTTCATACGGGCAGAGGACGGGAGAGATCGAGTCCAGGAGCTATGCGGGTGACCCCGCCGGCCTTGGCACCGCGACGGTCACATACGCCTATGCGAGGGATGGGCGTGTGGGTCAGATCGATGATGGCATGGGGCAAAGGCTGTTCAGCTATCGTTCTGTCGATCGCTTACTCGAATCCGAGCTTCTGCCGACCACATTTGGCTTGGATGCATCGTCGAACAAACGGACGCTGACCTACAAATATGACGGCACGATACCGGGCCGGTTCCGGGGCTATCAGTTGGGTTTCAATGGTGATGATCGCAGCTTGAGGGTCACGTACGGGTTTGACACCGGCACCGGACGAATCTCCACGATCGACGCCGCCTGGCGTTATGGATTGAACGATTCGCAGCAAACCTCGACCACCAGCTACACCTACGAGCCGGGCTCCAGTTTGGTGAAAACTGTGACACAGGGAAACCTTGTGAAGACGGCCACTTGGCAGAACTGGCGCAACCTGCAGGACAATATCGCTTACGCCTGGTCCGGCGCATCCCGCGCCGAATTTACCTATGACTACGACTGGCTTGAGCGCCGGGTGGGCGAAAAAGTGCGAGGCACTCTGGCGAGCGATTTTTCCTATCCGAACGGCTACAGGGACTGGAACAGCTATTCGTTCAGGAACTTTTTGGACGGGCTCGAGCGGCGGCATCTGGATGCGAGCGGAGCGCCAGTCGGAGCATTCGACACAACCCGGCAACGGGACTGGACCTACGACGGGCAGGGCAACCGAACGCAGGAAGTGCGGACAGCAGGCACTTCCACCTTTTCGCCCAATGAGGTAAATCAATACACGGGTGTCACCGGGTGGGGAGCCGAGGCATTTACCCACGATTTTGACGGGAACCTGACATCCGACAATATCTGGAGCTACTATTACGACGGTGAGAACCGGCTCGCCTGGATGGTAAAAAAGGACAACTCCCAGAACATCCAGTTTGGGTACGATTATGCCGGGCGGCGCTCACAGAAGGTGATTCGTAGCGGAGCCACCCTCGCCGGTGTCATTCTTCTCAATGTAAAGCTGGTATATCAAGGCTGGCGTCTTCTCGCCGAAATAAGCGGTCCGATGCCTGCTGACAGCATCATACGTTCCTACGTCTGGGGACTGGACAACACCAACTCAGTGGGGGGAGGCGGCGGTGTTGGCGGATTGTTGCAGATCAATGCGGCGGGTGTTTCCGGAGGAACCTTCCTGGTGATTTCGAGTGCAAACGGAAACGTCCGCGGATTGATCGACCGCAGCACCGGTGCCCTGTCCGCACGGTACGATTACAGCTCCTTTGGAGAACTGATCGCATTGGGTGGTGATCCCATCGCGTCGGACAATCCATTTCGATTTGCGAGCAAGTATGTGGATTACGAGAGTGGACTGGCGGACTACAATCATCGGGTTTACAATGCGCGAACCGGCCGTTTCCTGACCAGAGACCCCATCGAGGAACTGGGGGGTGCAAATCTTTATGCGTATGCAAACAATGACCCTGCGGGATCCTGGGATTATTTAGGCCTGTACGCAAAGGATGCGGATGGAAGCGGCGAGGAGCCGCGCAAGTTGCCCGCTGTCACGGTCGAAACCACTCGTTATAAGGAAAAGGTTTACGGCACTGCCGGGGGCGGGCCCGGTGCAGGCGGGCCGGGGCTGGGCCTTGGGCTTCTGGGACCAACCATACTCAACTTCACCGATAATGGCGAGACTGTTGTAATGGAAACCTTTATAGTCACCGCACCCAGGGAGGTTGGAAAGACGTATAGTAACCATCGCGGCACATACCGTGTTACAAGTGCTCGCATGAGGGCTGATGGCTTCATGCTTTACACTGGAATTTGGATTTCCACGATAGCAGATCAAGTTCTCAGCGATATTCAGGCTGACCTTTCGGGGAGCCTGCAAGAGGCGGCCGAGGCAAGTTTGAAAGATACGCTCAACGGAGCAACCAAGACAGGCACTGGCGGCCCAAACAATCCAGGGACGATCAGTGCGTATCGCGATCCGGGTGCCGATTGGGGTATAGAAGGAGGCAAAGCCTTTCTGCGTGGATTCGGGAATACGCTCAGCGCACTCGGTTCGGCGATAGCGCACCCGATTGATGCTTACCGCAGTTTCACAACCATCCGAGAGCCACTGACGCCTTACGGTAGCAAGCTGGATAATTTCCTGCTCTCTACGAAAATGAAGCTGCAAAGCCCTTACGGCCGCGGCTCGTTGATGGCGGACATCGCAGTTATGAGAGGCGCGTCTCTTGCCGGGCCAACAGTCAGCGCATTCCGTGGTGGATTAGCGGGTGAAGGCACGCAGCTCTTCCGGGTTTTTGGAGATGAGGCCAGAGGTCTGGGGCAATATTATACGACGACCAATCCCGGCGCGGTCGCCAACTTCCGCGAGACGGCTGGTTTGTTCCCGGGTAATTCGGGGCAGTTTCTTTTGCAGGGGACGCTGAATAATACTGAAGGGGTTATCTTCCGGTCGGCTGCACCTGGTCCCGGAGGAGTCGGTGGCGGCCTGCCTGAAGTGTTTGTGCCAAGGCCGGGAACACAAATTAACATCACGAACGTTTCCGGGGTTAATCCGCCGTTTTGATGAACAAGCCACCGGATTTTTTTCTGTCGTCTGCTGGCGAATATAAACCGCTCAGTGTGCCCCGAGCATGCTGGACAAGGGAGAGGCTTCGCGATCAAGCGCGGGACGACCACATGCTCATTGAGATCGAGCCACCGCTGATCGGTCAGAGTTTTGGCCGTGGCGGTGAGGACATCACACGCCTCATTATATCAACAAGGCACCAAGGCGAAACGCTCTTTCCAATTACGACTTGGCCGGCCTCTGTCTATGTCGCCCGGATCTTAGATGAGAACGTCATTGAGGCCCGCATGTTCAAACGCGAGCAGGTCGAATTGATCGCGTGGGCGATGATTTTTAGCACACGCGATGAAGCTGCTGTTCAGGCCGATAAACTGGCCCAATGATGTCGTGGTTGAAACCTTCCACTCGTAGTATGCAGCACCCGCAGGAAATCCGCGTGCCGCAGGTGCAATTTCTGAGCGAGCAAGATGGGCCGGCAGAGCAGTTGCTGAAAGTCCGCTTGGCAGAGTTTTTCCAAAAGGATCGGAGCGTGCATGCTGCATACCTGGCGCGAGTGGATATTGGCGGGCAAACTAGCGTGGCACTTTGCCTCAAGACGCAGTTTGGCCCGGATAGAGGTCTGGCCGAAAAGATCGGGGCCATCTTCAAGACCATCTTTAACGCTCAGGTTCATCTCGATATTATGTTCCCCAGCGCAACCCAGGAAACCGAGCTGACCAAGGTGTGTAAGCCGTTTTTCTTAGCGCCGGAAAACTTGGGTTAGCCGTTCACAACGTCGTCAATGATCCAAGCGGCACACGCCGCGCCAGCGCCGAGCCGCTGTCACGTCGTCTGCTTCCTCCTCCGCTTGCGCTCCGTCCGGTGGAGTCCTGCCCCGCCGGGGGCGGCGTGTGCGCGAAGTGTCGCGCACGAACGCGGCGCGGCTGAGGTCGCGGCGCAGCTCGCCGCCTACGGCGTCGAGTGCGCACGCGTCCTGTTTCCGCACGGCCAGGACGCGTGCGCCTACGCGCTCACCGTCACTCCGCCCGAGAAATCCCTCGGCGTCGTGCTCCGCGCCGCGTTGCCGTTCGGCGAAATGGGTAAGGGCAAAGTGTCGGCCGACGTGTCGTCACACGGCACGCGCGCGCCTTCTTCTTTAGCTGCTGAAGCGGCTAAAGCTGCCGACGTGCGCGCGGCCGAAATCGCCGCGCCGGTTCCGCCGGCGGAGCCGCAGAAGGCGGCTAGATGTTACCGATTTTTTTCTGATCACAAAATTTGCCGAACTGAGCGTGTAAGGATATTCTTGGATTGGCCGGACTGGCATCGCAATTCGTAGCCGAATAGCCGCGCTGTGGTCGCAGGCTGCGATGGAGTTGAGCGGAGGAGGTGTGGGCGGAGTAAAAATCCGGCCCGGTCACGGACCAGCCAAAGGGGTCAAACCTGAATGGCGCTAAGTTAAGCCCCGAGGGGGAGCGATCCAGTGATGGTTGCGAGAAGGGAAGCATTATTTGAGGGCACGAGAAGCAGATACGCGGAAGATGTGACGAGGTTTGGTGAGGAACTGGTAGTTTTTCGGTCGGCGCTTTTTTGCCCGTGGTTCGGAGCGACCGGGGCGGAAGGGGACGAGATCGGAGATGATGCGATCAATCAGTTCCTGCTTCAAATGACGCAGGAGTCGCCTGCGTGTCGCAAGTGGTGCCCAGCTCATGAGAAGATCGAGGGTGCCCTTGAAACTGAGGCGCGCCACGGGAATCTGGCCGGTCAATGCGCCCTTGAGCATGAGTGCGCGGATCAGATTGTAGGCGATGGCGTGCATCCAAAGCCCTCGCTCGACTGTGGCGGGGAAAGCCCGCGAAGAACATCCAGTCCGAGATTGGTCTTGATCTGGCGGTAGTGCACTGATGTGCCAGCGCTGCATGTACAATGCCGCGATGGCGTGATCGGAAACGCAGAGCGATCCAACAGAGAGGTGGCGATTGTCATGGTTTGTGTGCGGTATCCGCGACAGGGTGCTTTGAGCGGACAAGGCGCACGGTGATCTGACCGGGCATGCGCTGGAGGCGCTCGAGGAAACCCCTTGGATTTCGGTCCGCGCTTGAAGTTTCGCACCAGCTGCCGCAGCCGTTGCGAATGGTCTTGCGAGAACCATGAAGGCGGATGACGGTCGACCCTTCTGCGCAGCAGCTCGGAAGAAACTCATAGCCGCAGTAGAGGCGGTCGGCGGAGGACATTCCCGGGCTTGAGATGGTGGGTGATCATTCTGGCCAGCGTGAGCTCATGGGTCTTCCATGTTGCGTAGGCGAAAGTGATCAGGTGACCGCTGTGAAGGCAGAACAACCCGACAAACTTTCCGAGAGGAAAGCCGCAGCCTTCTTCTGGCATCCGGGATAGTCAAACTGGCGGGCGTTTTCGGCTGAATCAGGCATCGAGAAACAGGACCCGTCCATGATGCGCACGGTGCGTCCGAGCCAGTCGCCGGGAGTGCGGGGAGTGAACCATCGGTTGACTGATGCGAACAGCGACTGAAGCCATGAGAGATCAAGGGACTGGCGAGCCCGGCGGTAGGCGCTGGTGTTGTCCGAAGGCCGGCGGCGCTCGCGCCACCATGGCGGCCTGAAGGCGAATCAAGGCGGCCCGGCATGAATCACCGCGCCTGAGCACCTGGGCGAGAAAGGCCCAGAAGATGTCCACTCTTCCGAACTGACGCCTGCGGCTGCCCGGGCCTTTTTCAGAGAAACAAGCAGACCTGGGAAAAGGATCCGAACAGAGCGGACAGGCCGCCCGTGTCACCGGCTGAACTGGCGGCCTGCCGGAGGCAGGCAAAGGGGCGCAGAGCGCCCGCAGGGAGGGGAAATAGAGTCGTTTGCATGTGGCCGTATATAGACAGTCCTGTGTTGACTTTGTTCCCCTCGATCGCCAACAGTTCCTCGATGCCCCTCGATTGACAGACTGGAACAACGCTACGCCCAGCTTCAGGCCGAACTCGCAGCCCTCGGGTCCCCTCAGCCAAGGTTCAGTTTACCGACGCCCCCAGGCCGGCACGGAAATCGTTTCCACCCTGGTCAACAAAAGTGAACGCAAAGACAGTCAGCCTCGCATTGTCAGAGGAACAGGCCGACTGGTTTGATCAAGCCATTGCCGAACACCGCCGTCTCAAAAAATCCTCGCGAAATGTACAGGCTATCCCGTCAAATCATGCGCGCTCGCTTCCTGGATCCAGTCCGCCGCAAACCTCTCAACAAAAAGTTTTACGCCTTATCTAAGCGCCATTCGGGTCAAACCTCACCTTTCGCACAAGCTAGCCCGACTTCGCCAATTGGAGTGATGAATTGACGATTTTCGGGTCGTGTTGGTGTTTGAGGGTCTGCGAAGCAGGGGTGGATTTTTCAAAAGGGTGTATAGGAGTCCTTCCTGAATTGGTTGAATCTCGCGGAAAACTTGGCGAGGTGTTTCTCCACCTCGTGGAGAAAGTTTCCTCGTATGATCGCAAGCGGGTCGACAAATTGCGGGCCGCCCGTGAAGCGAAAGGCCCGGGCTGGGCTACGACGTCTTCCTGCTTTCTCCCATGCAGGGGTCGCTGATGCCGTCGGCGCCGGTTTCGACGCGGCTGGCGCGCGTGTCGAGCACGATCCTCGTCACGCGTCCCGCCGGCGGCGATGGTCTGACGGATGGGCTGCGCGCCGTAGGCATGGTCCCTGACAGTCACTTCATGGGACATCTGCACATCCGTGTTTTGGATGAGCAACAGCACGTTGCCGGTAAGCTGGCGCGCATCCGTCGGGGTGCGTTCGTAATCGCACTCGATCAGCAAGGCCGGATCATCCGTTCGGCCGCGAGGAAGGGCATAAAGGGTCAGTCTTTACCTTCTGCATTGAGGGTGCGTTCGAAAAACGAGAGGATGGAAGATAGCGGGCAAGGCGAAGATGGAGTACGGGGGCGCGTGCTTTCTTGCTATCAGCTGAGGCAACAGCAGGAAGTGCATGTTCAAGGACGACGAGGCGAAGCGAGCGTTTGAGGAGAGCCTGGCAGCGGCGTGATCAGGATGGGATGGGTGGCGCACGGCTGGGTTGCGATGGGAAGCCATTGTGGTATTGCGGTCGACACACCGTGCGGAAATCTGCAGTAGAGGATGCAGTAGCTGCAAACCACCGTTTCAACGAGATTCAACCGGTTCTGGAAGGAGAACGGGACGTCTTCCAAGGCGGGTGAAAGGCGATTGTGGCCGAGCCGGGAGAGGCGCTGTTCACTCCGACTTTTGTGAGCAAATAGGCAAGCCCACCCGTTCCAGATCCTTTTCCACGTTCGTCACCCTCCAAGGCTTCTCGAGTTTCAACAGCTGGCGGTAATGCTCGTTGACGGTTTCTTCCATCCACACAAATTAACTGCCCAGACCCTTACCCACAACAAAACGTGAAGAACCCAAGATTAAGAAATTTGGGGATCGTGGGGGCGGATAAATGAAAACAAAAAATCAGTCGGTATACTTAGTACAACATTCCCGCGACTTGGATAACGGCGCTGAGGACGTGAAAATTATCGGTGTGTTTAGCACTGAGGGCCGTGCCAAAACCGCAGTGAGACTCGTTGAGAAAGCTCCTGGTTTTCGTAAGTACACGGCTGGCTTCCATATTGATCGTTATCCGTTAGACCAAGAGTTTTGGAGCGAGGGGTTTTCCTCCGAGGCCAACTTGGATGAGTCCAAAACTCTCGTGAAGCGGAGACGTCGGAAACCTTGACAAGACACCGTTGGCAACCGCTACGCGCCGCAAGGGCGTCCAAACTACTCTATTGAACGATTGCGGAATGACTAAACTTGGGAGCGACAATGCGCGATTGGAATGGGCTTCAGAGTGGCCTGTATTGGGGATTGAGTGAGGGCGAGCAATCTCGTTGCGAAGGCGGGAAGACGCCCGGAAAATCGTTTCAACTTATGCTTGAAGATGCATTGAGGGTCAGGTTGGCGCCACACATGGAGCACATTTCTGATAAAAACTCATCCGCTGGCTTCGATCCTACTGGTTCTCCAGCGCCCCTCTATCGCAGATCCTGCCTGTCCTGGCCCGCTCCCATGCTCATTCCTAGTGTTCTGTCGCGGAAATGACTATACATATATCATGCGGCCTTCTTGCGCGGCTTTCGCCGGGTGCAACCGGGCTGGATGGCCTCGAGCCGGCGACGACAGCGTTCGATCCTGGCAAGGATGTCCTCCGCCTTGGCGGTCCAAACAAATGGCGTGGGCTCCTGGTTCCATTGCTCGATGAAGCGGGTGATCGAGTTGATCAGATCGGGAACACTGGAGAAGCTGCCGCGACGCACCGCCTTGCCGGTGAGTTCGGCAAACCAGCGCTCCACCAGATTGAGCCAGCTCGAACTGGTGGGAATGAAGTGCAGTTTGAAGCGTGGACGCCGGGCGAGCCAGCGCTGCACCCGCTCGTGTTTGTGGGTGCCGTAATTGTCGACGATAAGATGGAGCTCGTCCGCCTCGGCATATTCCGCGTCGATTTGTCGCAGGAACTTCAGGAACTCGATGTGCCGGTGGCGCGGGAAGCAGTGGCCGCTGATCTTGCCGGCGGCCACGTTCAATGCGGCAAACAGCGTGGTCGTGCCATGGCGCACGTAGTCGTGCGTCCAGGTGCCGCAGCGACCGCGCTTCAGCGGCAGGCCTGGTTGCGTGCGATCCAGCGCCTGAATCTGGCTTTTCTCGTCCACGCAGAGCACCACCGCGTTTTGCGGTGGGTTGAGGTAAACGCCCACCACATCGAGCAGTTTGGGCACAAACTGTGGATCGCGGGAGAGTTTGAACGTCTCCTGTCGGTGCGGCTGCAACCCATGCTCCTGCCAGATACGCGCGACTGTGCTCGCATGCACGCCCTGCGCCTTCGCCAGGGTTCGCGCGCTCCAGTGCGTCCGCCCCGGCGGCTTCGTGTGCAGCGTCGCTTCGACGATCCTTTTCGCCAGCCCTCGGCGCGGCTTGCGCCCGCGGCCATTCGCCACGTCCCACAATCCTTGCGGACCTGCGGACACAAAGCGCTGGCGCCACAGCCGGCAGGTGTGCCGGTTCACCTCCAGCTCCTCCGCAATCGTGGCATCGTCCAGCCCTTCGGCCTTGCGCAAAATGATCCGGCAGCGCTTCACCACCTGCTGGGGCGTACCGTGCGCGCCCACCCAGCGCTCCAAAACGCCACGTTGGTCTGCCGTGACCGTCAGAATCGTCGGTTTCCTGCTCATGCTTGCAGGTTGAACGATAACGACTTTTAAGTCTAGTCATTTCAGCAACAGAACACTAGCCTCCCAAATTGGACACGCTTGTCCCAGCGTTCGTCAGCATTCCATGTTCGGTTCAGCGCAGGAGCGTGGAGCCGCCGTCGATGTCGTAGGCGGAGCCCGTGATGAAGGATGCCTCCGGCGAGCACAGGTAAACGGCAAGGCCGGCAATTTCCTGCGGCTCCCCCATCCGCCCGATCGGCTGCGCAGCGGCAAGCTTCGCGAACATCTCCGCCTCGCGGCCCGGATAATTCTTCGCGAGAAATCCGTCGACAAAGGGTGTGTGCACCCGCGCTGGGCAGATGCAGTTGCAGCGAATGCCCTGTGCGACAAAATCGCGCGCAACCGAAAGCGTCATGGTGAGCACCGCCCCTTTGGTCATGCTGTACGCGAAACGGTCGGCAAGGCCGACCTTGGATGCAATCGACGCCAGATTGAGGATCACTCCGCCCTTGCGCTCGATCAGTTTCGGCAGACCGAAGTGCAGGCAGTGGTAGACGCCCCGGATATTGACCGCATAGAGGCGATCGAGATCCTGTGGCGTCGTCGTGAGCGCATTGCCAATGTGGGCGATGCCGGCGTTGTTGACAAGAATGTCGAGCGCCGGAATCTGCGAAAACGCCGATCGCACGGACTCGGTGTCGGAAACATCGCAGGCGATCGCACGCGCCCGGCCCCCCTTCGAAACGATCGCACGCGCAACCTCACCGGCCGCATCACCGTTGAAATCGAGGAGCGTGACATCTGCTCCTTCCCCGGCAAATCGCTCGGCAATGGCGCGGCCAATGCCGGAGCCGGCTCCGGTGACAATTGCACTGAGAGAATTGAGGCGGGACATGCACCAAGGAAAACTCCGCCACGCCCGGACGTCACTGCCAAACAATCTTCGAATGAAATGAAATTCTTGGAAATTCTTTGTGTTCCATGGAAGAGAGTCGGTTTTGCTGTTGCCAAGTGCCGCATCCGGCGTTCACGGCTCAGGAACGCATGTCGTCCCCTTCTCCCGTCCGCCTCAGTCGCGTCTCCACTCCCAGCTCAGCCGAAGCCGCGGAAATCACCGCAGCCCGTGAACTGGCCAGGATCACCGGAGCGGCCCTCGAAACCGGCGCCGCAGCCGGAGTCCGGGTGCGTCTCGCCTCCCGCGGCCTGCCTGCACGGCTTCCGGCAAAGGGCCGCGACTCACAGGCATGGATCTGGATGCAGATCGATGAAAACGGAACAGGCGAAATCGTCGCCACTCACGGATCCTTTCTGTTCTCCGCAGCACGTCTCCTGGCCGGGGGCTCAAGCGATTTCACCCGCGAAAAACTCGCCGCGGGCATTCTCCTGCCAGCGACGTTCGGCTGGCACCGGCCCCACTGGGACGCCTGCCTCACGCAGTACTGGCGCAGCGCCCGCAACTTCAATCCGGAGCACTACGTCGCCTCGCTCGCCGAGGCGGGCTTCACGCACTGCGAGGTCAACGGACTGCAGGCTCACATGCCGCTGGAGGACTTCGTCGCCCACGAATACTATCCGCAGTTCTACACGTACGCTCCCGGGTTCAACCACTTCGTCGACACCGATCTGACAAAAGGCATCTGGCCGGGACACTACCTCGACGCAAATCTCAACAACCTGGTCCGCCTCGCGAATCTCGCGCGCACCTACGGGCTCAAGCCGGGCGTCTGCATGTTCGAACCCCGCACGCTGCCCGAGCGTTTCTTTGCGAAGTATCCGACGCTCAGAGGCGCCCGGGTTGACCACCCGTTCCGCTCGCGACTTCCGCGCTACACGATGGCGCAGGATCATCCCATCGTGCAGCGGCACTACCGCGAGTCCCTGCAGAAGCTCATGCGCTCGGTGCCGGATCTAAGCTACATGTCGGTCTGGACGAACGACAGCGGATCGGGCTTCGAACACACTTCCTCGCTTTATGTCGGCCGCAACGGCGGACCGTACATGATCCGCGAGTGGCGCAACCATGACAAGATCGCCGAGGCCGCGGGCGAAAGCATTGTCCGCTACCTAAGAAATCTCCAGTCCGCGGCCGCCACGATCAATCCCGACTTCGACGTCATCCTGCGCATCGAGCCATTCAAGGTTGAGCAGGATCACATCAAGAACGGCATGGGCTCACACGTCACGTGGGAAGGCCCCTCGCTTCTCGTGCGAGGCTATCACGTGCCCTATTCTCATCCGCACTATCCGGAAAATCAGGCCGTCGCCGGTTCCATCTTCCACACGACGATGGATGTTCCCAAGGAGCAGGAGGCCCTTGCCGCGTCGCGCAAGCTCGGCGCCGAGCCCGTTCTCCACTACTCAGCCTCAGGCGTGATGAATCATGAGCCCCTGCTTGGACTGCCCTTCCCGCGGTCCATTCATCAGAAGCTCTCCGCGGTCCATGAAGTGGGAATCACACGCGTCAGCGCCCTCGGAGGACTGACAAACACCGCCAAGGCCCCGTACTGGCCCAACCCGGTTGCCATTCGCGCCGCGCAATTTTTTCCGGAGAAATCAATTGAAACGGTCCTCACCGAGTTCGCCACCTCGCTGGTCGGTCCCGCGCAGGCGGCCGACTTGTCGAACGCCTGGAAGGAATTTGAGGAAGCCCTCCTGTGGCAGCCGCTGGTGGGCCTCTACTGCGCCTTCGGCTTCTGCTGGCAGCGCACGTGGGACCGCCCCTTCGTACCCGACCCCGAGGCGGTCCCCGCCGCCGACCGCGAATACTACGAGCGCCACGGCTGCTTCCAGCACAACAATCCGGGGCTTTTCGATCTGGGCAAGGACGTGCTCTTCGATCTCATCACGCAGCAGTCCGGCGCAAAAATGGCGTCCGACATGGACTCACAGGTCATCGCCCGCCTTCGCCCGCTCATCGCGAAACTCGATGGCATCGTCAAGTCATCCTCCGGCCAGAGCGCCGCGGTGTTCGCCGATCTGCGCGACCGTGTTCGCGCGTACCTTCACTGGGTCTCGACGCTCCGCAGCGTTTGCGCCTGGTGCGAGAACGTCTACGGTCATGTGAACGCGCCCGACGACGCCGGAAAAGCTGCGTTCGAAAAGAAGCTCCAGTCGGCCATCGACTTCGAACTCGCCAACATCCGCGGGCTTATCGAGCTGCTCGAGACAACGCCGTCCGAGGTGCTGGTGCTCTCCGGCGTCGCCGAGAACACCTTCTTCTACGGCGAAAATCTGGTCGACCACCTGAAGACGAAAATCCGCCTGACGGAAGCCCACCGCCACCACAAGCCCCGCATCGACCGCTCGATCTTCTGGCGCCCCATCCCAGGCACCGAGTGGCCGAAAGGCTGGTCCGACAAGTCCGTGTAGCGCGGACGCAGGACTATTCCGCTTGGCAACAACCGTGCTTCTGCAGGGGATTTCGGAACACATGAGTTCCATTTGACCCGGCTTCGCGAACGATTCGTTTGCGAAGCACTGGAGAGCGCGGCAGGGGCTGTCTGTACACTGCATTGCAATGCAATGCTCGAGTGCAATCATCCTCGCGCGCAATCGGCAGCATCTCCATGCTTGGGATGTGCACATGCCCATTCAACACCCACGGATTCTGCCAATGAAATCAAACTCCCTGCACATGCCCGCCTTGAACCGACTCGCAGCTGTTGTCCTCTCGCTGCTCGCCTGCCTTGCCGGCGCCAGCGGCTCAGCCCAGGTCTCTCCGCCCGATGGAAGCGTGCGTTTCCTCGCATTCGGCGACTGGGGCCGCGACGGCAAGGCGTTTCAACTGTCGGTCGCGGAGCAGATGGGCAGGTCGGCCGCGGCGGACCATGCCCAGTTCATCATCGCACTCGGCGACAACTTCTACAATGACGGCGTGGAGAGCGTGGAGTCCCGCCAGTGGACGACTTCGTTTGAGGACATCTACACCGCTCCGTCTCTGCAGGTCCCCTGGTATGTCGCCCTCGGCAACCACGACTACCGCGGAAACTCCGCCGCACAGGTCGACTACACCCTGTTCAGCCCGCGCTGGAAGCTGCCCGCGCGCTACTACACCGTCACCCGCCGCATCGACAATTCCAACACGGTGCAATTCTTCATCCTCGACTCAACCCCCTACACCGCGACCGGCGAATCAACCGCTGTATCGAAGAACAGCGAGGCGAGGCGGCAGGACAGCGCCGCGCAGAACGCATGGCTGGAGCAGGAGCTCAGGAAATCCAAGGCTCAATGGAAGATCGTGTGCGCGCACCATCCCGTGTATTCCATCAGCGTGCACGGTGACACCGCCGCGCTGGTGAGGCACGTGCAGCCTCTGCTCGAGAAGTACGGCGTTCAGGTCTATCTGAACGGGCACGAGCACGACATGCAGCACCTCCGGGTGGGAAACATCGACTATTTCTGCTCCGGCGCCGGATCAAAGACCCGGGCGACGACCCCGGGCGACGCCCGCACGCTGTTCAGCCTCGGAGACACCGGAGGGTTCCTGAACGTCCGGATCACTCCGGAGCAATTTGAAGGGCGGTTCATCGATTACACCGGCAAAGTCGTCCACACCGCGACGATTCCCCGCGTGCGAACGGACGCTTCGGAAAAATGAGGGCGATTCAAGCAGCCCGACGCCCGCGCGCGGCTCTGGTCGCCGCGCTCGGACTGCTGCTCAGTGCATGGCCTGCGTCCGCACGGGTGCGCAGCTATTTCATCGCCGCGGACGAAGTTGATTGGAACTACGCGCCGGCCGGCAATGTGCTGGCGGACATGCAGTGCTGCGCGGACGCCGCCACCTGGCTCTCCCGGGGGGCGGGCGAACTGCCGCCGGTTTTTCGCAAGGCGATTTTTCGCGAATACGACGACTCCACCTTTTCCCGGCTCAAGCCGCGTCCGGCCGAATGGCTGCACCTGGGCATTCTCGGACCGCTCATCCGGGCGGAGGTGGGTGATCAGATCGAGATCACTCTCAGGAACAATCTTGGCTTCTCCATCAGCCTGCACGGACACGGCGCATTCTATGACAAGGCAAACGAAGGTGCGGGATATCCGGACGGCACACTCGGGGCCTACAAGTCCGATGACTACCTGCCCCCGCGCGCCTCGCACACCTATCACTGGAGCATCCCCGAACGCGCAGGCCCGGGGCCCAATGATCCCAGTTCGATCGTCTGGCTCTACCACTCGCATGTTGACGCCCCGCGCGATACCAACACCGGGCTCGTCGGCGCAATGATCATCACCCGGCGCGGTGCCGCGCGTTCCGATGGATCACCGAAGGATGTCGACCGCGAATTTGTCACGCTGTACGACATTTTTGACGAGAGCCAGGGCCGCCTTGCGGGAAAGAACACGGCCGTGCTCGTCGCTCCCGGCGCTCCGGATGCCGAGGGGGAGACCGATGAGGCGGAGGATGATGGGGACGCCAATCAATTTCACACGATCAACGGCTTCATCTACGGCAACCTCCCCATGATGAGCATGCGGGTCGGCGAGCGCGTCCGCTGGTACCTTGTCGCCCTGGGAAGCGAGAAGGATCTGCACACACCCCACTGGCACGGCAGCACCGTCCTCCAGGACGGCCACCGCACCGACGTCGTGGAGCTCCTGCCCGCCAGCATGAAGACGGCCGACATGATCGCGGACAATCCCGGCGTGTGGATGTACCACTGCCATGTCAACGATCACATCCGCGCAGGAATGGCCGCACGGTACGAAATCCTGGCACCATGAGGCCTGCGAGGGACAGCCAGGCAGCGGAACCCAGGATGGGTCTCCGTATCTTGCAGCCATGACTCCCCCCTGCACAAATTCACCTGATTGATCAACCGGCTTGCAGGGGCGCTCCGCCAACACACGCGACATCGACAGCCACTCCACAGCCTATGCCCTGCCCGTTTCACAACCACCAGCCCGATCCCTTTCGCGAACCCCGCCGCAAGGATGGAATCCTGATCAATGATTTTCACGGCGACGTCATGCCCATCCTCCTGCGCCACGAAGATGTGCGCAGCGCAGCGCGCGACTGGGAGACCTTCAGCTCCGACGCGCCGTTCAAGATTCCCATTCCGACCGAGGAGGACGTGCGCACCGTGCGGCAGCTCCCGCTGGAGATCGATCCTCCCGGCCACCAGGACTACCGGGCGATCATCGAGCCGTTCTTCAACCGCGCGAAACTTCCCGAGGTCACGGCCCAGGTCGAGGCTCTCGTCGATGCGCATGTGCGGGATGCACTTTCGCGGGACTCGATCGAGATCGTTCGCGAATTCGCAATACCGCTCCAATCGCACGGCCTGGCATACCTGCTGAACGTTCCCCAGTCCGAGGCTGAAGTGTGGGTCCGCTGGGGCGTGCACGTCTTTCGTGAAGGCGACGGCACGTCCAAGGGCGCGGCAATGGAGACCTACGCCAACAGCCTGCTCGATCGCGGCGCCGCCCATCCGTCGGATGATTTTTTCAGCGCGCTCACACGCGCAACGTTTCAGGGTCGCAAACTCACGCGCGAGGAAATGCTCGGATTCTGCAGCATCGTCTTTGCGGGCGGCCGCGACACCATCATCAATTCAATCTCGGGTGTCGTCGGCCATCTCGCCTCAACTCCCGCCGACCTTGAGTTTCTCCGGGAGGATCCAAAACGCATCATTGGCGCAAGCGAGGAATTTTTCCGCGTGCTCTCGCCTTCGACACACCTGACCCGGCTCTGCAAACGAAAGGTGAACCTGCATGGCGTCGAGGTGGACGCCGGAAAATTCGTGTCGCTGAATTTCGCCGCGGCCAACTATGATCCCGAGGTGTTCGACGATCCGGAATCCGTTCGACTCGATCGCAGGCCGAATCCTCACGTTGCCTTCGGATTCGGAACCCATCTGTGCGTCGGCGCGCCGCACGCGAGGCTGATGGTCCGCACCCTGTTGAAGGTGCTCTGCCAGCGCGTCTCCCGCATCGAGGTGCTCTCCGCCAAGGACCGCCTTGAGACCGAATCAACGTACCAGCGCCGGCTGGCCTATGAATCGCTCAAGGTCAGGATGACCCCCCGACCGGAAACCACTGCGTCTCAAGGCTGACTCAGACGGAACGCAAACCGACAGAACCGAACTACTGGCCGCGCACGCGCCGGCGATAGTCCGACGGCGCTAGGCCCATCTCCTGCTTGAAGGCCTTGGAGAAATGAAACACATCGCAAAAACCGAGCCGGTCGGCAATCTGCTTGAGGGATTGCTCCCCCTGGTAGATTGCGGCGCAGGCCCACTCAAGGCGGCGGCGTTTCTGATAGCGCCCCGGTGACTCTCCCATCGCGGAAGCAAAGCGCTTTCGGAAATTCTCGTAGTTTAGCCCAATCTGGCCGGCAACCTCCTGTGGCGTCGGCCATCCGCCGTCACTGTGGTCTCCAAGCAGATGCAGGCTCTTCTCCAGCCAGGCGTCCTGTCCGGGACGAGCCCGTCCTTCGCCATCGGCAGCCACCATCTCCAGAATCACCTGCACGAGCCGCCCCATGGCCCGCAGCGCTCCGCCACTGGACGGAACGTTCGCTCCTTTAGCCACGTCGCTCATGCGCTGCTTCCAATACTCCGGTGAACCCAGCCTCAGCACAGGGTGCTGCTCGCTCAACAATCCCTGGGATCGCCAGAGCTCGAACTGAGCGCCCGAGACGACAAAGTAGACCTGCGTCCAGTTCGATCCCTTCTCCGGACCATAGGCGTGAGCCAGACCAGGAAGCACGACAACCACATCCCCCGGGACAAGCACCGCCTGTGTGCCACGGGCATCCTGGTAGTATCCACGCCCGTCGACCATCAGTATGAATGCATAACCATCCAGTCTTCGCATCCGGGATGGACTAATGCCCTCCGCATTCTGCAAAATACCCGCCAGATCAATGGAACCCACGGGGGTTCTCAGCGGGCTTTTCAGGAGAATCTGGGATTGAAACGCGAGCGAGGCGGGCACTTTCCCAAAATTTACATGAGTTCTCCCAGTTCAACCATTTAATGAGGCCTGTCCGCAGTGTACCCTTGTGCATGAGCCCCGTACTTGATCTTCCCCAGCTCCATTCCTACGGCCATGAACTCGACATGGCCGATGACAAGGTCGGCCTGCTCCGTGATTCCATGGATGCCGCCGGGGACTGGGACGAATTGCGCCGGCGATTCGCCGATGACGGCTACCTTTACATGCGCGGCTACCTGGACCGCGAAAAAGTCCTGGGCGCGCGCGCAAGCCTGACTTCGCGGCTCGCGGAAGCCGGCCTGCTTGATCCGGCCCACCCCCACATCGAAGCTGTCTGCAAGGCCGGAGCCGGTTACGTCTTCAAGCCTGAGATCACGAACAACAACGCGGCTGTCCAAGACCTACTTTACTCCGGGCAGCTGACCGACTTCTACACGCGCTTTTTCGGCGAACCCATTCGACATTACGATTTCACCTGGCTGCGCGCCATCGGACCCGGCAAGGGAACCAATCCCCATTGCGACCTCCCCTACATGGGCCGAGGCACGCACCGGCACATGACCTGCTGGCTGCCTTACGGGGACATTTCCTTTGAACTCGGGGGTCTGATGATCCTGGAGGGTTCGCACAAGCGCATGGACCTGCTCGAGAGTTATGTCCACCGCGACGTGGATGCGTACTGCGAAAACAAGCCGAAGGAGGTCGCCAAAGCGAGGGACGGCGCCTGGTCCTTCACCGGAACCCTGTCCCACAATCCCCCGGCCATCCGCAACAAGTTCGGCAAACGCTGGCTGACCACCGAATATCGCGCGGGTGATTTTCTCACGTTCGGCATGTTCCTGGTGCATGCGTCGCTGGACAACCGAAGCGAAAACCGCCTTCGTATCTCCAGCGATTCACGCTACCAGCGGGCCAGCGAGCCCATTGACGAGCGCTGGGTGGGCATCAATCCGCCCGGGCACTCAACGGCCGGCAAACGGGGCCGCATCTGCTGACTCACAGGGCAGCCGCTTCAAAGCCGCCATGACTGCATGGCGGCCGCTTGCATTTTAACACACCTGGAATCCATCCCTACAAATGGTCGCTTCAGCTTCCTCTCCATCCACATCCTCCGCATCCACCACAGGCCGCATGGCCGCAGTCCAGGAGATGGCCCGCCTGATGCGGATTCTCTTTGAGGTGGAGCGTGAGTTTATCCGAACCGTGACGACGCTGATCTACCGCGTCGGGGAGCCCGAGCTGAAATACCTGCTCTGCCAGCACGCCTGGGAGTCCGCCGGCCACGCACGATTCCTGCGCGAACGCGGCCGTGAACTCACCGGCTTTGGAGGCGGTGAAAGCGTGCGTCCGGCCATTCGTCAGCTCTTCACCGAGGCGGTCATGCCCTCGGACGCGTATGTTGCCCTCGCGGGATTCTACCGAGTGCTGAAACCCGCGCTGCTCGGGGCCTATCGGCACTACCTGACCGCGACCCACGCCCTCGCTGACTGGCCATCGCGCCGGCTGGTGGAGGAATTCATCGGCGATGAAATGCGGCATGCCGGGGAAATCGCCGCGTTCGACACCTCGAAAACCGCCGCTGCCTGGGTGAGCCACCTCAAGGCAGCTCTCGCTTCGCTGGGGGGAGTTCTCGGTGAAACAACACGCATCCCGCTTCCGTCCGATTTTGAATGGGAAAGCTCCAAGCGCCCCTACGTCCACCCGGATACCTGCAATCGCGGAAAGTACCCCACCTGCTCCAGCGTGTTCAGCAATGACCCAACTGAAACGCCCATCGTACGCTCCTGGCTGGTTGATCCAAAAACCGACCCCAGGGTCATCCGTCTGATGGTCTACGTGTGGCTCATGATGGAAATGGACGCTGTAGACTATCTCGCGACCGTCTTCTTTGACACTCCTGACGCGCCCTTCGACCTGCATCACGACCTTGCCCGCCACCTCTGGGACGAGTCGCGTCACAGCCAGTTCGGCTACCGACAGCTGCCGAAACTTGGGGTAGACCTCATGTCGCTCGAGCACTCCCTCGAACTGTACAACATCCTCGTCAAGATGGCGCCGCATGAGCGCTACGCCATGATGACGATGGAGTTTGAGGCGGGCAGTTTCCCCACGAAGGCGACGGTCATGGATCGCGTGCGCGAATTGAACGACTTCGAGGCGGACACTCTGCTCGCGTTCGACCGCAACGACGAGCAGCACCACGTGCGTTACGGACACCGCTGGCTGCCAGAGATCATGGCGCTCTGTGGTGAGAAGCGTCCTGTGGAGGAATTCATCAAGGCCACGCAGGAGCGCTTTGCTGAACTGGCCAGGGTGTACGGCAATCGCACTCCGCACGCGCTGTCTCCGGAAATCCGCCTGACAGGCGAAAAGATCGCTCGGCTCGCTGAGAGAAACTGAAGCCTCTGTTCGCGGCTTCCTTCTCTTCCTCGAATCCCGCTGGCACCACGGCGCTTCATGCGTCCTTGGACCGCGCCAGACCGACCCTCATGAAGTCCTTAGCCATGCCATTGGTCCTGATCCGACTCTGCCCGCTCCTCCTTCTGATTGCGCCGTCCGGAATCGTCCTGCGCGGCGCGCTCCCAAAGCAGGACCTGGAATTTCTTTGCGACATGGCGTGCGATGTCATCGAGGCCTCACGCGTTTATCCGGGTTCAAACGGCAATGGCAAATGGGCCCTCTCAAATTCTGTCGGCTTCCCCCTCGTCACTCCCGGAAAGGACACCTACCATGCCTTTTGGGTGCGCGACTTTTCCATGGCCCTGGATTCAGGCCTGTTTGAGGCCGAAGAAATCTCGAATCACCTCCTCCTCATCTGCAGAACGCAGAACGGGCCGGAAGAGCGCACGCTGGCGAACGGCCTTCACCTGCCGCCTTGGTCGATTCCCGATCACATCAACTACAACGGTCTTCCCACGTTCTATCCCGGAACCTATGCCACCGGGACGGACCAGGGCGACGGCGCATTTGGACGGGTGCCCCCGATCGACGATCACTACGAATTTATCCACATCGCATACGCACTCTGGAAAATGACGGGCGGCACTGCGATTCTCCGACAGGAGGTTGGCAGCGTCTCCGTGTTCGAACGATTGAGGCATGCCTTTGTCGCGCCCGCGGTCGACAAGACAACAGGCCTGGCGCAGACATCCGAGGATGATCGCGCTGTCGGATACGGATTCCTCGATGGCGTCACTCAAACGGGAAGCCTGCTTTTTGCCTCGCTGCTCCGGTACAGGGCGGCGGGGGAGCTGTCCGAACTCGCAAGGGCTCTCGATCAGCCTGAACTTGCAGCGAGCTACGGAAGACTTCGGGAGCAAATCCGTCGCAGTCTCGTTCCCACTTTTGCGGCCCCCGGGGAAATTGGCGGCTGGCTGAGGGCCTCAACAAGTCTGAGCCGGCAAGCTGATGTCTGGGGCACCCTCTTTGCCCTCCATCTGGGCGTGCTTGATGAAGCGACAGCCCAAACGGCCCGTGCGACGATTGTCGATGCTGTGCGAAGAGGGACGATCGTCCTGGAAGGGGGTGTCCGACAGGTTCCCACCGACATGGACTACAGCGGGAAATCCGCCTGGGAGCGTTGTCGCTGGCGAGTCAATACCTATCAAAATGGCGGCTATTGGCACACCGCGACGGGTTGGCTCGTTGCAACATTGTGGTCGGTGGACCGTCGGTTGGCGCATCAGGTTTTCGACGACATGATCACCCACCTGCGTCGCTACGACTATCGCCGCGGAGAAGGTTACGGAGCTCCCTGGGAGGTCTTCGGCGAAAAGGGACTGGCTCGCCAAAACCCGGTTTACATGACCTCGGTCGCCCTGCCCTACGGCATTCTGAAAGCGCTCGAATAGCGCAGACACGGTAGCCTGTCCCACCACGATCGTCGGATCGGAACCGCGCAAAGGAAGCAGACTCCGGCAGTTGTCGGCAGCAACGCGCCGACCCGAAGCCCCAACGGGGCGAAATACCCCCCAGCCCATGGCAACGCCATGGGTCAAAGGTGCAGCCAAAATCCGGAGCTCCAACGGGGCGAAATATCCCCAGCCCATGGCGACGCCATGGGTTCACGGGTGAACCGAGTACAGAGAGCCCTGAAGGGGCGGCACATTTCTTTCGAACTTGCCTGGTCGCGCAACCCGCCAACCCCGGCGGTGTTGGATCAATGCCGGTTGCGATGGAATCGCAGGCGTATTCATTGCGGCGACACGGCAGCGGCGAGGCACTGAGCATTGTGATGCCCCAAAACCACGCGGAAAGCCTCGGCGAGGCGAAGCTTTTTTCGGAATTTGCCCGGCGGAAGTGTCTCAACGGAAAATGCTGAAAACTTGCGCAAAATGCCTATGAATGGGCGGGCTGGATCGCCTTTTCATCCACAATGCAGCCGTCGAAGAGGTGGATGGTGCGTCTGGCGCAGGCGGAGAAGCGGGCGTCGTGGGTGACCATGACAATGGTGGCGCCGCCTTGATGGAGCTGGGTGAGCAGCTGCATCACGGCGTCGCCGTTTTTGGAATCGAGGTTGCCGGTGGGTTCGTCGGCGAGGAGCACGGCGGGCCGTCCGGCGAGCGCGCGGGCCACGGCGACGCGCTGTTGCTGGCCGCCGGAAAGCTGCGAGGGCAGGTGCTTGGCGCGGTGGGCCATGCCGACTTTTTCGAGCGCTGCGTTGACGCCTGTTTTGCGTTCGGCGGCGGGCATGCCGCGGTAGGTGAGCGGCAACTCGACGTTTTCATAAACAGTGAGGTCGCCGATGAGGTTGAATGATTGGAAGATGAAGCCGATCTCACGATTGCGGATACGGGCTCGCTCGGAGAGCGACAAATCCTGCACGGGCCGGCCGTTGAGCAGGTAGGCGCCGTCGCTGGGCGAATCGAGCAGACCGAGGATGGAGAGCAGGGTGGATTTGCCGCAGCCGGAGGGGCCGGAGATGGAGACAAACTCGCCGGCCGAGATGTCGAAATGGATGCCGGCGAGGGCGTGGCTTTCGACCTCGTCGGTGAGGAAGACCTTGGTGACGTTGTCGAGTTGGATCAGGGGCTGGGACATGTGATTCTGGATTTTCGATTGTGGAGGAAGGGGCAGGTGGCGCTGAGAAGAGAAAGAGCAGAGGGACTGGTGGAAGTTTATATGTGGTCTATTTCAGCTTCACACGGTCGGCGGTCTCCCATTGGGACATGTCGGAGAGGATGATGCGGTCGCCGGGTTGCAGGCCTTGGACGATTTCGATTTTGTTGACGGAGCTGCGGCCGAAACGGACGGGCACGCGGTCGGCGTAATCCCCGCCGGGCTCGAGCTTGAAGACGGTGACGCTGCTGTTTTCCTGCCCCAAGGCGGGGCGGCCGACGTTGATCACGTCGGGCAGGCGTTCCAGTTCGATCGTGCCGTCAACGGAAAGGTCGGGCCGCGCGCCCTGCGACAGCGCCCCGGTGAGGGTGACATCCACGGTGACGGTGCCGTTTTGCACGGAGGGATCGATGCGGGAGACGCGGCCTGAGATGAGGCCGTTGCGCGTGTCGATGGTGGCGCTCTGACCTATGAGGATGTCCTTGGCCTGGGTCTCGGCGACGCGAATCTCGGCCTTGAGCCGGGCGGGGTCGGCCACGCGCGCGAGGTTGGCGCCGGGCGCCACCTGCGCGCCGACTTCGACGGGCAGGAGTTGCAGCACGCCAGTCATGCCGGCCTTGACGTGCAGGGCGTCGAGTTCGTCCTGCCGGACTTTCAAGAGGGCGCGCAGGCGGTCCACCTCGGCCTGTTTTACGGCCAGCTGCGAGGGCACGGCGTCGCGGGCGAAACGGAAGCGCTTTTCCTCGATGGCGCTGGCGATGCCGAGTTGCCCCATGGTGACCAGCGACTTTTTCAAATCAAGCGAGGTGACGAGGCCCTTGGCATGCATCTGTTCGTTCACGTCCGCGGTGAGTTTGCTGATTTCAAATTGGGCCTTGGCTTGGGCCGCGTCGGACTCGGCGGCGAGCACGCCGCTTTCGAGCTCAACCCTGCGGTTCACGAGTTCGGCCTCGGCGGCCTTGAGCAGGGAATCCGCCTCAAAGGCCGCGCTGCCCGCGTCGGGGTTGGCGAGGATCAGGATGACGTCGTCAGGCCGCACTCTCGCACCGGGGCGCAGCAGAATGCGGTCCACGCGGCCGGCCGTGCGGGCGGCGATCCAGCGGATGTCCTCGGGCACGAGTGTGCCGAGGCCACGCACTTGACGGAGCATCTCGCCGCGCTCCACCGTGCCGATCCACACGAGGTTGCGCTCGATGGACGGCACGGCGGGCTTGAGGCGGGAGAGGGCAAAGGTGACGAGCCCAAGCGCGAGCGCGGCGCCGCCGAACAGGAGCAAACGGCGGCGGGCCTTCGCCTTGGCTTGAGTTGGTCGGGCTATGTCCATCGGAGCGTGAGCGGTTTCCCGCCTTGACAGTCTGGGCGAGACAGATTTCAAGTCCTGCCTAGAAAGTCTAGGCAAATATTATGACCAGGGAAAAATCCGATCTCGTTTACGGCACGCTCGACATGCTGATCCTGAAGGCGCTGCAGTTGGAGCCGCGGCACGGGCTGGGCATCGCCGACCGCATCCATCAGATGTCCGAGGATGTCCTGCGCGTGGAGCAGGGCTCGCTCTACCCCGCGCTCTACCGCTTGGAGGCGCAGGGCTGGATCAAGGCGGAGGCGGGCATCTCCGAAAGCAACCGCAAGGCGCGGTTCTACAAGCTGACCGCCTCCGGCCGCCGCCAGCTCGAGGCCGAGACCGAGCACTGGTCGCGCATGACTGCCGCGATAAAGCAGGTGCTGGCGCAGGCGTGACCGTTTAAACCGCAAACGGACGCGAAGTGACGCGGATGAACTCGATGAGAATCAAGCCATGCCCACCCGCAATCGGTCGCCCACAGTTCAAGAATCGACGGATGGTCATCCGCCTGCATTCGGGTCCATTCGCGGTTGAGCTAAAGTCTTTTTCCCCATGAAGCTCTGGCGCAAATTTATCGGATTGTTTTCACGCAACCGGCTCGAACGTGAGATGGCGGACGAGATGCAGGCGCATCTCGACGGGTTGACGGAGCGCAACCGCGCGGCGGGCATGTCGCCTGAGGAGGCGCGTTACGCGGCGCAGCGGGCCTTCGGCGGGGTGGAGCAGATCAAGGAGCGGGCGCGGGATGAGCGGGAGTGGGTGTGGCTCGGGAATCTCGGGCGCGATCTGCGTTTCTCGTTTCGGTCGCTCCGGCGTTCACCCGCCTTCAGCATCACTGTGATCCTGACGCTCGCGCTGTGCATCGGCGCCAACACAGCGGTCGTTTCCGTGTTGTATGGCATGATTCTGAAGCCGCTGCCGATTCCGCACCCGGAGCAGGTTGTGGAAATCTACAATTCCCGGCCGCAAACCGGACAACTGAAGCAGCGGGTCAGCGCGGCGCAATACCTCGACTATAAAGCCCACGCCGATCTTCTCGAGCATGTCGCACTCTGGGACGGCTGGATGTTCAACATCGGGGAATACTCAGGGGCGGATCGTCTGGTCGGAATGCTGGTGACGGCGGACTATTTTGCCGTGCTAGGGGTGCAGCCTTTGTTGGGCCGGTTCTTCACCGACGAGGAGTGCCAGCCCGGCCGGGATGGCGTGGTTGTACTGACACAAACGTATTGGGAGAAGCATTTTCATGCAGACCCAACAGTGCTGGGCCGTGAGATCAGCCTTTCGCGCCGAAAGTTCACGATCATCGGCGTGGCCCCGCGAAGTCTGGAGGCCGTCAGCGTCGCGCCGGTCCTCGTGAAGCCTTTTGTCTGGGCGGCCGAATACACGACACCGCGCTACCGGCTGGCAGGCATGGGCACTATGTATGCCCGGATCAAGCTCGGGGTCACCGACGGCGCCGCCCTGGCGCAGCTCCAGACGCTGGAGAAGCGGTTTCGCGATGAAGTTGGCGATTCTGCGTTTAACGCCTACCTTGGCCAGGTTGGCCAGCGGATGGGGCTTGGTCAGATCAGGGCTGAACAGACCAGCGCGATCAAAAACGGGCTGTTGCTGCTCCAGGGCGGAGCGTTGCTGGTGCTCCTGCTCGGGTGCGTGAACGTTGCCGGTTTGACGCTGGCACGAGCCAATGCGCGCCGGACGGAGCTGGCGGTCCGGCAGGCACTCGGCGCCGGGCGGATGGCCTTGGGACAACAGTTGATCACGGAGGCTGTGCTTCTGGCTGTCGCCGGCGGCGCCCTCGGTCTCGTGCTGGCCTGGGCGGGTCTTCGGTTGATCAATACCTATACTGCGGTGATTGTCTATGGCTCGCCCCCGGTCACACTCGATGGAAACATTCTCGGTCTGACACTGGTGGTTTCGGCCACCGTGGCGCTGTTGATCGGGCTGCTGCCGGTGTTGCGGGCTTGGCGCATGCCCGGGTTGCATGACGCTGGGCAGACGGGCGCTCGCGGGAGCTCCGCCGGCGCGAGTGTCCGAGCGATGAGCGGCGGGTTGGTGATCGCGCAAGTGGCGCTGGCGCTTGTCCTGTTGATTGGAGCGGGTCTGCTTGTGCGCAGTTTTGCCAAGGTGGTCTCCACCAACCCCGGTTTCGATGCGGCGAAGGTCATCCATGCACGCGTGGCCGTTGACGAGTCGTATGTGAATGCGACGGATGTGCAGACGTTGCAGCGGCGGCTGCTGGAAAAAATGAGGGAAATCCCGGGAGTGGAGTCCGTCGCCTATTCGGCCGCCATCCCCGGGAGCAGCAACTTGGGTGCGACCACCCTCCCGTTGCGCGACATGCCCCCAGGCAAAGAGAGCACCTATCCGACCGCCATCATGCTCGGCGTCTCGCCGGATTTTCTTCGGACCCTGGGTATTCGCCTGCTGGAAGGGCGCAATTTCAACGAAGCCGACATGCTGCCGGATGCGCAGGTGGCCTTGATCGTTGATCGCAGATTTGCCGAACGGTATTTCCCGGGACGGAGCGCAGTGGGTCGGTTGTTCAGCTTCGGTCAACAGGATCAGAAACCCGAGGCCGCTCCCGTAATCGTCGGCGTGGCGGAAACCGCCCGGTTCGGCGGGTTGGATGACCGCAATCGGGAACCTTACGTTTATCGAGCCATGCCGTTGGGCTTGGGCGGGCTTTCGCTGCTGCTGCGCACCTCGCGCACACTGGAAGACATGCTTCCTCTCATCCGGGCGCGGGTGCGCGACTTGGATCCCGAGTTGCCGGTTTACGAGGCCCAGACAATGCAGATGCACCTTGACGATGCCGGGGCCAACCGGCGTGCAGTGTTGTGGCTGCTGGGGGTGTTTGCCGGACTCGCATTGCTGCTGGCGGCCACCGGCATTTACGGTCTGCTTGCCTATGATGTGACGCAACGCACGAGGGAGATGGGCATCCGCGGTGCCGTTGGCGCCACATCGCGGCAGATCGTAGCGCTCATTCTACGGCAGGGCATGGCCAAGGCGGGCGTGGGCATGGCGATCGGGCTGGTGGTTGCACTGGTGATGAGCCGGGTGATGGGAAGCATGCTCTACGAGGTGCGTCCGCGCGATCCGCTGGTATTCACATCCGTGTCCCTCGTGCTGTTGGGCGTGGCCTTGGTCGCGAGCTGGCTGCCGGCGCGGCGCGCGGCAAGGGTCGATCCGATGGAGGCGCTGCGGTGCGAGTGAGCGGAATTATCGGCTGGCTATCTGTTTCAGCGCCGCGCGTGCCTCGGTCATTATGCGGGGGGACACCCACAGTGAAGTGGCGGCAAGGCGGTCAAGATAGCCGGCGGCCTCGACCGCGTTTAGGCGGCGTTGACCGGTCAGCCACAGGATTATGCCAAGGGAGCCGCGTGCACGCAGGCCGAGCGACGTGGCCAGCAAACGGGCGGCGGCATCGTCGGTCAGAAGACAATCGGCTTCGATTTGGCGAAGCAGGGCGATGGCTTGAGCCTCACCGCGCTGCACCAGACCCGCTTTGCACCAATCCTCCGCAGCATTGTTTGCCGCCGCACTCAATGGCACGACTGGCAGCATCGGAATCGAGCTGGCGGCGGAACCAAATCGTTCCAACTCCTCATGCACCGCTGGCGGAAGGACGATTTCGCCCAGCAAACGGATCAAGGGGGAGGCACCGGCTTCAGACAGATGCAATAAAGGGCCGGTGTCAGCCACCCACCGAATCATGTTTGATCGCTCGGTTTGGCTTCCGCCACCGACCAGGCTATATCCTCGCGCTGGAACCGCTCCTGCAATTCGGGACGCCGGGTGCGGAGAAACTCAATCAGGGCCACGCGCACCAGCTCATGCTCCGAATGAAACCAGCCATCGCGGATCATGCGGGTGATGTCCTCGGCAATCTGATCGGGCACTTCGACATTGAGCAATTTCACGAGCCACAAGGTAGTGCGGTTTCTCAGTAATCCAACCTCTATTTTACCCTGCAATCCCCATGATGCTCTGGCGCAAATTCCGCACTCTGTTTGCGCGCAACCGGCTCGAACGCGAGATGGCGGACGAGATGCAGGCGAGAAGGGAGTAAAGGGTCAGTCCTGAATAGAAGGGAGTAAAGGGTCAGTCCTTACTTCGAAACCTTGCTGAAAGCGCAATGGCTGCCGGTCCCATCTTTCCGTCCCTGACGAGGCCTGCTTGTTTGCTCACATAGGTCGGGGTCGACAAGGCCAGTTTTTTGGCAAGCCATGCGTTGCTGGCTTCCGTCCTCGCCTTCATCTCGGCGGCCACGACCGCTTTCCAGACCGCTGACGGGCGTTGGTCAACCTTGGCCTTGGCTGGCAGTTTCTTCAGAAGCGCCTCCAATGCCGCCATCCACTGTCCCTCCCTCCATGCCTTCCTCGCCTCCGGACCCATCGCTCGTTCGCTGATCGTCCCCGGCCCAAATCGTCGGCGCAGCCCGTTGATGAACTCCTCGCCGCCTATCGCCCAGCCTTTGCCCAACTGACGGTAGTGCTCCTCGCGTCCCGCCTTCACCTCATCCATCACCCACCTGAGATACTCCCGATATGCCGCCCTGCCGCGGGGTGTGTCAGGCAGCCCTCCCGCTCCCTGCAGTGCAGTCGCCACCTGCTGCCACACCGGCCTTTGCCTCGGGTCCTGCAGCCGCCGGTAGCTGCCATGAACATGGGTTTCGAGCCGGTCGAGCTTCACCACTCCCGCTCTCACGGGATTCAGGTCGATGTAGTGGCAGACCCTTCCCAACGCCTCCCCGGGCTCGACCACGATCGCCTTGTACCTGCCCTGGAAAACATGTCCGTTCTCCTTCCGGAACCGGTTGAATCTCGCTGAAAACGTAGTCTGCAGCCACTGCATTCCCGACCCCAGATTTCCCCGCGGCGTCTCCACCGCCAGGTGATAGTGGTTCCCCATCACCACCCAGCCGTGCACCACCCATCCCGCCCTGATCACCGCCTCCGCCAGGCACTCCTCAAACGCCTGCTTCGCCCCGTCCTCCTTGAAGATCCACCCACGGTAGTTGCCCCGGCTGATCACGTGATAACACGCCCCCTCAAACTCCATTCTCGTCTTTCTTGCCATCCCCCTTCCTTCCATCTCTCGATCGTCCTGTCAATGCAATCAGTAAGGACTGACCCTTTTGGATTGCCCCTCAAGGAGGAGGAAGGCACTCTACAATCCGCGTGCCTGTCGAACCGGGGTCTCGTCCAGCGGATTAATTCCGCGCCGGCTTTGAGCGTGGCGACCCATTCGTTCCCGCAGCGTCAGCGCAGTGGCGGCAGGGCGCTCCGGTTTCCGCCGGCGTCCCGATTCCAGCCAAATCCTCCACAGCCAAATCCGCCTCCAAAAAACAGGCCGTCACCGCGAAACTGACTGTAACGGATTGCGGTTGAAATGCCTGACTTCGGATCCTCAACGCTCAACGCCATCGATCCGCCGTAGAGACTGCGGCCTCCACTGGTCATGCCATAGGCCAGGGACACCTCCCCGTGCACCTCCGGCTTGATCCGCGTGGTTTCAATGGAGTCGACCGAGGCGGCACGGGCAACGGTGCCTGGCAGGCTGGGTTGCGCCATCGTGCGCGCGATGACGTCATCCAGCGTCTTCAATTCCGCGTCCGTCAGAAGATTGAGGCCGGCAGCCTCGCGCTGTGCCGCCGTGCGGCGTTGCGAAAACGAAGTGGAAAATCCCCTGACGTCACCCTGCCGGGCAAGTTTGAGTTCCTTCGTGATCTGCCTGTTCAATTCCTCGATTTGTTTCGCCGAAAGCCTGGCCAGACCCGCCGATGATTGTTCCCCGCCCGCCAGAGTTTCAGTAAACGGTCGCTCCAAGGCAAACTGCGCGCGCGCACAGTTGCCCGTCAGCAATGCCATGCTCAATACACCCATGAACGTCAGTGAGCCAAGGAACGGAAGCGGAGATTTCATGGCGTTGAGAAGATTGGATATGAAGATGGGACGCAAACCTGGCACCGCAAGTTCCCTCGAGCACCCTGTTGCCATTCCATTTGCAACTTTCCAATGACTCCGGCCGGCAGTCGGCCCTGAATTCGTCGCGCCATCCCCCCCTCCGTTGGAGATGGCATTCTTTGCCATGCCCAGGGGACGTCCATCACCCCACACCGCCGGTTCCCATTCTCATCGACCCATCTCCCTCCCTCTTCCACTCCTCCGCGTACTCCGCGACTCCGCGTGAATCCATTCCGATCTCCGGCTTCTGCATTCCACCTTTCAATTGATCCTTGAGATGACTGCGGGCTGGAATCCCGAGCCACCCTTCCTTCCCTCCTCTGCGTCGCGTCTTCGCGTGAAACCATTCCGACGGCGTTACGCGTCACGCGTCCCCAGGTCACGACGGAGCGTGCCCCTCCAGGTGAACGGGGCTCCTCTGATCCGGCTTGCATCCGCGCCATCTGTGTTCCCCTCCGACTTCGACCTTCCGCTCCGCTGCACTTCGGCTACACTCTCCAGAATGCCCCTTCACCAGAAATTCCTCCTTCAATTCGGCCTTGTCGCTGCCGCCTCCCGATTCTCCATTGGCGCATTTGCCGTCGGAGCCACCGACGCACGGTTCCCCTTCCTCATTCCCGGCGATGACGCTTCGCCATCAATCACCAATCTGGCCGCCCTGTCCCCCCAGCCCGCCGGCACCGATGGATTTGTCCGCATTCGCGACGGCCACTTTCACACCGACTCCGGTCGGCTGAAAATCTGGGGCGTCAACACAACCTTCGACGCAAATTTTCCTTCAAACGCAGATGCGGAAAAAGTCGCCGCGCACCTCGCAAAACTGGGCGTCAACGGCGTGCGCATCCACCACCACGACGGCGCGCCCGCACCGCGCGGCATCTGGGCGCCACGAGTTGACGGACAGCGGAAGTTTTCTCCGGAACAGGTCGCGCGGCTCGACTACCACCTCGCGCAGCTCCATCGCCACGGCATCTACGCCAACCTCAACCTGCATGTCAGCCGCTCCATAACCGCGGAGGAGGGTTACTCGCGCGAAGGCCTTCCCCACAAGACGCGCTACGACAAATACCTGCTCTATTTCGAACCGCGGGCGCAGGCCAGACTCAAGGAGTTTTGCCGCGACTACCTTCTCCACAAGAACCCCTACCGCGGCCTGCGACGCGTCGACGATCCGGCCATCGCAATGATCGAGATCACAAACGAAAACGCCTTCAGCAGAACCGGCCCCGAACTCGCCGCGGAACTGCCCGAACCCTTCCGGGGCGAGTTCAAACGACTGTGGAACGACTGGCTCGCGCGCACCTACCGCACGACTGCTGCGCTGCAACAAGCCTGGAGCAGCGGCGGCCGGAACGCGCTGCCGGATGCCCAGAGCATCGAGGCTCATTCGATCGAGATCCCCACCAAGGACTCGAGCGAGGCGGCCAGGCTCGACGCAAAACGATTCATGATCGACCGCGAGGAGGTGTTCTTCCGCGACATGGTGGACTTCCTGAAAAAAGATCTCGGCGTTCGCGTGCCCATCACCACATCGCAGATCACCTACCTGTCCCCGAAGGTTGTCGCCGACACCGCCGACTATGCCGACGTGCACGCCTACTGGCAGCACCCGCGCTTTCCCAACCGCCCCTGGGACCCCGAGGACTGGGTCATCCGCAATGTCGCCATGGAAACGGCACCCGACACCGCCGCCATCCTCGCCCGCGCCCCCTGGCGGCTGCTCGACCGACCGTTCACGTTTTCGGAATGGAATATTCCCGAACCGAATGATTACGCCGCCAGCACAGTGCCATACGCCGCTCTTGTCGCTTCACTGCAGGACTGGGATGGCGTCTTCTTTTTCCAGTACGTCAACGACGGGAAAAAATGGTACGGCGACAGCATTTCGGGCTACTTCTCGTTCAACGGCCAGCCCGTGAAACTCGCCCTTCTCACCGCATGCGCGCAGCTTTTCCGGCGCGGCGATCTGCCTCCATTGACCGATACCGCTGCCGGCACATTTGACAACATGGTGTCCCCCACGATGGCGATCAGCCACCGCATCGGCATCGACCCGCAAGCGGCCCAACCATCGCGCATGGCTGCGCCCTCAGACAAGCGCCTCTCCACGCCCGACGGACGGGTGGTGTGGGACGCCACGAAGCCGAAGGAAGCACACGTGGTCGTGAACACCCCGGCAACGCGCGCCGCCTGGGGCTTCGTCGGCAACCAGCGCCTCCAGCTCGGCGATGTCGAATTCGCAGTCGGACCCGTTGACCGCAACTACGCCGTCATCGTGCTGACAAGCATGGACGGCAGGCCGGTCGGGAGCACCACTCAGGCGCTGCTGACGGCGGTCGGTTCCGCATCCAACCGCGACATGAAATGGAATTCGGCGCGCACCTCTGTCGGTCGCAACTGGGGCACCGGACCCGCCGTGGCGAACGGCGTCCCCCTCGAAATCACCTTGCCGCGTCCCGGGGCGCGTGTCTTTGCCCTCGACGGGCGAGGACACCGTTTGAATGAGGTAAAAGCCGCAGACGCCGGCAAAGGCGCACATTTCAAGCTTGGCCCCGATCAGCGCACACTCTGGTACGAGATAGCCTGGTAGCGGCCACGGCAAATCTCCTGCCGGCTCCTTCGCCAGCCCTGTGAGCCCCTTGCGCCCGCTTCCAAAGGCGGACGCAACTCAACCACAATGGATTGTGGTGGACGACCCGGGCGCGCACAACCCGTTGTAAAATTTTTGGATTTCGGGCGATCCTTCGCTTGACGCGATCAGCGTAAAAGCGTGTGATCCGCCGCTCCCTTGGATCCCGCGCGGGGGGTCCTTCCAAGCTCACTCAACTCTCGATTTCGATCCCCATTACGCGCTGCGAAGGCCGCCGGTATTTGCCATGCCCGCCAAGTTTTTTCGCCCTCTGGATCATTCATCGAAGTCGTCCCGCACCCTCGCGTCCTCACATTCTCGTCCCTTTCCCGGCCGCCTCCAGCGCTTCAACTGCAAAGTTCCACCATCCGCACAGCACGAATGAACTCCACGCTCTCCCACGATCTCGCCCTCAAACGCACCGTTCACACCCCCGTCGATCAAAAACCCCATTTTGCCTGGCGCGATGTCCTTGCCGGCGAGTCACTCAGCGTGCCGCCAATCGTCCTGATCTGCCCGCACGGCGAGGAACGCTTCGATGCGAGCGAAGTGGCCGACACGCTCGGCAAATCGCTGACCAACGTCCTTCTCGCCCGGGGCGAAAAGGAAATTTTCACCGCGTCCAACCGCGCCTGGGTCGTCGGCGTTGTGCGCGAGCTGCTGGGCACGCTCACCACGGAGGCCAAGCGGCAGACTCCTCTCAAGCTCACGCTCAATGCGCTGTATGAGCTCATCGAGAAGACACTGGTCGACAACAACGCCTACGACGTAGCAAAGAGCCTCCTCCTGAACCGCAGCCGCAAGCTTGCCATCGAGCGCGCATCCGCCGCGCAGAGCCAGATGCGGGTCATCCGGCGCAATCACCAGGTGGTCCCTTTCGTCGAGCAGAAGATCGAGATCGCGATCCGCAAGTGCTTCCTATCGCTCCAACGCGACTCCGCTCCCGCAGTGGCGATCTCCCAGGCGGTTTCCACCCGGGTCCAGGCCTCAAAGCAGACCTTCATTCACATCGAGGAGATCCAGGACATCGTTCAGGAGGAACTCATGAAGTCAGGTCACTTCAAGGTGGCCGAAGCCTACATCCTCTACCGCGCCGAACGAGCCGCCTCCCGCGAACAATCCCCTGATGCGGCCCCCGACGCTCAGGCACCCGCCCCCGCCCAGGGACAGGAAACCATGGTGGTCGTCAAGCGGTCGAATGGAGAAACCATTTTCTGGGACGGCGTCGACCTGCGCCGGCGCATCGAGTTCGCACGCATCGGCCTCGACCTCTGCCTGACGAACGAAGAGATCGAAGCCGAGCTGCGCCGTTCGGTGTTCGACCAGATTTCGCAACGCGACCTCGATGCCACGATCATCCTGAATTCCAAAACGCTGATCGAACGCGACGCCGATTTCGCCCGGTTCGCCGGACGCATCCAGCTTTCCTACATCTACGAGGAGGTCCTCGGGTGGGACATCGTGCGCGACGGCATCGGCGCGCTGCGCGCGTTTCACCAGCGTGCCTTCCGCAAGTGCATCGAGCATGGTGTCGCCATCAAGCGCCTCAACCCGCGCCTCCTCGACTACGACCTCAACCGCCTCTCGCTCGCCCTCGATCCCTCCGCCGATCTCGAGTTCGACTTCCTCGGCATCCAGACGATCTACGACCGCTACCTGATCATCGACAAAACCCGGAAGCCGTCGCGCCGCATCGAAACGCCGCAGTTCTTCTGGATGCGCGTCGCGATGGGGCTTTTCCTCGACGAGCCCAGCGACCGCGAATCCTGGGTCACCGGACTCTACGATCTCTACCGCAGCCGCCGCTTCTGCAGCTCCACTCCCACGCTCTTCAATTCGGGCACCCTCTACTCGCAGCTCTCGTCCTGCTACCTCTACTACGTGGACGACTCTCTCGAGGGAATCATGTACCGCGGCATCGCCGAGAACGCCCAGCTTTCCAAATGGGCCGGCGGTCTCGGCGGCTCCTGGACAGCGGTGCGCGGCACCGGCGCCTACATCGGCGGCACAAACGGCGAATCCCAGGGCGTCATTCCCTTCCTCAAGCTGCACAACGACCAGCTCGTCGCCGTCAACCAGGGCGGCAAACGCAAGGGCTCCGGCTGCGCCTACCTCGAGTCCTGGCACAACGACATCTTCGAGTTTCTCGAGCTGCGCAAGAACACGGGCGACGACCGTCGCCGCACCCACGACATGAACACCGCCAACTGGGTGCCGGACCTCTTCATGAAGCGCATGGAGGCGCGCGAACCCTGGACGCTTTTTCGCTCCAACGAGGTCAAGGACCTTCACGAGCTCTACGGGAAAAAGTTCGAGGAGGCCTACATCCGCTACGAAAAACTCGCGGAGGAGGGCAAAATTTTCGGCCAGAAAATCGAGGCGCTCGAACTCTGGAAGAAGATGCTCTCGATGCTTTTTGAAACGGGGCATCCGTGGATCACCTTCAAGGACGCCTGCAATGTGCGCTCGCCGCAGGATCATGTCGGGGTGATCCACTCGTCGAACCTCTGCACCGAGATCACCCTCAACACCTCCAACGAGGAAACCGCCGTCTGCAATCTCGGCTCAGTCATCCTTGACACGCATCTCCTCCCCGACGGCTCGATCGATCACCCCCGGCTGCGCGAGACCATCCGCCTAGCCGTGCGTGCGCTCGACAATGTCATCGACATCAATTTCTACCCGACCAAGGCCGCCGAGACCTCAAACCGCCGCCACCGTCCGATCGGCCTCGGCGTGATGGGACTCGCCCACGCGCTCTACCTGCGCGGCGAGGCATTCGCCTCCCAGCAGGCCGTCGAATTCAACGACGAGGCCATGGAGGCGATCGCCTTCCACGCCTACGAGGCCTCCTCCGATCTCGCCGCAGAACGCGGCCGCTACTCCTCCTATGCGGGATCGAAATGGGACCGCGGCATCCTCCCGCAGGACACCCTCGATCTCCTCGAGCAGGAGCGCGGCGTAAGCGTCGAGGTGCCCCGTGGCGGGAAACTCGACTGGAGCCCCCTGCGCGAGAAGATTGCAAGGCAGGGCATGCGCAACAGCAACGTGCTCGCCATCGCGCCCACCGCCACGATCTCCAACATCACCGCCACGTCCCCCTGCATCGAGCCGACCTACAAGAATCTCTTCGTCAAATCCAACCTGTCGGGCGAGTTCATCGTGCTGAATCCCTTCCTCGTGAAGGACCTCAAGCTGCGCGGACTCTGGAACCAGGAGATGATCGACAACCTCAAGTATTTCGACGGCGAACTGCACGACATCGAGACCGTCCCCGCCGACCTCAAGGAGAAATACCTCACCGCCTTCGGCATTGATCCCAAGTGGGTCATCGACGCCGCCGCCCGGCGCCAGAAGTGGATCGACCAGTCCCAGAGTGTGAATCTCTGGATGGGCACGCCCGACCTGAAAACCCTGAGCCACATGTACCGCCATGCCTGGCACACGGGCCTCAAGACCACGTACTACCTCCGCTCGCTCAGCGCCTCCAACATCGAAAAGGCCACCGTCGCCGCAAAGAAGGAAGTGCGCATCGGCTCGATCGCCACGACTGCCGGCACATCGGACTCGAATCCACCGTCCCCCCGCCATGCAGCCCCCGACGCCAGCCCATCCAAGGCCGACAGACGCGAGTACACCGCGGAAGAAAAGACAGCTTGCAGCCTCGAAGCCATGCGCAACGGCGGCGAATGCGAAGCCTGCCAGTGAACAAATTTGAAGCACTGCCTGCAACCAGTTGTTTCCGCAACCGACCGTCGTCAGGCGTTGTTGATACCACTTCCAATCGGTGCAAAGCAGCCGTTTCTCGCGGGTCACCCGATATCTGGTGACAACGATTCTTTGAGAGGCGCAATATCGGATCGCAGCAATGGCCGGACTGTACCTGCGATGAAAGTTTGCGGAAAGTCGGATAGACTGACCCGGTCTGGGAGCACAGAATTTTCAGCCGCAGATTTCGCCGATGCACGCAGATTTCCGGATGCAGCGATTCCATCCCATCCGCGAAAATCCGCGCCATCTGCGGATCCCACCCCATCGTTCTGTACTGTCCTCCCGGGCAGGCCCTTCCCCAAGGCAGGTCACGACGAAGCGTGCCCCTCCATCGTACTCGAAACATTATCATTCTCTCCCTTCTCTCCCTTCTCCGCGTGCTCCGCGCCTCCGCGTGAAAAATTGTCCGGCGCTGTTACGCGTCGCGCGTCCCTTGGTCACGACGAAGCGTGCCCCTCCAGAGGAGTTGAATATCGCCCCTCCAAGGGAGGGGAATATCGCGTCTCCAGGGGAACCAAGACCCCATCTTCCTGCGTTCCGCTCATTCTCATCCGGCCGGCGACTGGGACACCCCATCGGCGTCATTGTCATGGCTCTGACTCTTCACAAGGCTTGCTGGAGGCTGGCGTCGCGATAGTGTGAGGGCATGAAAGCGAATTGGATCGAGCGTGGCGGACAGGTAATTGATCTGCCCAATTTCTCCGCGGTGATCGAGAAGGACGGCTCATGGTTCGTCTCGCACTGCCCGGAACTTGGCGTGGCAAGCCAGGGCAGGACACGCACGGAGGCCCACCAGATGCTGGCCGAAGCCGTCAAACTTTGGCTCGAGTCGGCCAGCGGAGCAGAAATCAAGCGGCGCTTGCGGACCGGTGCCCGAGTACGACCCCTGACACTCGTTCATGCCTAAGCTGCGGCCGCTGCCATCGACGGAAATCTGCCGCATCCTCGCGGCACATGGCTTCGTGCGGGAACGGCAGTCCGGCAGTCACATCATCATGAAACGACAGTTACCCGCAGGCGACAGCGCCACCGTGCCTGTGCCCAACCATCGCGAGGTCGCGAAGGGCACGCTCAGGTCCATCATCGCCTTGAGTGGACTCGACGACCGGTTGTTCCGAAAGTAATGCGGTTCCGCAATACTTCAAAAGAGCACCTTCCCGCCCTTCAACCTGCTGGCATGTTCGCCGAGGTGTTTTTCCTGCAAAGAGCGAATCGACAGGCTCACCTCACTTCAGCAATTTTTTGGAAGTCGGATAGGCTGACCCGATTTGGCCCCCGAATGTTCATCCGCAGATTTCGCCGATGCACGCAGATTTCCGGATGCAGCGATTCCATCCCATCCGTGAAAATCCGCGCCATCTGCGGATCCCACCCCATCGTTCTGTATTGTCCTCCCGGGCAGGCCCTTCCCCAAGGCAGGTCACGACGAAGCGTGCCCCTCCAGGGGAGCGGAATATCGCGTCTTCCATGCCCGAGCGGAAAAGAATCGATCCGCTCCGGGGGTTCAGCTCTTTCTACGGACGACCTGCGGTGCGGCCTCCATCTGGCCGCGGGTGACGCCAATCTGGTTGATCAGCTTCAGCTCGCGCCAGAGGTCCGCGCCGGAGATCACGCCGCTCAGGAGCTGCGCATACCGCGTCACCGTCCGAAAGACCTCGTCGGCGCCTTCATTGAGGAATTCCACGCGAAATGAGCGCGCGCCAAGCTCCTGGAATCGACCGGTAAATTCCGCGCCGGTCTGCGCGCGGTTGTTGAAGACCGTGTTGCGGCATCCCGCGTCCGCCTTGAGCGGCAGCTCCGCGCCCACCCGATCCTTGAGCACCACGCGGTGCGTGTCGCAGGGGCGTCCGCAGTCGCGATAGTCCCTGCCCGAGGACAGAAACGCGCAGAACACGCAGTGCTCCATGTGAAACATCGGCATGTGCTGGTGAATCGTCAGGTCGAACCATCCGGCCGGAGCCGCGCGCAGGAGTGACTCCACCTGCGACACATTCAGGTCATAACTCGCCGTCACGCGTTCGAGTCCGTACCGCCGGATGAAATACTCCGCCGTCAGCGGATTGGCCACATTGAGCGAGAAGTCACCGCGCCTGCGGTCATTCGCAAAGAACGCGAGGTGATCGTGGTTGCGCACGAGATAGCCGTCGGCCTCACAGGATCTCACCTGCTTCAGGATCCACTCCTCGCCGGTCTTGAAAATGCGCGGCGGCGCCACCCAGATCGACGACGCCTGCACCCCGGCGCCACCCGCCGACTGGAGACCGCGAAACTCCGCGACGACGTCGCGATAGTGCTTCGGATTCTCGAACTCGCAGTAGATCGTGCGCGCCCCCGCCCGCCACGCCGGCTCCAGTTGAGCACGCTCGCGAATGGTCGCGATCAACTCCGGCGGACGGTCCGCGCCATTCACCGCGATCGAATCCTGCGCGACCTTTGTCACCTCCCGCCCGCAGTCATTCAGCGTCCATCGATGCGGCTGCGCCCGCAGAGCCTCAAGCGCGGCCACCGCCTCGCGTCGCAGGCGGTTGAGCTCGCTGAGGGGAAGCATCACCTCGCCTTCGAGATGACAATCGAGCCTGTCCAGTTTGAACGGAGTCCCTCCGAGACGCGACAACTGGGCCGTCAGCGTACCCTCGTTCAGTGGCTGCGTCTGCGCAGGCTCGAGAACCATGCCGGACTCTCGCTTCACCACATGGCCCTGCCCGTCGTCGAGGAGAAGCGTCAGAGGTGCATTCACGCGGCCATGAACTTGCGCCACGATCTGGCGCTGAAACCGCACCTTGTCGCCGGCGAACGTCGCCCGCACCTCGCGGTCGAGCGCGGGGTCGTTCGTTTTCCAGAGGCGGTTTCCGGCCTTCACACGCCTGAAATCGATGTCGCCGTGGCCGAATCGCAGCCTCGCCTCGCCGCTCTTGATCTCGACCTGATAAACGCGTCCCCCCTCTTCGCGCACATCCGGAGTCCCCGCGTCAAACACCACGCCATCCCCCGGCTTGAGCGGCGCGTTCAGCCTGAGCGAAACGGAATCGCCCGAAACCCGCTCGACCGTTCCGAGAAACACGCCGCGCTTCGTGCCGAACCTTCCATGCGCCAGCCGCTGGTTGTCGATCCCGCGAAACCATCCGGTGTAAAGTCCGCGCGAGAACGACATCTCCAGTTCGTAGCGATCCTTCGCTCCCTGAACTTCGACAGCTCCGCTCCGCCTTTCGGAATCGTCCGGCAATGCGTCGCGCGCCCCGCTTTCCGCAGCCTGCCGCACGGCGCGATCCAGCGCCCCGCGATAAACCCGCGTGATGCTGGCGACATACTCGGGGCTTTTGAGCCTGCCTTCGATCTTCAGCGAGGCCACGCCCGCGCGTATCAGGTCCGGCAATACATCGATGCCGGCCAGGTCCTGCGGACTGAGCAGGTACCGGCGGTCGCCGAGATCCACCTTCACGCCGTCCGACCACAACTCGTAGGGCAGCCGGCAGGCCTGCGCGCATTCGCCGCGGTTCGCCGAGCGTCCACCGAGGGCTTCGCTTGTCAGGCACTGCCCGGAATACGCCACGCAAAGCGCACCGTGGACAAACACCTCCAGCGGCAGCGACGCGGAGCCGCCACCCAGCGCGGTCTGGATCTTCTCGATCTCCGCGATCGAGTTCTCCCGGGCGAGCACGACAAGCTGCGCGCCGAGCTCCCGCGCAAAGGCCACGCCCGCCGCGCTCGTCACGGTCATCTGGGTCGACGTGTGGATCGGAAAATCGGGCGACAGCGACCGTATCAGCCGGCAGATCCCCACATCCTGCACGATCGCCGCATCGACACCCGCGGCGATGATGCCGCGCAGATAGTCCGCCGCGTCCTCGAGCTCCGACGTGAAGACCAGCGTGTTGAACGTCACATACCCGCGAACCCCGCGCCGATGCAGGTACGCCATCAATTCGGGAAGGTCCGCCTGCGTGAAATTCTTCGCGCGCATCCGCGCATTGAAGCGCTCCAGGCCGAAATAGATCGCATCCGCCCCATTCTCCACCGCAGCCCGGACGCATTCCCAGTCCCCCGCCGGTGCCAGCAGTTCCGGAGGAGCAACCTTTCGGCTCTGCTCTCGCGAGACAGTCGATCCATCGAGGACGTTCACCGTTTCGGCATCCATGGGGTTCAGGCTGAACCGCGCCCCAACCCCGCCCGGCGTCGCTTCACGAGGCCTTCCGCATCCTGCTGCGAGGGCACCCGAAACGTCCGGGGCGGTGCTCCATCCTTCAGGGGAAACGCCCGCCTCGCGAGTTTCAGGATGACAGGGGCCCACAACAGCGCCCGTGCGCGCCAGGGCATCCGCCGCAGGAGGGCGCGTTGGGCAAGGTATCCGAGCGACCCGGTCGCCAGACGAACTCCCCAGGGCAGCGTCAGCCATCTGGCCTGCATCGCATCGATCCAGCCGACGGGCCGCAGCACCTGGCGGAGGTCGGCCGCCAGGTCGACTCGTTGCAGTCGAATGCGCATGCGCAGGACCGCCTTCCGGCGTTCAAGCAGGGTCAGTTCTTTCCGCGGAAACATGAACGATCCTCGTCGAGTTCCTGAAGCGTCGCATCGAAAGGACGCGGCTGGCGCGCCAGGTAGCGCTTGAACGCAACCACGATCACGACAAACGCGACCAGGTAGAATCCCGCCAGCGACGCCAGGGCGAGCAGCGGCGAGCTCTTCCACAACCAGAAAGCCAGCGCGAGACTGCAGAATGCCAGAGCCATCACCCCCGTGAACAATGCCGCGGTGATCCAGATCAGAAACTGGAGCAGCCTGAACTTCTCCTGCTGGAGCTCGACCGAAAGCAACGTGAGCCGCGCCTGCACAACGCCCAGCACCTTGTCGCCAAGGGAGCGAAGCGACTGCATGAATCCGTTGGAGGATGTGCTGTCCATGTGATTTCGGAAGAATCAGCGGAGGGTGAAATGGGCCGCCTGTGACACCGGAAGCCACGCGACAGTCTGGCGGACGGAGAGTCTCCGCAACGTCACAATGTCTGCCTGCCGCAAAGGTGTCGCGCCTGCCCTACCGTCCCCGGCGGAGAAGCGCGCCGATCAGCACGCCGACACCGAGCGCGATGGCCAGCGATTCATACGGATGCGCGCGTATGGCCTCATCGGTCCTGCGGGCTCCTTCGCTCACCTTCTCCTTGGCGGTTTCATACAGATCAGAAAGTCGCTCCTGCGCATCGGCCAGCCGCTCGCGCAACTGCTCCATCTTGTCGCGCGCATGATCGGTGATGTCGCCGCCCATCAGCCCCTCGGCTTCGGCTACAAGCGCGCGAAGTTCGTCGAGCAGGGCATCGGGAGTCTGGGATGATTTTGATTTGGCCATGGTGATTGTTTCTGAATGTTTCGGCGGTTGCGGCGTCGGAGCTTTTGTGACCGGGAGATTGCGTGGTTGCCTGCCGCAGGACCGGATCGCTGGCGTCGAGATTTGATCGACAGCCAAGCAATCCGGAAATGTGACGTCCGAAGCTATTCAAGCTGTCGCATCTGTAAAGGGCAACCGCGCTTCAAGCAGGGCTTTCGCCATGATCCCGCATAGGCAGATTGAAATGAAAATCGCTTCCTTGTCCCAATTCGCTGCTGCAGCCGATCGATCCTCCGTGGGCAACGACGATTTCGCGTGAAATGCTGAGACCGAGTCCCGCCCCCTTCACCTGCTCCGTGCGCTCTCCCGGCACGCGATAGAATCGTTCGAAAATCCGCCCCAGGCTCTCCGGAGGTATCCCGGGACCTTCGTCACGAACGCCAAAACGCATGAACCCGCCCTCCTCCGCCCGGGCATACAGCGTGATCCTCGAGCGGTGCGGCGAGTACTTCGATGCATTGGCGAGGAGGTTGATGAACACGTGTCGGATACGCTCGCGGTCCACCCAGGCAAGACCCACCTGCGGCGGGCATTCGACCACGAGCGTCTGTTCCGCGGAATCCAGGATCGGATGAATTTCCGCAGCCATTTCACGAAGTAGCGCCTCGACATCAACCTCGACGCGGTTGATCTGCGACACACCGCTTTCAAGTCGCGAGAGGTCGAGCAGGTCGTTGATGATCCGCAGCAGCCGGTCCGCACCCTCCCTCGCGGTTTCAAGCAGCTCCTTCTGCTCCGGCGAAACCGCGCCGAGATTGGGCTCAAGCAGCAGGTAAACCGCCAGGCGCAGGCTCGTCAGCGGAGTCTTCAGCTCGTGTGAAACCGTGCCCACCAGGTTGCTCTTCGCGTCGTCGAGCAGGCGGAATTTGGTGACATCCTGAAGAATGACGGCCGCACCTTCCTTTCCCGTGATCGCATCGTGGATGGCGAGCGTGCGCGGCAGGTAGTACCGATCCTCTTTCCCTGAGCGCAGCGACACCACCTGGTCATAACCCGACGGCACATCATGCCGGCCCGACGCAATCACGCGGCGCACGCGTTCCACGAGCGGTGCCGGCAGCATGGGCTCCGCAAGGCCGATCGCACGTGCTGCGGGATTTACAAGCTCGATGCCGCCCTCCCGCGAGACGACTACCACGGGATCGGGCGATGCGGTCAGCGTCGCCTGCGTCGTCCTCTGCGCACTGCGGACCTCCTCGCGCATCTCATCGCGGTAGTCGCGCAGCTTCGCCGCCATGTCATTGAACACCACCGCCAGCTGGCCAAGCTCATCATTCGAAAGGACCGGCACCTGCGTCTCCAGATTTCCATCCCCCAGCGCCTTCGCCGAAGTTGTCAGCGCCTGCACCGGCCGCAGAAGCGTCCTGGCGAGCCGATAACTCAGGTAGATCGAGAGCAGGATCCCGCCGGCCATCGCGGCCACGAGCAGGTTGATCGCCAGCCGGACCGTGCGCGAAGCGCCGGCACTCACGTCCTGGACATGCTGGTAATCCTGCACCGCCAGCTCCTCGATCGCGTTGAGCGACCTGAAAAAACGCACCTCCGCGGCGCGATAGGCGCCGAGCGCATCCACGCCACGCGCCGCACCGTTCTGCTGCGCTCGCTCGGCCTGCGCGACAAGTTCAGCCTGCGCCTGCTCGATCTTCGCCACCAGTTCCATGCGCGGCGTGCCCGCCGAAGCGATGGACTGGTCAAACAGCAGGCGCTTGAAGCGCGACTGCTCGTCGAGAAACGCCCGCCGCGCCTCGAGCGAGCTGTCGCGGCCTGCCTGCGACAGCGCCGTGTGCATGCGCGTGGCGGCGTCGCGCAGTTCGTAACCCGCGATCAGCGCGCGATAATTCTTCACAAGGTCCTGCTCAATCGCGCGCGCGAGCCCGCGGCACACATGCAGCGCATAGAATCCCATCGCCAGAAACAGCAGGAGCAGCGGCAGGAGTCCGAGATAGAGGCGTGTGCGAAGCATGATCGCGGAAACGTGAACCGCCCGCCAGGATTCAGACGAGCCCGAGGCGCTGCCGCTTGCGGTAGAGCGTCGCCGGATCGATTCCGAGAATGCGCGCCGCCTCGTCGAGATTCCGCGACACCGCAAGGATCCGCCTGATGTGTTCCGCCTCGAGTTCGTCCAGCGTGACACGCGCCCCGACGCCCAGCGTCGAGGCGGACGGCTCCTTGAACGTGTCCGGGAGTTCATCGATCTTCACGACATCGGATCCGGCCAGTATGACTGCCCGCTCCACCACATTGCGCAGTTCCCGAAGATTGCCGGGCCAGTCGTAGCGCCTGAACGCCGCCAGCACCTCTGCGGAGAACGACATCGGGGCGCGCCCCATCCGGCGCGCGAAGAAGGCGAGATAGCGACCGGCAAACCCCTCCAGATCCGCCGGCCTGTCCCTGAGTCCGGGCAGGCCCAGGGCGATCACATTGAGGCGGTAGAACAGGTCCTCGCGAAAACGCCCGGCCTTCACCTCGTCCGCCAGCGAGCGGTTGGTCGCCGCGATGACCCGCACGTTCGCGCGCCGGGGTTTCGCCTCGCCGAGGCGCTCGTACTCGCGCTCCTGCAGGAGACGGAGCAGCTTCGGCTGGATCTCGAGCGGCATCTCGCCGATCTCGTCCAGGAACAGCGTGCCGCCCTCCGCCGCAGCCACCTTGCCGAAGGTTTCATTCACCGCCCCGGTGAACGCTCCCTTTACATGGCCGAAGAGTTCGCTCTCCAGAAGCTCGCGCGACAGGCTCGGGCAGTTCACCGTGACGAAGGGCATGTCCTTCTGCGCGCTGCGCTGATGGAGCTCCCTCGCCAGCACGCTTTTGCCCGTGCCGCTGGGACCTAGAATCAGGAGAGTCGCGGGTGTCGCCGCCGCCTTGAACGCGATCTCAAGCATCGTGCGCACGGCGGGCTCGTTCGACGTGAATTCGCTTTCCGGCGATTCACTCGCCAGTTGCGACTCAAGCTGCTGCACCCGTTTCTCGAGCCGTCGGGTTTTTCCGATCTTGTCCAGCACCTGCCGGATCTGGTCGGGTGTGAAGGGCTTGGGGATGAAATCGAACGCGCCACGCCGCATCGCCTCCACCGCCGTCGCAATTGTGGCATAGGCGGTGAACATCACCACCGCGACACCCGGGTGCGCCTTCTGCAGCCGCCCGAGCAGGTCGAGCCCGTCCTCGTTCGCCAGTTTCAGGTCGAGGAAACAGACATCGCACGGCTCCTCCTCGAGGATCTTCAGGCCGCGCAGCCCGTTGGGCGCCTCAAACGGCTCATGACCCATGCTCTTTACGGCGAGCACGGTTGTTCGCCGAATTGTCGCCTCGTCATCAATGATCAGGACACGCATGGAATGGCAGAAATCCGAAGGGATGCGGATCCTGCGGCACAGTTCCCGGCTTTCGCAATCCCTCGATGAGGGTGGACTTCCCCCTGCGCTCGAAGCCAAGGCGGGGCTGCATCAAGCAGCCCCGCCAGGTCCAGCTTCAACTAACAATCCTGAGAGCCATGCCCCAGGAATTCCGGGAAATTCTGCAATCGCTTGGGAAACAACGGGCGGCAATCATCGGCTTCCCCGGGATCGCGGCTTGAGAAAGGGCGCCAGAATCGCGAGCCAGAGAAGGACGATGGCGAGTCCACGCACCCATAGACTCAGACTTTGGCCAACGGTTCCACCGGCTGCAAGACCGCCCGCAACCAAGGCCAGAAGGCCGAAGGTGATCGACCACGGGATCATCGTTGAACGCGAAAGCGACGCCATCATGGCGGCTCTGTCTGCCCTTGGCGTGCCAACTCCCTTTCTCACATCGCCAACCAACTTTGTCTTTGAGCTTTCCGCGATAATCTCATTCAACCTGCGAGAGTCCTACGCAGTCCCGTTCATGCAAAAACCCGGAGGGCATTCCCTGCTTTCCGAGAAATGCACGACTCCACCGCACATACGCTGTCTCTCTTTTTCGTTTTCTGAGTTCGCCACAGTCCAAAACATCCGCCTTCTTCGCCGTTTCGCCCGTTCATGCACGCCTCTCCGGAACGCCCCTCCGCCACTCCCGCCACTCCCGCCGCACCGACAGCTCCGGCGGCACCGGCGGCAGTGACTGCGACTAACAACAAGATCCACGATCTCGAAATCAAGGATGCTCAACTGATCTTTGACGCCGCCTGGGGCGAACTGGAGGAGGAGGTCGGACGCGAGAACCTGCGTTTCCCCAAGGAATTCATCCTTCTCGGCGGCGCCCCCGGAGCCGGCAAGGGCACCAATACGCGCTTCATCCTCAACGCGCGCGGGCTGACCTGCGACCCGATCGTCATGAGCGCGCTGCTCGACTCCCCGGAGGCGCGTCGGATCAAGAACGCCGGCGGCATGGTCGGCGATCGCGAGGTTGTCAGCCTGCTGCTGCGCGAACTGCTCCTGCCTGACTATCGTGACGGCGTCATTCTCGATGGTTTCCCACGCACGGAGGTCCAGGTCGAATGCCTCAAGCTTCTGGTCGCCCGCATCCGCGCGCTGCGCAAGGAATTCCACGGCACCGCGCTCGGCATCTATTTCCGCCAGCCCACCATTCACATCATGGTGCTCTTCGTCGACGAGAAGACCTCCGTCGAGCGCCAGCTCGCACGCGGGCGCAAGGTCAAGGCCCACAACGACGAGGTGCGCCGCACGGGGATCGGCGAGCTGCAGGAGGAGCGGACCACCGACTATGATGAAAACCTCGCCAGGCGACGCTACCGTGTTTTCAAGGAGCAGACTTGGGACGCCCTTCAGTCGCTGAAGGAGGTCTACTACTATCACTTCGTCAACGCCCAGGGCGACTTCGCCGAGGTCGAGCAGAACATCCTCAAGGAGCTGAAGTATCAGAGCTCCCTCGAACTCGATCCGAGAACCCACGACCGCGTCCGCTCGCTCCCGCTGGCCAGCCAGATCGTCGTCCATGCGCGGCAGGAACTGGTGAAGCGCCTCGATTCCTACGAACTTGGGCACACCGAACTCTTCGAGAAAATCATCCACATCATCGACAAAAAGATCATGCCGATCGTGCTCAGGCACGCGATCGCAGGCGTGGCCCTGATCAACTCAGAGGACTCCCTCTTCGATGATCCCCTCGCCCTTGCCATGCTGATCGATGTGTTCAGCGAACGCGGCTACTACGCCGTGGTCGACGTGCACCGGGTCGAGGTACCGGAAAAAGTCGACCTCGCCACAGGTGCCATCTCCTGCCGCGTCAAGAAGGTCTACCGCATCCAGATCCGCTTCCAGGGATCGGAAATCCGCCGCGGCTGACGCGCTACTCGTGGCGCAGTGCCTCGATCGGATCGAGCGACGCCGCCTTCCAGGCCGGATAGAGGCCGAAGCCCACGCCGATGGCGCTGCACACCGCCACGCCGGTGGCCGCCCAGATCCACGGAAAGACGAGCCCGGCATTGAGAACGGCGGCCACCACGTTGCCGCCCACGATTCCCAGAAGGACGCCCGCAAGTCCGCCGATGAGCGAGAGCACAACCGCCTCAATGAGAAACTGCGTGAGCACATTGCGCTTCTTCGCGCCGATGCTCTTGCGGATGCCAATCTCCTTCGTGCGCTCGGTCACGCTGACGAGCATGATGTTCATCACACCCACGCCCGATGCCAGCAGCGCGATCGCACTGATGACAAACGCCCCCACCGCCACGACTCCCGCAATCCGGTTGAAGGCCTCGATCAGCGACTCGTTGGAGAACAGCTCAAAGTCATTCGGATCCTCAGGCGCGAGCCCCCTGATCAGCCGCATCACGCCGACCGCATGATCCTGAATCGCCGCCAGTTCCTCCTGGCTGCCTGCCTGCACCGTGATCGACACCGAGCGCCCGGCCTGCCCGTAGGTCTCCAGAAACTGCGTGATCGGCACGATCGCAAAATTGTCCTGGCTCTGCCCGAACGACGATCCCTTGGTCGCTGTGACGCCAACAACCGTGTAGGTCTGTCCATCGATGCGCACCTGCCTGCCGAGCGGATCCTCGTTGATGAACAGGCGCTCCACCACGTCCGCACCGAGCACTACCACACTGCGGCCGAACTCCACGTCCTCCACGCCCAGATTGCGCCCCACCGCAATGTCGTAGTTCCGGCTCGTGACAAAATTCTCGTCCGCGCCGCCAAGCTGGATGTTCGGATTCGTGCGGCGGTCATGGTAGCTGACCACACGCCCGCCCCGCCTCAACTGCAGGCTGACATCCGCGCTATCCCCGATCATCGCCTTGAATCGCTCCGCCATCGGATACTCGATGTCGCGCCGGTTGGAAAAGCGCTGGCGGGGATCGCTGAAATTCACGGCGGGAAACTTCGTGATCTGGAATGAATTCGCCCCCAGCACGTTCAGCCCCGACTCGATGTTCGAGCGCACGCCGGAGATGATCGTCATGACACCGATCACCGAAAACACGCCGACGGTTATGCCGAGCATGGTCAGCGCGGACCTGAGTTTGTTCGCCGCGAGCGCGAGTAGCGCCAGCTTGATTGTCTCGGAGAAATTCACGCGCCCCTCCTATTCATAACGAAGCGCCACCACCGGATCCAACTTGCTCGCCTGCCAGGCCGGGGCAAACCCGCTGACAACACCCGTCATGACCGAAAGGGTCAGTCCCACCGCCACGAGCCCGCCGGAGAAGACGAGCGGAAAGGCGGGCGCGATCGCTCCCGCAAGATAGAAGAATCCGCCCGCAATCGCCAGGCCCAGCACGCCTCCGGCCAGACAGATGCACACCGCCTCGATGAGAAACTGCAGCAGAATGGTGCGGCGGCGCGCGCCCAGCGCCTTTCGCGTGCCGATCTCCCGCGTGCGCTCCTTCACGCTCACGTACGTGATGTTCATGATGCCGATCGCACCCACAAACAGCGCGAGACCCGTGATGAACAGGCCCGCGATCGCGATGCCGTTCTTGATCGGATCCAGCTGCTCGCGCACCGCCTTCTGCTCCATGATCTCAAAATCGTCGCGCTGCTCCGGACCGAGCTGCCGGATGAGCCGCATCACGCCGCGCAGCTCATCCCTCGCCGCATCCATGCGCGTGACATCCACCTGGACGCGCAGATTGCCGCGGTCCTCCTGCGCGTAGTTTCGGCGGAACGTGCTCAACGGCATCGCGACCATCGTGTCCCAGCTCCAGAGTCCAAGAAAACTTCCCTGCCTCGCCGCAACCCCCACCACATCCATAGCCACGCCGCTGACGCGCAGCGTCCTGCCCAGCGCGGATTCCCCGGGGAACAGCGCGTCAGCGATGTCGTAGCCAATGATGCAGACATTCCGCCCGACCTGCGATTCGAAGTCGCTGAAGAACCGCCCTTCCTTCATTTCGGATCGATTCGTGCGCGCATAGTCCGCCGTCGTTCCAAGCGTGTACACGCGACTCACGCGGTAGTCGCCGCGCACAATGCTGCTCATGCGATCGGCCGCCGGGATCGCCCGCTTCAGCGCGCTCCCTGGATGCCGCTCGATCCACTCGTTCACCTTCGCCGCGTACGTGGTGCGGATGGATCGGCGGTTGCGGTAGTTCCACCAGTCCTCCACATCGCGCCAGGGCCACTTCGAGACATACAGCAGATCGTCCCCGAATCCCGACAGGCTGCGATCGACACCCGCGCCGATGCCCGCGATCGCCGTGCCCATCAGGGTCACCGCGACAATGCCGATGATCACCCCCAGCGCCGTCAGCGCCGAGCGCATCTTGCTCGCCCGAATCTGCGCCCAGGCGATTCGAAACGCTTCGTTCAGTTCAGAGAGGAATCTTTTCATGGCGGCCGCCCGGGCTCACACCGCGGCATCGCTCTCGATCAATCCGTCGCGCAGGCGCACGATCCGGCGCGCATGCCGGGCGATGTCCTCCTCGTGCGTCACCACGATGATCGTGTTCCCCTCGGCATGCAGCCGGTCGAACAGCGCCATGATCTCAACACCCGTCCGGGAATCCAGATTGCCCGTCGGTTCGTCCGCCAGAATGATCGACGGCCGCGTCACGAGCGCGCGCGCAATGGCGACGCGCTGGCGCTGCCCGCCGGAGAGTTCGTTGGGGCGGTGGTGCAGCCGCTCGCCGAGCCCCACCGACTCCAGCGCCGCCCTCGCCCGCTGCATGCGCTCCGCCCGCCCGACACCGGCATAAATCAACGGAAGCTCGACGTTCTGCAGGGCGTCCGAGCGCGGCAGCAGATTGAAGGTCTGAAAGACGAAACCGATCTCGCGGTTGCGGATCTCCGCGAGCTCATCGTCCGTCATGGTGGCGACGTCCCTGCCCGTGAACTCGTAGCGGCCGCCCGTCGGCGTGTCCAGACAGCCGAGCATGTTCATGAGCGTGGACTTCCCGCTCCCGGACGGCCCCATGATCGCCAGATACTCGTTCCGGCGGATCTCCATCGAAACGCCGCGCAAGGCGTGGATCGTCTCCGCACCCATCTTGTAGAGCTTCGTGACCCCGTCGATGGCGATCACGAGCGATCCCGGCGACCGGTCGGCTGACATCATTTTCCCTCCGGCTTCTTCGGTGGCTCGATCCGGATCCTGGACTTGTCCTTCAGCGTTCGCGCAATGACGCTGAAGCTGCCGCTGACAACCTCGTCGCCCTCCTTCAACCCGGAAACGATCTGGATGTGGCTGGTGTCGTTGATGCCGGTCACCACGGGAACCTGCCTGACCGTGTCATCGGTCTGGCGCACAAACACCACGCGCTGGAGCGAATTGCGGTCATTGCGCTCGCGCTCCCGCTGCTGCCGCTCATTGACCGCCGAGGCCGCGCCATCCCCCTGGTTTTCCTTCGCCTTGCGGTCGCGCTCCTCCGCGAGCTGATCAATCGTCCTGCCACCCTCGCGACTGCGCACGGTCACGGACTGAATCGGCACCGCGACGACATTCTCGACGGTCTGGGTTTCGATGTCCGCGTTCGCGCTCATGCCAGGCCGCATGGATGCCTCGCGGTCAGAAATGCGGATCTTGACCAGAAAATTGGTGACCTCCTCCTGGGTCATCGCACCGGTGGTCTTCGCCGAGGAGGCGATTTCCTTGACGACGCCCGAGAATTTCCGGTTCGGAAACGCGTCGATCTGGATCCGTGCGCGGTCGCCCATCTTGACGTTCACGACATCACTCTCGTTCACATTAACGCGCACCTCCATGTTGGAAAGGTCCGCCACGCGCATGACCTCCGTGCCCGCAAACTGGCCCGTGCCGACGACGCGCTCCCCCTGCTCGCTGGTCAGCGAACTGATGCTGCCGTCGATGGGTGAATAGACCACGGTCTTTTCAAGCTGGTCTCGCGCCTGCTTGAGCTGCCCCTCGGCCCGGCGGATGTTTGCCATTGCGCTCTCAAGGTTTGCCTGCGCGACCTCCGCGGCGGTGCGCACGGCGGAGAAGTCCGATTCCGGCATGAGCTTCTTGGCAAAAAGATCCTCCGCCCGCTGCAGGTCCTCGCGCGCCTTGTCCAGTTGCGCCTGGCTCAGGATGGAGGCAGCCTTTGTCGCGGCGAGATCGGCCTCACGCTGCTCGACCTGCGCCTGATAGAAGTCCGGCTTGATGCGGATGAGCAGGTCGCCCTTCCTGACCTCCGCCCCCTCGCGCAGCGGCAGCAGCACGATTTCTCCGGCGACCTCCGGCGAGATCTTCACCTCGATCTCCGGCTGCACCTTGCCGGTGGCGGAAACCAGCTGCGTGATCGTCCGAATGGAAGCCTTCTCCGTGGTGGCGGCGATGCCCTTCTGCTGCGTCCGGCTCTTGTAGACCGCGCCACCGACAACTGCGATCACCACCAGCGCGACAATTGTGATGAGCAGCGCGCGGGAGCGCTTTCTGGGAGCCGCGCCAGCCGGCCTGGCGGAAGGATTCGTGGTCATGGAAGGCAGGTTGCTTGAAGGATACGCTCGCGGGGGGCAATGCCACTCAAAGAAAACGCGGCAAAAAGCGCATATAAGCCGCAAACTCCATCACCCCCCCACCCCCGACGCAAGCCCGCCTGTGCAAGCCCGCCACCGGCGAAGCGCTTTTTCCCTGGTCACCCCGGTTGAAAAGCCCTTGTCCGCTTGGGTCGCGCTGCGCTTGCGTTGGTTGGAACCGAATTCGTGCTCTCCCGGCTCGCGCTGCTACTCGGGCAGTGCGAAAGCGACATACGCATCGCCCGACTTCGTGCCCATCTTTCCACCGCCCGCGGCTATGACGACGTACTGCCGCCCGTCGACCATGTAGGTGGCCGGAGTGGCATATCCGCCAGCGGGAAGGGACGTTTCCCAGAGCAGACCGCCGGTCCTTCGGTCGAATGCGCGAAATTTCTCGTCCTTCGACGCAGCGATAAAAATGAGATCGCCAGCAGTGACGAGCGGTCCGCCATAATTCTCGGTGCCCGTCGGCGACAGCCCTGCTGCAGTGAGTTCGGGCAGTTCACCCAGCGGCCTGCGCCAGAGGTACTCTCCGGTGTTGAGGTCAATGGCGTTCAACGTGCCCCAGGGCGGCTTGATTGCAGGATAGCCGTCGGGATCGAAGAACCGGTTGTAGCCCGTCGTTGTGTACGGGATGTCGGAAAGAACCATTTCCTCATCCGTCGGCTCGCGTTTGCTCGCGGCGTCATTGTCGGATTCAGCCGCACGTCCGTGCGGGACATCCAGGAGGTAGTCGATGAGGGCATTCCGCTGCCTTGTGCGAAGGAAACCAAACGCTGGCATCATGCCCTTGCCGTCCCTCAGAAGTGTCGCAACCGCGTCGCGCTGCGACCGCTGCGCGAGACCCACGAGGCTTGGAATGTTTCCCGCGGGATTGCCTTCGCGGTCCGGTCCGTGACAGCTCATGCAGAGCTGCGTGTAGAGCACCCGCCCGCCCTGCGCTCCTCCCGGGCGCGCGGGGATCATCTGGTGAATCCATGCCATCTCGTTGCTGTTGACGTAGAGGATGCCATCGGGATCCACGGCCGGACCGCCCCACTCGGCACCGCCGTCAAATCCGGGCAGAACAATCATGCCACGCTCGCTGGGCGGCGTGAACGGAACCCGGGGATCGAGTTCGCGCAGACGCTGAAGCACGGCGGCATGAGCCGCCGGCGTGCGATCGGTGACCTCGGCTTCCGTGAACTGCTGGCGCGCGAAGGGCGCAGGCATGAGGGGCACGGGCTGCGTTGGCCAGGTGGCCTCGCCCTTCAGCTTGGACTGAGGCACCGGTCGCTCCTCCCAGGGGAAAAGCGACTCCCCGGTGTCCCGGTTGAAGGCCCACACATGCCCGGATTTAGTCACCTGCACCACGGCATCGATCAGGCGCCCGTCCCGGCGCACCTGGCAAAGCACGGGCACCGCCGGGGGATCTCGGTCCCAGACATCATGGTGGGTGAACTGGAAATGCCAGCGGCGTTCACCCGTGAGCGCATCGAGGGCCAGGAGACAGTCCGCGAACAAATTCGCGCCGTGCCTGTTGCCTCCCCAGAAATCAAACGCCGCCGATCCCGTCGGCACATACGCAAGTCCCCGCTTCTCATCAATGACAAGGCCGGCCCAGTTGTTCGCCCCGCCGATCGTCTTCCATGCCTGCGACGGCCAGGTGTCGTGGCCAAATTCGCCGGGTTGCGGAATCGTGTGGAAGATCCAGCGCAGCTTTCCGGTGCGCACATCGTAGGCGCGGATGTGCCCGGGTGCGGCCGGACCGGGACCCTCTCCCACGCGCGTGGACACGATGAAGACATCGCGATAGACGGCACCCGGCGATGTACCGACAAGGTACAGTCCCTTCACGTCACGACCAAGCCCCTCGAACAAATCGACCCGTCCGCCCTGGCCAAAGCTCTCGATCAGGCGCCCCGTTCCTGGGTCGATCGCGCAGATGTTGCTTCCAGCCGTGTAGAGGATGCGCTGTTCATTCCCCTCGCGCCAGAAAACAAATCCGCGATTCACGCCCTGCCTCCCGGACGATTCCTTTTCGTGGGCGAAGGGATTGAAGCGCCAGCGCTCCTGTCCCGTGGCTGCATCAAGCGCAAAGAGGCTCAGTTGCGGCGTCGTGCCATAAAGCACACCGTCGACTATCAACGGGTTGCACTGGATCTGGGTGTTCTTCGCAACATCGCCCGCGCGGAACGTCCATGCGGGTTTCAGTTTCGCCACGTTTCCCCGGTCAATCTTCGCCAGATGCGAATAGTGGGTGCCATCAACACCCAGATAGGCGGGCCAGTCCTCGGGTCGCGACGCAGCATGGACTGCCGTCGCTGAGAGGGCCGCCGAAAAAAGCAAAAATATACAGGTTGGTTTGAAGGAACGCACGGTTTCGAACATGGGTAGGAAGCGGTCCATACCGCATCCAAACAGATCACACCAGAAGGAAGTGCGCAGCAGATCGCCATTGGTAAACCTCAGCCGGGGCGCAGCAGATCGCTGGTGCACTCAAATATCTTCCGCAATCGTCTGTGTGATCGCGTGCGTCCCGCTCAATCTGCTGATCCTTCCGGAAATTGCGCAACGATTGAAACTTCGCAGGCAGCCTAAACGTCTCCTTGCGCCAGACGGCATTTGTGATGATTACTTTCCGTTCCGCATCATCGTGCGATTGCGACACCGCCGCCGTGAGACTTTCAATTCCCAAACGGCCCCAAACCACCCATGCGCCCATGAAGAAACTCCTCCTCTGTCTCGTGCTCACGGCTTCGTTCGTGACCGCCCATGCCGCCGTCGACCGGCCCAATATCCTCTGGATTGTCAGCGAGGACAATTCCTTCCAGTGGATCCGCTGCTACGGAAACACGCAGGCGCAGACGCCGCGAATCGACGCCCTCGCCCGCGACGGCCTGCTTTTCGAACACGCCTATTCCAACGCGCCGGTCTGCGCCGTCGCCCGGTCAACCCTCCTGATGGGAACCTACGCCGTCACGATGGGCACCCAGCACATGCGGAGCCGCCACGCGATTCCGCAGCGCTACCGGCCCTATGTCGAATACCTCCGCCACGCCGGATACTACTGCACCAACAACGCCAAGACCGACTACAATTTCGCCGGCAACGACGACGCGTGGTGGGACGAAAGCTCCACCAAGGCGCATTACTCCCACCGCCCGGAAGGATCCCCGTTCTTCGCCGTCTTCAATCTCGGTGTCTCGCACGAGAGTTCTCTCTTCCCAAATCAACCCGGCCCCAAGCGCCTTTCGCCGAGCGAAGTCATTCTGCCCCCCTACGTGCCGGATCTCCCGGAGATGCGCTCGGATTTCGCGCGCTACTATGACCGCATCACCGAAATGGACCGACAGGTCGGCGTGCTTGTCGACGAACTCACCAAGGCCGGTCTGGCCGACGACACCATCATCCTCTACAACGGAGACCACGGTGGCGTCACGCCGCGCGGCAAACGCTACCTCTACGAAACCGGCGTGCGAATCCCGTTCGTCGTGCACGTTCCAGCTAAATGGCGAAAACTCGCGCCCTTCGCCCCCGGCCAGCGTGTCGACGAGCCCGTGTCATTCGTCGACTTCCTGCCGACATTTCTTTCGCTGACCGGCATTCCGCTTCCTGCAAATCTCCAGGGTCGCGCGTTTCTGGGTGCACAGCGCCAGGAGCCGGCGGGCGACGAAATGGAGTTCCTCTACGCCGATCGGTTCGACGAGCTCTACGGCATGCGTCGCGGACTGACCGATGGAAAATGGAAGTACATGCGCTGTTTTACTCCGTACCTGCCGGCGGCTCCGTACAGCTTTTATCCCTACAACGTGCCGTCATGGGTCGCATGGAAAGCGGCGTGGAAGGCCGGAAAACTCACTGGCATTCACCGCGACATCTGGGAGTCCACGCAGCCTCCCGAGGAACTCTACGATCTTTCAAAGGACCCCTGGGAAATCCACAACCTCGCGAGCGATCCCGCGCATCGCGGCAAACTCGTCGAACTGCGGCAGCGTCTCAAGAGCACCATGAAGGCCGCCACCGACACGGGTCTGGTGCCCGAGCCGCTCTTCTCGCGCGTGGCGGAAGGCTCCACGGTGGCTGACTTCGTGCAGAGCAGCCGGTTCAACTACGACGAGATTCTCAATCTCGCCTTCACCGCAACGCAGCGGAATCCCAAGGCGCTTCCAAAACTCAATGCCGCACTGAGCTCGCCCGATCCCATCGCCCGCTACTGGGCGCTCTGCGGAATGACTGTCCTCGGCAAATCGGCCGCCGGCGAGGTCGATGCCGTCGAACCCCTGCTCAAGGATCCGGTGTCCGTCGATCGTACCATGGCCGGCCTCGCGGTCTGGAAGATGGGCCGGCAAGACCTCGCGAAAAAGTCGCTGCTGGCGAGCGTCGCCGGCACATCCGATCCGTGGGATCTGCAATATCTGCTCAATGCACTTTACGCACTCAATCTCACGCGCGATCTGCCAGCTGGCTGGGAAAAGGGCAAGGAGGGCCGCAAGGACAACCTCGACTACATTCACCGTTTCGCCCAGCGGATAGCGAAGGAGGCGGCTGCGCAGTGAGCCGGTCCGGAAAAGCCTCCTCCGTGAAACCTTCCGTCCTTCATCATCGCGCGCTGTTCGCAGCAGTACTCCTCTCGGCCTTCGCGCCCGCCCACGCTTCGGCGAATCCTCCGCTCACCGAGCGCCAGTATCTCTCGGGTCATGGTCGATCCGACGCCGTCGCCTGGGACTTCCAGGTCACGGGTGGACGCCGGGCGGGCGAGAAAACCACAATTCCGGTTCCGTCGAACTGGGAGCAGCAGGGCTTCGGCTCCTACAACTACGGACAGGATGAAAACAGGTCCAGTGAGCACGGGCTCTACCGCACCCGTTTTCAGGTCCCCGCGGCATGGAGGGGACGACGCATCAACCTGGTCTTCGATGCCGTGATGACCGACACTGACGTGAAGCTCAATGGCAGGCCGGCCGGTCCGCGACACCAGGGCGGCTTCACGCGATTCCGCTACGATGTCACGCATCTGCTCAAGTTCAGCGAGGGGAACGACGATCAGAACGTGCTGGAAATCGACGTCTCGAAAGCAAGCGCCGATCCCCTTACCGACCGCGCTGAACGCGGCGGAGACTACTGGGTATTTGGCGGCATCTACCGTCCGGTTTTCCTCGAGGCGCTACCGGCGAAGTCGATCGATCACCTGGCCGTGGATGCCCGTGCCGATGGAACACTGATCGCCGAAATCACTCTCGGCTTTCCCTCCGAGGGCCGCACCGACGGACCCTCCGTGCCGCCGCTTGAGGTCGAATGCGAGGTCCTCGATGCGCAAGGAAAACGAGTCGGCGCTCCGTTCAGGCAGCCCCTGCCCGCGGGTGGAGCGGGACGCATTCGCATCGAGGGTAGAATCCCCGGCATCAAGCCGTGGACCGCGGAAACTCCGCACCTCTATACGCTGCGCGCCACCTTGATTGAAGCGGGGACGCCGCTCCACCAAACCGACACACGGATTGGTTTTCGCACATTCGAGGTTCATGATGGCGAAGGCTTGTTCCTCAATGGACGCCGCATCCTGCTCAAGGGCGTCAACCGCCACAGCTTCCGCCCGGAAACCGGACGCGCCCTCACCCGGGAAAACTGCTACGAGGACGCGCGTCTGCTCCGTCAGCTCAACATGAACGCCGTGCGCATGTCGCACTACCCGCCGGACGAGGCGTTTCTGGAGGCCTGCGACGAACTCGGCCTGTACGTGCTGGATGAGTTGAGCGGCTGGCAGCACGCCCACGGCACGCCGATCGGCCGCCTGCTTGTCCGCGAAATGGTCGAGCGCGACGTCAATCATCCGTCGATTCTGTTCTGGGACAATGGAAACGAGGGCGGATGGAACACCGCACTCGACGGTGATTTCTCCCTCTATGATCCGCAGCGGCGCCGGGTGCTGCACCCCTGGAACCTCCACGGGGGCGTCGATACGCGACACTACACGAACTACGCGCACCTCATGAAGCTGCTCGGCGGACCCCATCTCGTCATGCCGACGGAAGTCCTGCACGCCCTTTACGACGGCGGCGGCGGCGCGGGATTGGAGGATTACTGGACGGCGATCTCATCCTCCAAGGTCGGCGCCGGACTCTTCATCTGGGATTTCGCGGACGAGGCCATCCGACGAACCGACCTCGACGGCAAACTCGACGTTCACAGCACGTACGGTGCGGACGGCATTGTCGGCCCGCATTTCGAAAAGGAGGGAAGCTACTACACCGTGCGCGACATCTGGTCGCCCGTACAATTCGTCACGCCGAAGCTTGACTCCGCATTCAACGGCGGAATCGCCGTGCACAATCGCTACGATTTCACCTCGCTGGAAAAGTGCGGATTCACCTGGAGCCTGCAGAAATTCGATGCCGGCAGACTCCAAACGCTCGCCCGTGGAGTCGCATCGTCCCCTGCAGTTCCCCCTCAGTCCTCGGGCAGGCTCCAACTCGATCTGCCCGGCAATTGGCGGGACGCCAGCGCGCTTTCCCTGACCGCAACCGGCCCGGACGGCGCAGAATTGTGGACCTCGGTCTGGCCAGTCGAAACTTCAGCCAGCACCGAGTACGAAAATCTCCTGTCATCAGCGGCGGCCCGGACGCCGCATCCCAATCCTACGGTTACCCGTGAAGCGAATCGTATAGTGCTGACAGATGGTGAGACCCGGGCGGCATTCAACCCAATCAGCGGCGAACTGGTTCACCTCTCACTCAGGGGGACAACGTTCCCGCTTTCCAAGGGCCCGCGTCTTGCCTTCGCCCGTCCATCGACCGCGGAGTCGGCGAAATGGCTGCCTTGTGAGGCAATCGCAGGCGACGAGCCCATGCTCGTTCCGACGAAGCCTGGCCTGGCCAGCATCATCGAAGTAGAAATCGAAAATCTGAAGGGAAGCGCCGCCTACGCAGGCTTCGTGCTGGAGGTGAGCCCTGATCGACAAACCTGGCGCACGCTTTTCGACTCGTCGCGACGCCCCAACGACGGAAAGGCGTACGCATTTCCGCCGCAAATCGTCGCAGCAGTCCGCCTCAGGAACATCTGGCGTTTCGATGGCGCAAAACCGGAGCTCAAGACATTCCGCATCGGATACGAGGCCGATCGATTCCCGGCCCTCACAGCTGAGCCAGCGACGATCACGCATGGCATCGATCGCGATCCCGCGTCCGCTCAGGCCTCCGCGTGGGTGGAGGTCAAGGATGGTCCATCAGGACTAGCAAGGACGCGATGGACACTGCTCGCGAACGGTTCACTGCGACTCGACTACGCGTATGATCTCGACGGGGACTTCCTTTATCACGGGATTACTTTCGACCTTCCTGAGGAAACGATGCGTTCGATGCGCTGGTGGGGACAGGGACCGACGCGCGTCTGGAAGAACCGCCTCCGCGGCATCTCGCTGGGTCTGCACGAAACCGTAAACACAGTGCAGCGACCGGGTGAGACCTGGAATTATCCCGAATTCCAGGGCTACTTCGCCGGCATTCGATGGGCGGAGCTGGCGATCTCGACCGGCACCCTGACGGTGGCTCCGGCAATCCCCTATCCGTACCTGCGCGTGGGCACACCGCGTATTGGACATCCCAATACAACCATCGATTTCCCCTCGGGAGATTTCTCCATCCTCCAGGCGATTCCTGGCATGGGCTCAAAGATGCACCCCGCCAGCCGCTCGGGTCCGCAATGCCAGCCGGCAAAGGTGACGGGCCGCCAGGAGGGGTCTGTTGTTTTTCACCTTGGACAGCAGCCCTGAACCCAGGCCTCAATGACAGCCTTCAAAGTTTCGCCGAGGAAGAGGCTGCCTCGGCGCAAACTCGACAGGAATCAATCTGGTGGCGGATGATTTATGCGTGAGCGCGCACGCGACCGGACTCCGCAGGGCACAAGGAAGGTTGCGTCCCGTGGACTAAAACACCACTTGTAGCCAAACCTCCATGAATACTCCCCGCCGCACCTTTTTGAAAACATCCCTTGCCGCCACCGCATCGGCGTCGCTCGGCGCCTCGCTTCAGGCCGCCGATGCGTCGCCCGCACCCGGACGCGAGTACTACGAACTGCGATGCTACAGACTGGCCGCCGGCTCGCGCCTGAAAGCCAATGCCGATCCGGCGCTGCTCGACCGCTACCTCGAACACGCGATGCTGCCGGCGCTCGAGCGACTCGGCATCCGAACCGTGGGGGCATTCACGGAATTGGAGGTGGACAAGTCCGCGGCCACTTCAAGGCCTCTGCCGAATTCACCCGTTTGGGTGCTGATTCCACACGCCAGCCTCGATTCATTCGTCAAGGTCTCCACCACGCTCAACACCGATCTGTCGGTGCAGAAGGCCGGTGCCGCCTATCTCCTGACGCCGAAATCGAGCCCGGCCTTTGAGCGGATCGACACCTGGCTCCTGCTCGCGTTCAAGAGTCTGCCGCGGCTCGAACTCCCGGCCTTCTCCCGCACCCGCGCACCCGGACGAATATTCGAGATGCGCGACTACGAGAGTCACAGCGAACTCAAGGCCCTCAGCAAGATCGCGATGTTCGACGAAGGCGAAACGGAGATCATGCGCGACCTGAACATGTCCCCCGTCTTCTTCGGCCAGGCGCTCGCGGGCCCCGACCTACCCCACCTCCGATACATGACCAGCGCCCCCGATCTGGCATCGCATCTCGAGCACTGGAAGGCATTCTTCGCCGATCCGCGCTGGGACAAGCTCAAGCGCCTCCCCCAGTACGCCGACAACACCTCAAGAAACACGTCGCGCTTCCTCACGCCCAAGCCGTATTCCATGATCTGAAGCGTGGCGAAACGCGCCGCCGGGAAATGCAATCGATACGGCACACCATGACTCGCAAAGCCACCCGCCGCCACCATCAGCCAGGCAACCATGGCACAACTGATCGTCCGCAATGTTGAGACTGAAGTGATTCAGCGACTCCGCAGTTGAGCTGCTGAGGCAGGCATTTCCGTGGAGGAAGCGCATCGTCGTCTGCTCCGCCAGGTGGTATGATCCGGGGACATAGGTAACAAACTGTCCGGGGACATGGGTTACACTTTCGGGTCTCCCAAGCCAAAGGAGTCAAACTTCACTTTTCGCATTATTTAATCCCAAGTGGCCATGAATACGCCTACGATTCCATCGGCAACCGGCAGTGGTCCAACAGCACCGGCGTGAGCGGGCTGCGCGACGACTATACGGCCAATGCGCTCAAGCAGTACGTGGCGCGCGAAAACAACACGCTCTCCCACTCGGGTACTGCGACCAGGGCAGGGACCAAGCCGAGGGGGCAGGTCAGCCTTCGTTGGTCAAGGCATTCCCCCGGGCTAGAGTTCATTTCCGAGCGGGACTTGGGAAGGCGTCAGGAAGGTTTTAACGAGGGTGCCCTTGCCGCAGACGCTCATGCTGGGAAAGCGCTTGAACCAGTTGCCGTCGGGCACTCCAGGATGGGTGTCGAGCCAAGCCGCGAAAGACTTGAGGCCTCCGCATTGATGTTGCGATCTTCGATCCGCTGCAACAAGTGAGCGAAGAGTGCGCGGAAAATGTCTTTGCGCTGAACTTTCAGCATCAAGAGCCCGCGTAGAAACCCTCGGTGATTTGAGCGGCTAGTTTGGATGACTCTGCGCGGTTGTTGCTTTTCGCCAGCCGATGCGCGAGTTTACCCAAATCGCGGGGAGACACAGGCTCGGCGATGAGTCTGATTTGCAGACCGACCGCTTGAGCGATGCGGCTTACGGAACGAAAGGTGATGGAGGTGTTTTTGGCATCGAGAATACGCCGCACGGCGGTGCGGCCGGTGCCCATGCGTGCGGCCAGCGCGCTGATGGAGAGATTGTCCTCAGCCATCTTCTTTTGAATCGAAACGGTCAGCGACCGCTTGAGTTCGAGGTCTCGGGACGTGGCGGTGGAAATCGGCACGGGTTGAAGATGGTACAATTTTGTACCAGCCTCAAACGCTAACGCGACTCCGCCCCAGCCCGAGATGGCTGGAACGGGTCGGTCCTGAATGGCGGGACATCACCGGTCGGAGTCAATTGGCTCGAGCGGCCTATGCGGGCCGCTAATTCAGCCAGGACGTTGTGGTAATAGGTCTTCTCCGCATTTCAAAAAATGCGACACGGGGTGAATCGGCGACGCCCGCAGGGGCGTAACGAGATGAGACGAACTGCGTTCGATTTCATGCACACGACTTCACGACTTTCCACAGCAAGGACCATTTCTGTTTTTGGATCAGAATTTCCGAATACCCCGACGCGACCGGGAAGCTTTCACCCAATGTCGCATTCGAGTTTTCCGCAGAATCCAGCCTCGGCATCCCTGCGCCTTTCGTCCGCCCGCTCCAGCAATCTTGAACGCGCATCCGCAAATTTTCCACTGCACCAACCCATGAATCCCGCTGCCTGCATCTCCAGCTTGATCGTCGCCGTACTCGGCTTCGCCACATTTCTTCCAAGTGCAAGGGGCCAGTCGGAAACCGGGATCATCGCGCGAAACCGGCTTGTCGTGGAAGGCACGCTCCAGGGTGGCGCAAGTCTTTCGAAGGCAGGTGAGGAGGCAGCAGTTCAGGCGATTCCCAAGCTGGCACGCGCCAAAAAGGCCGCGGGCAAGCGTGTGCTCGCGATCTCCGGAAACGACCCGATTGGCAAGGGAGACTTTGCATCGGCAGGAGACATAACGATCAGGTTTGCCTTCGAGCCCGTGAACCTGCCTCCCGGAGCCTACGGCAGACTGGTTGTCCAAGGCAGCCGCGTGGTGCTTGGCGAAGCGGGAGCAACAAAGCCCGCGCGATATGACTTTTCAGCGATCGAGTTGCTGGCGGGGGCAAGCATCGACCTTGCGGGCCCGGTGACATTGACCACTGATGGCTTCGACAAACTGGACGGTGTGATAGGGCGCGAGGATCTGCCGGGATGGCTCGATCTGCGAATCTCCGGCCGTGCGTTCACGGTCGGCCCAAAGGCGCGCGTCTACGGTTCGGTCTATGCGCCCGAGAGCACCGTTCGCCTCCAGTCTCAAAGCCGCGTTGACGGTTGGATAGTCGGCGACGATGTCACCTTGGAGCGCGGCGGGCACCTCAACGCCATGCGCATGGTTTGGTCCCTGGGATCGCGTTCGGACCCAAGGCCCACCTTCCCCCAACGCGCCGTGCTCGCGCAGGGGCGTCTCGAACGATTCATCGCGTCCCACAAAGCGCGCGTTGCAGCAAATCTCGATTTTTCCGCGGACATACCCGAGCTCAAGTTGACCCGGGTCGCCGGCAACCGCAAATCCGCCAAGGACGAGCCCGAGGAAAGGCTCTGGTACTTCCAGGCCTGTTCGCTGCTCTTTCTTTCGGGGGGACTCGATCAGGCAAGGATCGTCATCGAACAGGCGCCGGCAAAGGGACAGGCAAGGCGGGAGTCTGTGGTGGCCACAATGACGCGAAACGATTTCGAGGGAATCCTCTGGGCGGTCGCCCGGGAGAAGATTCCCGGGGAGGCCGTCCGCCGGATTGAGGCGGATCCCCTGCTTCAGAGTTTGTTCTTCGAGCGAAGCCAGCGCAGGCACGGCGGCGCGTCGGAAAACCTCTGACCCACACAAGGACCGCCATGAAACTCAGGATCCTTGCGCTCGTTTTCGCCCTTGCCACCCGTGTATTCGGTTACGACGTGACCGTCACCGGAGCAACCACCGGCATCGTCTGGGGCACCGGCGTCTATACTCATGACAGCAACATTGCGACTGCCGCCGTGCACGCGGGGCTCATCGCACCCGGCCAGACTGCTCTGATCACAGTCACCTCGCTTCCCGGACAAAGCAGCTACACCGGATCGACCGCCAACGGGGTGACCACCTACAGCTATGGATCGTGGTATTCGAGCATTTCATTGTCGCTCGCATCGGGCGGCAGCACACCACCCGCGATCCAGTTCTCGCCGGGCTCAGGCATCACTCAGGCGAACGGCGTCCTCACCGCGTACACAGGGTCGCAGATCACGATCAGTCTCTCGGCGAGCGACGCCGATGGCGACCTGAACCATGTGAACCTCATGAGCCAGGGAGACTCATTTCCCTGGGCTTCATGGACAATCTCGGGTGGTTCCTACAGCAACAGCGTGACGCTCACGACGCCGACCTCTCCAACGACATGGGTGCTTCGGGGGGTGGTGGACGATCAGGCCGGCAACACGGGCGACAGCGGCTGGTACACGATCCAGATCGTGAATCCGAACACCAATTCCGCACCCACCGCCTCGATCTCGGGTCCCGCCTCGCTCACAACCGGGCAGGACGGCACGTGGAACTATTCGGCATCGGATTCCAATGCGAACCTGTACCGGTGGCGGCAGGTGATCGCCGGGGTGCCCCAGGCATGGAGCTACATCTCGGGCGGCAGCGCCTCCTCCAGCCTGACCATGTCCTTTGTCTCCGCCGGGACCCACACAATCACGATTGAAGTGGAGGATTCCAATGGCGCCACCGGCACCGCGTCGACGTCCGTCGTCGTCACGGCTCCTCCGGCCACGAGCCTGCCCTACACCGTCTCATCGAGCTACGCGGCTCATTACACCTACCCCGCGCTCGCGCCCAATTACACCTACCTGACCGACGGGCTGCATGACAACTCCTACGGGTATGCGTCCGACACCGCTGCGGCGAACTGGCTCATGGCGGATTTTGGCAGTGCAAAGCGGATCACCAAGGTTCATGTGGGCGGGGGCATGCTCGCGGGATGGGCCTGGGCATCCGACTATTCGGACGGCTCGATCCTTCAGTACTCCAGCGACGGCACCAACTGGAGCACCGCATACACGTTCAGCACCGGGTATTCGAAGACGGGCACAAGTGTCAGCATCGACATTGTCGCCCGGTACTGGCGGCTCTATCGGACGAGTTGGTTCGGCACGACCGAATTCCGATTCGAGGGCACCGCCGTCAGCCAGCCCAGCCACACGATCTCCGTTGTCAACGGAACGAGCAGCGGCCAGAGCTCCGTCACCGCCACCGAGGGAACGGTGTTTCCGATCACCGCGAATCCGCCGCCCGCCGGTCAATTGTTTTCCCAATGGACGAAGTCCGGGCCGGGCACGCTGGCCGTCAGCACAAGCGCCTCGACAAACTTCACTGTCGGCAATGGTGCGGCCACCCTGACCGCAAACTACGCCGCCAACACCGCGCCCACCGCATCCATTGGTGCCTCCGGTGCGACAACGATAGCCGCGGGATCGACGGCCACGATCCTCTATTCCTCAAGCGACTCCACCTCGAACCTTTCCCAATGGCGGGTGAGTCTCCTGCCAAACTCGGCAAACTGGACGCCGATAGCCGGAGGAAGCCAGTCGGCACAGTTCAACTATACGTTCCCCACCGCCGGTGCCTACACCTTCAAACTCGAAGTCGTCGACACCCTGGGCGCAAGCGCCACGGCGCAGCTGACCTTCACCGTGCAGTCGCAGGTTTCGGTCACGCCAAACCCGGTCGCCCCGGGACAGACTGTCACCGTGAGCTACACCGGAGCACCGACAACGTCCTCCTGGCTTGGCATCTACTCCTCGTCCGGAAGCGACACGAGTCCCATCAAGTCCGGATCTGTGCCCAGCGCGGGTTCGGGCTCGGTGAACTTTGCCGTCGACAGCCTCCTGCCACCCGGCACCTACAATGCCCGGCTCTTCCAGGCAACGGGCGGTTATGTCAAACTGGGAACCTCGGGCAATTTCACGGTCCAGGCGGCCGCAACTTACAGTCTCACCGTCAATGGCGGCACTGGCAGCGCGAGCGGCCTTTCCGCCAACGCCCAGGTCGCCATCCAGGCAACACCGCCCGCAGGCATGGCGTTCAGCCACTGGTCAAAATCCAGCGCCGACGGCGGTTACTTCTTCAATGCCTACTCGCCATCGACCAGCTATGCGCTGAACGGAGCCAGCGCGGTCGTTCAGGCCAACTTCACGACGAACACGGATCCCAATGCCGACAATGATTCCGACGGCCTGCCCAATGGATGGGAGAGCTCCTACGGTCTCAATCCGGCCTCCGCCTCCGACGCCCTGCTCGATCCGGACAACGATGGGTTGAACAATCTTGCCGAATACAACCTCGGCACAAGTCCCCTGATCTACAACCCGGGCGCCGCAGAATCCGGTCCGCTCGCAAAACCCGCTGGCTGGGCCGTCGCCAACACCGCCAACACCCAGGTCGTGGGCGCCACTGTCGGCCAGGCCAGTGTGGATGCCTCGGGAGCCTTCACCTATTCCATCCCTCTTTGGACAACACCGGGCTCCTCCGGCATGGAGCCGAAAGTCGCCCTCAACTACTCCAGTCAGTCTGGAAATGGTATCGCCGGATTCGGATGGTCGCTTTCAGGAGTTTCGGCGATCACCCGAGGCCCGCAGTCCAAGGTGATCGATGGCGCCAACCGCGGCGCCAGCCTGACGGCCGCGGACCGCTTCTATCTCGACGGCCAGCGACTGGTGCTGGTGGCGGGCATTCACGGTGCTCCCAACAGCGAGTACCGCACCGAGATCGATTCGATCAGCAGAATCGTTGCCAACGGCTCCGCAGGCTCGGGTCCCGCGTCCTTTACGGTGTACACCAAGGCCGGGCTTATCCTGCAGTTTGGCCAGACGGCGGACTCGGCGCTCGACGCCATGTCGAGCGGCGCCGGCGAGGCCGCTCCCACTCCCCGCGCAGAGAAGGTCTCCTGGCATGTCAATCGCATCACCGACACCACGGGCTCCTTCATGACTTTTGAGTACGAGGAGGACGCCGTCCAGGGCTCGCACCGCCTGCACCGCATCAACTACACGGGCAACGGCGGAATCGCCCCGTACGCGTCGCTTCGTTTCGAGTATGAGGCGCGCCCCGACTGGTCGCAGGGCTACTTTGCCGGCAGCCCGCTTTCCAACACTGTTCGGCTGAAAACTGTCAAATCGTATTTCGGCGAGAGTGTTGCCCGCACCTACACGCTCAACTACCGCGTCAACTCCGGCACACAGCTGTACACCAACCGCAGCATCCTCACGTCCCTGGTCGAGACCGGAAGCGACGGCAAATCCTACCCGCCGCTCCCTTCGATTACGAGGACAACGCCTACGGCTGGACCCTCGCGAACCAGTACTCGCCCGCCTACTACCTCGCCGACAACTCCAACGAGGGACGCCCGGCAGGCTCGGGCTTTGTGGATTTCGACGGCGACGGTCGCGTCGACTTCGTCGCCCGGCGCGACGGCATGGGAATCAATCTGGCCAAACGCAACACCGGCGCCGGCTGGGTCGACAACACCAACTATCTCCTGCCGCACCCGCTCGCGTTTTCAAATTCGGCACTGGACACTGGGGGACGCTTTGTAGACGTCGACGGCGACGGCCTGATCGACTACCTGTGGTGGCGCATGGGCGCTGGCGGCGACACCCATGAGAAGGGAGCACGGCGCAACACCGGCACCGGTTGGGAAACAGCCCCCGCCTCGTGGACTCCGCCTTCCCCGACCGCCAAGGATGACATGCCGCTTCACGGAGCGCGGTTCATGGACGTCAACGGCGACGGCCGTGTCGACATGGTCAGTCACATCCGCACCGGCCAGTATGCCACCCAGAACATCTTCGTCTACCTCAACACCGAATCCGGCTGGCAGTACGATGCAGCCTACAGCACGATCAGCCACGACATCGCCCAGTGGAAGGGCCGGTTCATTGACTTGAATGGCGATGGCCTGGTTGACATCGCCGCCTACTACCATGGCAACGGCCAGACGCTTCGGAAAAGCTGGCTCAACACGGGCTCTGGCTGGCAGGATGCGCCCGCCTACTACCTTCCGCGCCTGATTGCCGATGACCACAATTTCTCGGTCGGAGCGGAGTTTGCCGATGTCAATGCCGACGGCCTGCCGGACCTGCTCTGGTACCGCGAGCCCGGAACGGTCGACAGGGGCTGCGCGATGAACACCGGCACAGGCTGGCGGATCACAGCCTCGGAAACAGCCCGGTTTGCCGCCCCGCACCCCCTCGCACGCGACGGGTACCGCAACGCAGGAGGCGCCTTTATCGATCTGAATCTCGACGGCATTGCCGACCTCGCATTCAGCCGCCAGTTCAGTGGGCAGGCGGCCGAAAAACACACGCTCTACGGAACCGGTCGCGACTTTGTTTATGCCGGTGCCAGTGCTCCGCACGATCTGCATCACTTGCTGCTGCAGGATGGCGTGGATCAGACTGGGGCTGACTTTGTCGACCTGAATGGCGATGGTGCTGTCGACTGCGTCTGGTATCGCAAGCATTCCTCCGGAATCGAGTTCTCAGCGGCCTACCTCAATCAGTCCAAGCCGACCGCCGATCGAATCAAGAGCGTCACCAATGGCCTGGGTGTTCGGGTGGAGGTTGCCTATGACTCCCTGCTCAATCCCGTCGTCTACACGAAGGCGGCCAATAACGACGACCTGCCGGAGCCCGACCGCCCCAAGGTCGTCAATATGACCGGCCCTCGGCAGGTGGTCTCCAGTCTGAAGAACGAGGACGGCATCGGGGGCGTGCACGAATTGCGATACTCCTACGCCTTCCTGCGCGCCCACCCTGAGCGCGGTTCGCTCGGGTTTGGCTACATGAAGGTTCATGATTTGAAGACCGACATCCGCACCCATTCCTTCTTTCGGCAGGACTTCCCCTTCATCGGCCTCGTGGACAGCACCCGGATGACGCTTCATAGCGACACCGACGGTTTGCTGGGCGAAACCTTCACGCAGTGGTCAGTGAAGCTTCTGAATACAAGCGTGGCATACCCGTCCCGTTTGCTCTACGCCTCCCAGGTCGAGCAACGCACCCACGATCTCACCACCTTCCAAAATTACCTGACGACAACCACCACGAGCGCCGAACCGGATGCCTACGGAAACGTCACCTCGATCACGGTTGCGACGAGCGATGGCTTTTCGAAGACGACCACCAGCCAGTACATGGCGCCGAACACCGCCGCATGGATCCTCGGGCGGCTCTCCTCGGTGACTGTGACTTCCTCGGCGCCGGGTCAGCAGCCCATCACCCGGACATCGTCGTTCGATTACAATGCCTCCACGGGGCTGCTCACCTCGGAGACGGTCGAACCTGGCGATCCGATTTTCAGGCTGACGACATCCTACCAGCATGACGCCTGGGGCAACAGGACGCGGGTTGAAACAAGGGGTGCCGACCTGACCGTATCCGGCGGCAACTACACGGTCGGAGCGGATGTCACCCGGGTGGCGACAACCCAGTACGATCCTCTTGGCAGGTTTGCGCAGTGGACGGAAAATGCGCTGGCTCACAGGGAGGAATACACCGCCTACAACCAAGTCCTTGGAGTCGTCCAGTCGATCAAGGGAATCAACGGCCTCGTCACTTCCTGGCAGCATGACGGCTTCGGGCGCACGGTGCGGGAGGATCGCGCCGATGGCACGTTCACCCTCACAAACTATCGCTGGCCGGCCGCCGGAGCGCCCTCCGGCACAGCCTGGTTTGTCGAGACGGAGAGCTCCGGTGGAGCCCCATCCGTCTCGTTCCACGACAAGTACGGTCGCGCGATCGAAACGCACGGAGTGAGCGGCGACAACCGCCTGGTGCGGCAGTTGACGCTGTACGACGGCCTGGGGCGGGTTTCGGCGGTGTCGCGGCCGTACTATGCGAGCGGACCGGTCCACTGGACAACGACGACCTACGATGCCATCGGACGGCCCTGGCAGGTCGTCACTCCCGATGAGGCGAACGGCGCGCAGACGACGACCTACAGCTATTCCAATTTTGCCGCGAGTGCGACCGATCCGAAGGGGCGTGTCACCGAGACGGTGCGCAATTCGCAGGGCTGGGTTGTGTCCTCGGTTCGGAACAAGTACTCGGGAGGCTCGGACCAATCGAGTGTCACACACACGCATGACGCCCTCGGAAACCTGGTGTCGACAAACGCGGACGGCTCGGTGACAACAATCGCGCATGATGTTCGCGGGAGGAAGACATCGATGGTGGATCCCAACATGGGGACCTGGGAGTACCGCTACAATGTCTTCGGGGAACTGATCTGGCAGAAGGACGCGAAGCTGCAGGTCACGACCATGACCTATGATCCGCTCGGGCGCATGAAAACCCAGGTCCAGCCGTTGTCCCAGGGGAGCCAGGGCAGTTTCCCGCAGCGGACGATCACCTGGACGTACGATTCGGCCGCCATGGGCAAGGGCAGGATCGCCAGGGTGCAGGATGACCTTGGCTACGAGGAGACATATGCCTATGACAGCCTCGGACGCCCAAGCCGGGTGGACCGAAAGATCGCGGGAACCGTGTACAGCGTGCAGACAGGCTACGACTCCAGGAGCAGACCGAACCGGATCGTCTATCCGGCGACCGGGCTCACCACGGAGCCATTCTCGGTCAGGCACGTTTACAATGACTTCGGGTACCTGAAGGAAATCCGCTCGTGGCTGGATGCGGATTCGGCAAGGCAGAACAATCAGCTCCAGGGCCGCGTATTCTGGCGGACCGACAGCTTCACGGCCGCGGGCCGGATCGATTCGGAAATCCACGGCAACGGCCTTGCGAACGACCGGGTGTATTCCACGGCGACCGGACGGCTGCTGCATGCGGCGATCGACCGTGCCGCCGCGATCGGCACCTCCTACGCCGTCCAGAACCTGTGGTACGAGTACGACCGGGTCGGCAATGTGATCGAGCGTCGGGACCAGGCGATCGCTCGCGATGAACGGTTCTACACCGCTGGATCGCCGGGCAAGAGCGATGGTTATGACGGACTGGACCGGCTGATGGTGCACCGGGTGATCGGCGGCGCGGAGACCACGCTCTACTACTTTCGCAATGGGAATATCTCGTACAAGTCGGATGTCGGTAGCTTCAGCTACAGCGTACCGCACGCCGTGGGGTACGCGGGCAGTCGCAACTACGCCTACGACGCCAATGGGAGCATGATGCTTTCCGGCTATGGCAGCAACGCCCGCTACACGGATTGGACGTCGTTTGGCCAGCTCTGGAAAATCTCCAGCATGCAGACGCAGAAGTCGGCCCTGTTCTCCTTCGACGCGGCCGGACAGCGGGTGAAGCAGGAGCGGTTCAGCAACACCGCGGCATCGGGCACACCGGATGAGACCACGATCTACGTGGGTGGCATCTACGAGAAGGTGGGGGCGGGCACGACCTTCGAGCACAGGCACTACATCCTTGCCCCCACCGGCCGAGTGGCGGTGCACACCGACCGCACCTCGCTCGTCAGGGACACAAGGTTCCTCCACACCGACGGCCTTGGCTCGATCGGGACGATTTCCGATGAACGCGGACGCGTGGTGCGGCGGTACACCTACGACGCCTGGGGCAGACAGGCGGTTCACTATACGAACCCCGCTCCGGATGTCACCAACGCGGCTCCAACGACGCGCGGCTTCACCGACCACGAGGGCCTGACCGACTTCGGCCTGGTCCACATGAACGGACGGATCTACGACCCGGTCGTCGGCAGGTTCATGACGGCGGACCCATTCGTCGGAGACGCGAACGACGGACAGGAGTACAACAGGTATTCGTATGTCGCGAACAACCCGCTGGGAGGAACCGACCCCAGCGGCTTCTTCAGCCTCAAGGACGCGGTGAAGATTGTGGCCGTAGTCGTTGTGGGTGTAGTGACTGCGGGAGCTGGGTTGGTTGCAATTGGTGTCGCAAGCAACCTGTGGGTTGGGATGGGGATGGTTGTGACGGCGAGTTTCGGCACCGGATGGGCAGGACTTGCCAACGCAGTAGTTGCCGGAGCGGCTGGAGGGTTTGGTTCGGGATTCTCAGGCTCATTGCTCAATGGCGGGAGTATAGGTGATGCCTTCAAAGCTGGTGTGATCGGCGCCGCAGTGGGTGGTGTCTCGGCAGGCCTTGCTTTCGGAATTGGTGAACTGGGATTGTCGGGAATCAGCGAGCATCTCGCTCACGGTGTCGCACAGGGTGGAGTTACCGAAGCGATGGGCGGCGAGTTCCGGCATGGCTTCTACGCGGCGGCGTTCGCATCCGCTGCAGCAGGGCCGATCTCGCGATTTGCTCCGGGTGGTGTTCCCGGTCAGGTGGTCGCCGCTGCTGTGGTTGGCGGCACGGCGTCGGCCATCGGCGGCGGAAAGTTCGCCAACGGTGCGGTAAGCGGTGCGTTCACTTATCTCTTCAATCATGCTGCACACTCTGATGGTTCCATTCGGGGCTTTGGCACGGCTGACGAGGCAGGCGTAGAAATGTCTATACGTGCAAAGAAACTAACGCTTGCCGACGTCGATAGCCTCGAACACAGCGGCGAAATCTTCAGTTACGAAGAAGCAGGAAAGACACTGTATGGAGCGCAGGCACCTCGTCCCGGTGGAAAGCCGTATACGAAAGGCGGAAAAGTTTACCAGCCTGGTGCAGGTATTGACTCTCGAAAGATTCCGGCTGGGACTCGGTTCGTAGGTGGTTATCACTCTCATCCCAGCTCAGCTTCCTTCAGCGATGACGGGAATGGCATTGGTGACATTCCCGCGGTATTAGCGGCGTCGCAAAAGGCGGGTCGTGCAATTCCGCTATACCTCGGTCGAGATGGCGGCTTCTTCGGAAAGAAGATCACCGTGGAAGTCTTGCGAGCCTATCAAGAGCCAGACGGAGCCTGGCGAACGCGAACAGAAAACCTGGGGACCTTCAGCCGATGAAAACCCGGGTTATGTGCTTCGTTTGTCTTGTCGTGGGATTCTTCATCATGAGTTGCAAAAACACGCCTTCAACAATTTCTGCAGCTGCTATGAGTGCCATATCTGTTAGCGACCTGCTCAAGGATCCGGAACGGTGGAATGGGCAAATGGTTCGAGTCATGGGCTTCTACTATTTTGAAGCTCCGTCTTCGGTCCTCTTTGAAAGTCGAGGTGTGTTCATGGCGAAAAACACGGAGTTGTGCTTGTGGATCGGCAAAGATTGCCCCGGCTCGCAAGCAGAACGGACAACGAGGGATAATCGGGTAAACGTCGTCATTGAAGGGGTCTTCAAGAGCGAGCCACTTGGCATATTCAACCAGTTCCCAGCGCAAATCGAATGTGTCGCAGTGTTCGAGGTGGTGAAATGATCCAGCGGCAGACGAGGCGCTACTTCATTCCGGTCCGGAGAGTCCAGCCCCGTGGGCGGCGACCGAGTTCACCAAGGTGGGTATGATCCGGAGTGATAGGTGACAGATTGTCCAGAGTGATGGGTTACACATAACGGCGACATGCCGTGGAAAAATGTAACCACTATGGACGAGATAATTCGATTTGTGAGCCTTGCGAAAAGCGGGCGATTCACCGTGACCGAGCTGTGTGAGCAGTTCGGGATCAGCCGGAAAACCGGGTACAAGCATCTGGAAAGATACGCGGATGAGGGGATGAATGGCCTCCGAGTGCGGAGTCATCGACCGCATCGCATGCCCCAGCGAACCGCAGAGCAGATCGAGGCCTTGATTGTGGCGGAAAGGCGGCTGCATCGAACCTGGGGGCCGAAGAAGCTGTATCGGATGCTTGAGTTGAAGCATCAGATCGAGCGACCGCCGGCGCGAAGCACAATTGGAGAGATCCTCAGGCGCAACGGATTGAGCGTGAAACGGCGGCGAAAACCGGGTGCCTACGAGGCTCCAAGCAATGGGTTGACCGAGGCGACGCAGCCCAATCACGTGTGGACGGTCGACTTCAAGGGCTGGTTTAATCTGGCGGACGGCACTCGCTGCGATCCGTTGACGGTGTGCGACCTGTACAGCCACTTCATTCTCGCGTGCCGTGCCCAGCCCAATCAGCAGTTCCACAACACGCTGTGCACGTTCAAGAATCTGATGCGACAGGTCGGGCTGCCGGAGATCATTCGCGTC